>NZ_JBHVWS010000009.1:0-157578 GCF_042882185.1 Streptomyces sp. NPDC058239
CACGCCAACGTGACCCGCCTCTTCAACGCCGTCCAACAACGCCTCCCCTTCGGCCCCGACGACACCTGGACCCTCTTCCACAGCTACGCCTTCGACTTCTCCGTCTGGGAAATATGGGGAGCCCTCACCACCGGCGGACGCCTCGTCGTCGTCCCCTACCACACCAGCCGCGACACAGACGCCTTCTACACCCTCGTCCACGACCAGGCCATCACCCTCCTCAGCCAAACACCATCAGCCTTCCGCCAATTCGAAGCAACCGACCAGACCCACAACCACGACCTCGCCCTACGCGCCATCGTCTTCGGCGGCGAAGCACTCGACACACCCTCCGTACGCCGCTGGACCAACCGCCACGGCTCCACCACACCCCGCCTCATCAACATGTACGGCATCACCGAAACCACCGTCCACGTCACCACCAACGAAATCGACGAACACCAACTGGACAACAGCACCACCAGAATCGGACGGGCCCTCCCCGACCTCCGAATCCATGTCCTCGACCCGTACGGGAACCCCACCCCGATCGGAGTGGTCGGAGAACTCCACATCGGCGGCGCGGGCCTGGCACGTGGCTACACCGGTCAACCCGCGCTCACCGCACAACGATTCGTCCCCGATCACCTGAAGCCGGCCCCCGGTGCCCGCCTCTACCGCAGTGGCGACCTCGCCCGCTGGACGGCCAGCGGCGAACTGGAGTACCTCGGCCGGGCCGACGCACAGGTCAAGATCCGCGGCTACCGCATCGAACTCGGCGAGATCGAGGACCAGTTGGCTCGGGTGGCCGGTCTGCGTGAGGTCGTTGTCCTTCCGTATCAGGAGGCGAACGGCCGTACGGATCTGGTCTCCTATCTCGTACCGGAGCCGGACGCCGACCGGCCCACCACCAGTGAACTCCGGGAAGCCCTCGCCGGCCACCTCCCCGACTACATGATCCCGAGGAACTTCGTCCTCCTCGATGCCCTCCCGCTCACCCCGCAGGGCAAGCTCAACCACCGGGCGTTGCCCGCTCCGACAACCGAACGCCCTGAACTGGCAGCCGAGTTCATCGCTCCGCTGCCCGGGACGGAGGAGCTGCTCGCGGGGATCTGGAGCAACGTTCTCGGCGTCGACCGCATCGGCCGCCACGACAACTTCTTCGACCTCGGCGGCGACTCCATCCGCAGCATCCAGATACTCGGCCGAGCCCGCGACAACGGAATCACCTTCCACCTCCAAGACCTCTTCCACCACCCCACACTCGCCGACCTCGCCACCACCACAACCACAACACAACCCACCACCACACCACCCACCACCCAGCCCTTCTCCCTCATCACACCCCACGACCGCGACCGGCTCCCCGACCACCTCGACGACGCCTACCCCATGGCCGAACTCCAGGTCGGCATGGTCTACGAAATGCAACGCGACCCCGACCGCAACCCCTATCTGAACGTCGAGAACCTTCCGGTCGCCGGTCCGTTCGACGCTCCCGTCTTCCGGCGGGCTCTCGCGCTGGTGGTGAAGCGGCATCCCATCCTGCGTACGTCATTGGCGCTGACCGGGTACAGCAAGCCGCTCCAACTGGTGCACACGGACGCCGATGTGCAGCTGACGGTGCTGGATCTGCGGGGTCTCGGGGACGACGCGCAGCGCACGGCTCTGCGGGAGTGCGTCCGTACCGAGCGGGCGAAGGTGTTCGACATCGGTGCGGCGCCGCTGTGCCGGATGACGGTCCATGTGCTGTCCGACGACGCCTTCCAGTGGACCGTCACCGACCACCACGCCATCCTCGACGGCTGGAGCCTCGCCTCCACCCTCGCCGAAATCATCGACACCTACCACACCCTCCTCGACGGCAGCACCCCATCACTCCCACCCCTCCGCTCCACCTACCGCGACTACATCGCAGCCGAACAAAACGCACTCACCACCCCCGCACACACCACCTACTGGCTGGACCTCCTCACCGACCGCCCCGACACCCGCCTCCCCCGCGATTCGGCCGAGCTGTCCGACGAGCCGGGCTACCGCAGCGTCACCACGCATCTGTCCCCGCAGCTCCTCGCCGCTCTGGAGCACGGTGCCGCGCAGGCCGGTGTTCCGCTCAAGGCAGTACTGCTGGCCGCCCATCTGCGTGCGTTGAGCCTGGCGACGGGAAGCCCGGATGTCATCACCGGGCTGACGGCCAACGGGCGGCTGGAGGAGACCGATGGGGCCGAGGTACGGGGGCTCTTCCTCAACACCGTGCCGTTCAGGCTCCGTCTCCCGGAGGGCAGTTGGGCCGATCTGGCGCGGGCCGTGTTCGACGCCGAGCGCGAGATGCTGCCGCACCGCAGGTATCCGATGGCCGCGCTCCGGCGCGAGCTGGGCGGCGCCCCGCTCTTCGAGGTCAACTTCACCTACAACAGCTTTCCGCAGTTCGGTGCGCTCGCCGAGGCGGGTGCGCTGGCCAAGGAGGGACCGGGCAGCGACGTCCCCGGCGTGGCCCCCACGAGCTTCCCGTTCAGCGTCACGCTCAGCCGGGAATCGGTGCTCGGCGGGATGTGGATGGAGCTGGAGTACGACACCGCGGAGCTGTCGGCCGACCAGGTCACCCGGTTGCGCGACTACCACCTGCGGGCACTGGAGGCGGTGGCGGCGGACATCGGTGCCGACGCGCACGGGGCGCCGTTGCTGAGCGAGGCCGAGCAGGCGCTGCTCGACATGCTGAACTACACAACGGACGCCCGGGCGGCCGGCAGGGTTCCGGTGCACGAACTGCTGCGGCGGCAGGCCGCCCGTACCCCGGACGCGCTCGCGATCGAGGACGGCGAGACACGGATCAGCTTCGCCCGGCTGGATGCGGACAGCGATCGCCTCGCCCGGCGGCTGCGTCGGGACGGGGTACGTCACGGCGATCTCATCGGCATCTTCCTGCGGCCCGGATCGGCCGCACTGACCACCTTCTGGGCGGTGTGGAAGGCGGGGGCCGCGTTCGTCCCGCTCGATCCCGGGCTGCCGGGGCACCGCCTGCGGTCGATGCTGGAACAGGCCCGGCCCGTTCTGCTGATCACCGACGATCCGCAGGCCGCCCCCGTCGGTCACCGACTGCTCGACCTGTCGGCCGTCACGCACGAGCCGGGCGCGGAGGGGGCCGGGACGCGGTCCGGGGCCGGCCGGGACAGTGCCGCGCTGCCGTCCGTGAGCACGCGGGATCTGGCGTATGTGATGTTCACGTCCGGCACCACCGGTGGTCCCAAGGGCGTCATGATCGAGCACGGCAGCCTCGCCGCCTATGCGGTGGGTACGCCGCTGGGGCGCACTCGCTCGCTGGGTGCCGGGAGGCCGCTGCGGGTGGTGACCGGCACGTCGGCGTACATCTCCGACTTCCTGCTGGCGCAGGTTCTTCTGGTGCTCGACGGTCACACGCTGTGTGTGCTGAGCGAGGAGCAGCGGCGTGACCCCGGGCATCTCGTCTCCCTCGCCCATGACCGTGAGCGGGCCGTGGACGTCATCGACACGACCACCGTCCAGCTTCAGCTCCTGGTCGAGCAAGGGCTGCTGGATGCGCCGTGGCCGCCCCGGCTGCTCGTCTTCGGCGGCGAGGCGTGCCCGCCCGATCTGTGGGCGGCGCTGGGCGAACGGTCCGGCGTGCGGGCGTTCAACAGTTACGGGCCGGCGGAGGCGACGGTCGAGGCGACCGTGGCGCGTGTGACCGGTGGCGGCGGGCCCGTCATCGGGCGGCCCTGCGCCAACACCCGGATCCATCTCCTGGACACCGCAGGGCATGAAGTGCCGCCCGGCACCGCGGGTGAGATCTGCGTCGGCGGCGCCGGGGTGGGCCGGGGCTACCTCGGTCGGCCCGGGGTCACGGCCGAGCGTTTCGTGCCGGATCCCTGGGGCCCGGCGGGCAGCCGTCTCTACCGTACGGGTGACGTCGGCCGTCTCACGGAATCCGGCGTGCTGGAGTTCCTGGGGCGGGTGGATCACCAGCTGAAGGTGCTCGGCGAGCGCGTCGAGCCGGAGGAGGTCGAGGCGGTGCTGCGCGCCCATCCGGGTGTGGCCGCCGCGGTCGTCGGTCGTCATCCGGACCACGAGGGGCTGCTGGCGAACGTCGTACCGGCCCAGGGCGGTGCCCCGGACCAGCGGGAACTGCGACGGCATGCCGCCTCCCGGCTGTCGTCGGCGGCGGTTCCGGCGCACTTCGTGGTGGTCGACGCATTGCCGCTCACCCCGGCCGGAAAGCTGGACCGTGGCGCTCTGCTGACCACCGGCCCCGGCTCGGGGCCCGAGGGAACCGAAGGTCCTGAAGGAGTCGGAGGTCCGGGCGAACCGGGCCGTGGAGCGGCGGAGTCGGCGTTCTCCCGGACGGAGCGGCGCGTCGCCGAGGTGTGGCGCAAGCTCCTCGGCCTTCGCGCCGGCCGGCAGGACGACTTCTTCACGATCGGCGGGCACAGTCTGCTGGCCGTACGGCTCGCGGGTGAGCTGGGCGCCGCGTTCGGCACCACGGTTCCGCTGCCGCAGCTGTACAGCACTCCCACACTGGCGGGTCAGGCGGCGTACCTCGACGATGCCCGGCACGCGCGGGAGCGCAGGGGCCGAAGCGGTGGCCTGCGCAGCGTCATCGGCCTCGGCGGCTCTCCCGGCCTCCAGCCGCTGGTGCTGGTGCATCCGCTCGGTGGCACGCTCTTCTGCTACCGGGATCTGACGGCCCGGGTCGCGGACTCCTTCGAGGTCCTGGGGGTCCAGGGGGACCTGATGGGCGGCGGGGACACGGCGGACTTCGCCTCGCTGGCATCGGGTTATGCCCGCGAACTGGCGCCCCTGCTCCGGGGGCGGCGGCCCGTGATCGCCGGCTGGTCGGCCGGCGGTGTGCTGGCGCACGAGGTCGCCTCTCGGCTGGCGGACCGGGGCATCGTGGCCGATCGTGTCGTCATCATCGACGCCGCTCCCCAGCAGGGGCCGGACGCGGCGGAGGACGCGGCGGCGCTGGAGCGGCTGCGTACCGATGTGGCACGGCTGGGACCGCGCCGGCTCCTGGCGGAGCACGCCATCGACGACGTGCTGCGGCTGCTCGGCGTGGACGCGGAGGCGCTGGCGGAGCTGAACGGGCCCGTCACCGCGTCACTCATGGAGTTCTGGCAGGGGATGCTGTCCGGCCTGGCCGGACACCGGCCCTCCCCCTACCCGGGCCCCGTGCACCTCGTGGTGTCCCGCCGGGGTGAGGAGGCGGCCGTCCGTGCCGCGATCACCGGATGGGAGCGGTTCGCCGAAACGCTCCGTGTCTCGTACGCCGACGGCGACCACTACCAGCTCATGCGGGAGCCCTGGATCGGGGACGTGGCAGAGGTATTCGCCGGCCCGGACGATCCGACAGATCAGACCGACGGGGGCGTGTCCGGCCGGTCCTGATCCGCCGTACACATCCGAATCCGGCTGGACCCTTTCGAAAGGAACTCGACGTGCTGGTGCTCGGTGTCAGCGGACTCGACCGATCATTGTCCGTGAAGAAGAACATGCTGCCCGGTCTGGACTGGCGGGAACAGCGTGTGGTGCAGGGCCTCGACTCGGCCGCGGCCCTGGTCGGGGAGCAGGGCGTGATCGCCGCCTCGGCGCAGGAGCGGCACGACGGGGTGAAAGGTACGGGCGCGTTCCCCGTCGACGCGGTCGAGGCGTGCCTGCGGATGGCAGGAGTCACCCTGGACGACGTCGACTTCGTCGCGCACGGCTTCCGGTACGAGCCGTCCGTCGCGTTCGAGCGCGATGAGTTCGCCCGGCGTTGGTACCGGGAGGTGTACAGCGAGGACGTGCAGTACGAGGTGTTGCGCGCGCACTATCCGGACCAGGACTGGGAGCGCAAGTTCGTCCGGGTGGGCCACCATGTCGCCCATGCCGCCAGCAGCTACTACCTGAGCGGGTTCCCCGACGCGACGGTTCTGGTGGCCGACGGTATGGGCGAGGCCGAGTCCACGTCGGTCCTGCGGGGCAGCGGTGACGCGTTGCACGGTGTGCGCAGCTACTCCATATCCGCGTCGCTGGGAATCCTCTACAGCGTCGTCACCCAGTACCTGGGGTTCCTGCCGGGGATGGACGAGTACAAGGTGATGGGCCTGGCGCCCTACGGGGACGCGAGCCGGTACGCGAATGTGGCGGACGAGCTGGTGCGCAGGGCTCCGGGCGGACGGCTGCTGACCCCCGTCCTGGCGCACGACAAGTCGCCGACGGAGCGCGAGACGCACCGGGGGGCCATCCGTCGGCTGGAGGAGCTGTTCGGTCCGGCCCGGCATCCGGAGGCATCGCTCGACCAGCGGCACATGGATGTCGCGGCGACCGTCCAGCGCAAGCTGGAGGAGAGCCTCCTGTATGTCCTGCGCGAGACGGCCGATGGCGCGGGCGGCTCCCGCAATCTGTGTATGGCGGGTGGTGTCGCGCTGAACTGCACGGCCAACGGTGTGATCGCCCGCAGCGGTCTGTTCGACCGGATGTTCGTGCAGCCGGCGTCGGGGGACGACGGTACGGCTCTCGGCGCGGCTCTGTGGCAGCTCCAGCAGCACATACCGGCGCCGCCGGCCCCGATGACGATGCCGTACTGGGGCGAGGAGTTCGACGACGCGGACATCGAGACGCAGCTGCGTGGGCTGGGTGCCGGATTCACCGTACGGAAGCTGGCCGAGGACGAGCTGCTGGCCGAGGTGTCGTCGCTGATCGGCGCGGGCAAGGTCGTCTCCTGGTTCCAGGGGCGGATGGAGTTCGGCCCGCGTGCGCTGGGCAACCGGAGCATCCTCGCGGACCCGGCATCGCCCGGCATGCGTGCCCATCTGAACACCGTCGTGAAGCAGCGTGAGGAGTTCCGGCCGTTCGCGCCGGCCGTGCTGGCGGAGGAGGCGAGCACCTACTTCGAGATCGAGCCGGGTCAGGAGTCGATGTACCGTCACATGCTGTTCGTGGCGCAGGTGCGGCCGGAGTACCGCGACAAGCTGCCGTCGATCACGCATGTCGACGGCTCGGCCCGGGTGCAGACCGTCGACCGGGAGAGCGCGCCGAGGTTCTGGCGCCTGATCCGCCGGGTCGGTGACGACCGGGGCATCCCGATGGTGGTCAACACCTCGTTCAATCTGCGCGGCCAGCCGATCGTGCGGACGCCGGACGTCGCGGTCGCCACGTACGCCCGCTCGACGCTGGACGCGCTGGCGATCGGCGACTGGCTGGTGACCCGCGACCAGCCGTCGGCCGACGGGACCGCAGGTGCGACCGATGAGTGAGCGGCCCGGCCCCGCCGGGGCACATTCCGTGACGGAGCTCCGTGAGGCCGTCGCCGCGATCTGGCGCGATGCCCTCGGTCTGGACGACGTCCGCGACGACTGCAACTTCTTCGACGAGGGCGGCGACTCCGTCCTCTCCGTGGAGGTGGCGATCTCGCTGCGGGAACTCACCGGCCAGGAGCTCGAACTGGACATCCTCTACGAGTACCCGGAGTTCGGCGCACTGTCGGCGGCGTTGAGCGCAGGCCCCGATGAGGGAGGGCCAAAGACGAGGGAGCTGACCGCCGCCGAGGAACGGCTGTGGACCGCCGAGCAGCTACACCCGGGGAGCGCTGCCTACCATCTCGCCGTCCGTTACCGCTTCCCCGGCGGTCTCGACGTCATCAGGCTGCGCGCCGCGCTCGACACGCTGGCGGCCCGGCACGAGGCGCTGCGGCGCGGCTTCGTGAAGCCCGCGCTCTCACTGACCGCGCGGAAGGCCTCCGTGGCCTGCCGGTGGGTGGACGCGCGGGGCGTGTCGGACGAGAGTGTGCGCGAACTCGTCGACACCGAGGTGCGCACACCGTTCGACCTCGGCCGGCCTCCGCTGTTGCGGGCCCTTGTCGTGGACCGGGGCGACGCGGGCAGTGAACTGGTCCTGACCGTGCACCACTTGGTATGTGACGGGGTTTCGCTGGACCTCCTCGAAACACAGCTCCAGCAGCTCTACGAGGACGGCTCGGGTTCAGAGGGCACGGAGTGGGAGCGGGAGCCCGCCGGACGGCAGGCCGTGTCCGTACGGCCCCGGGATGCCGGGGCGGCGCTGGACCACTGGCGGACGATGCTCGCCGGCTGTCCCGGGGCACTGTCCCTGCCGCACGATCTGGCCCGCCCGGCGCGGCCCGGTGTCGGGGGCGCCGCCCATCGCATCGTGCTCACGGACGAGCAGGTGTCGACGATCCTGTCGTCGGCCGAGGAGGAGCGGCTCAGTCCGTTCATGGCGTGGGTGGCCGCCTATGTGACCGGCCTGGTCGCGGTGACGGGCGACCGGGACCTGGTGCTCGCCGTGCCGGCCTCGTCGCGGGGTCCCGCCCAGGCGGGCGAGGTCGGCATGTTCGTCGACACGCTGCCGCTGCGGTTCACCGTCCTGCCGGGGGCCACGGCCCGTGACGTGGTGCGGTTGGTGCGTCGTGTGGTGACCGGTGCCCTGGCTCATCAGCAGGTGCCGTTCCAGACGCTCGTCGAGGAGGTGCGGTCCGGCACCGACCGTTCGCGGGCCCCGCTGGCTCAGACCGCCCTCACCTACATGGACACCACTCGGTGCGGGCTGCGGTGGGACGGTCACAGCGCCGAGCGTGAGCAGATCGGCACGGGCACCGCGAAGTACGAGGTGCTGTGGCTGGTCACGCGGACCGGTCGCGGTACGGTCTGCGAACTGGAGTACTCCACGGACCTGTTCACCGACGAGGCGGCGGCCGCCCTGCACCAACGCATGGTGGCGGCCATCGGCGACGCCTTCGCACGGCCCGACGCCCCTCTGCCGGAGTGCGGTACGGACGCGCTCGACGTGTTCGTACCGATCCACGAAAGGGTGCACCGCCGGGCCGTGGAGCGCCCCGGCGCGGTGGCGGTGCGACACGGGCGGACGACGCTGACGTACGGGGAGCTGGACCGGCGGGCGAGCGTGCTGGCCGCCGGGCTCCGGACGGCCGGGATCGGCCGCGGCGCGGTGGTGGCCGTGCCCATGGAGCGCGGTATCGCGTCGGTCACCACATGCCTCGGCATCCTGTACGCGGGCGCCGCCTACCTGCCGGTGGACATCGCTCAGCCGGCCGAGCGCACCCGGCACATCGTGCGGACCGCGGCGACGGCGGCCGTCGTCCCGGACGACGCGGCGGCCGAACTGCTCGCGGAGGTGGTGCCCTCCCACCTGTTGGAGAAGCTGCTCGTCACCGACGAGGCCCCGGTGGCCCCGGCGGCAGTGACCGGAGCCGATGTTGCCTATGTGATCTGCACCTCGGGCTCGACCGGCCGTCCCAAGGCGGTGGTGGTGCCGCACCGTGCCGTCGCACGGCTCGTGCCGGACGCGGACTTCGTGACGTTCGGCCCCGCCGACCGGGTCGCGCACGTGTCCAATCCCGCCTTCGACGCGGCGACGCTGGAGATCTGGGGAGCTCTGGCCGGCGGCGGCACCCTCGTCGTCGCGGACCGGGACGTCCTGCTGTCACCGCGGCGGATGCGTTCCTTCCTCACCGACGAGGGCATCTCCGTCATGTTCCTCACCGTGACTCTCCTCAACCAGATGGTGGACTTCGCGCCGGACGCCTTCCGGGATCTGCGGGTGCTGCTCTTCGGCGGTGAGAAGCACGATGCGCGCAGGCTGGGGAAGCTGTTCGCGGCCGGCCCGCCCCCGACTGTGGTGAACGGCTACGGTCCCACCGAGAACACCACGTTCAGCACCACCCACGCGGTGACCGCCGAGGATCTCGCCGCGGGAGTGGTCCCCCTCGGCCGCCCTCTCCCGCGCAGCACGGCGTACGTCCTCGACGCATCCGGCCGGCAGGTCGGGGCCGGCGGGACCGGGGAACTGTACGTGGGCGGCGAGGGGCTCGCCCACGGCTACCTCGACGCCCCCGCGCAGACCGCCGAGGCCTTCGTCCCCGACCCGTTCGCCGGGCGTCCCGGGCAGCGGCTCTACCGCACGGGCGACCAGGTGCGGGTCCTGCCCGGTGAGCGGTACGAGTACGTGGGACGGCTCGACGACCAGGTGAAGGTGCGTGGACACCGCGTCGAACTCGCCGAGATCGAGGCGGCGGTACGGAGGCAGAACGGGGTGGCCGACGCCGTGGTGCACGCACGTCCGACGGACGACGGCATCGAGATCACCGCCTTCGTGGCACCGGACACCGCCGGGGACGGACCGGAGGCGGCCCTGGACGTCGCCGTGCTCGGGGACGGACTGCGCAGCGAACTGCCGCAGTACATGCTGCCGACGGTGATCGTCGTCGACCGCATCCCCGTCACCGCCAATGGAAAAGCGGACCGCGAGGCACTCCTGTCGGCGTCAGCCGGGGCCGGTGGCCGCGCCCGGGCGGAGTCCGCCGATCCGGCGCAGGACGGCGACCCGGTCGACGGCACGGTCACCGCGCTCTGGCAGGAGGTGCTTGGCACCGCAAGCGCCCTGCCCGAGGACAACTTCCTGAACGCGGGCGGACATTCCATCAAGGCCATGCGGCTGCTGGCCCTCCTCGGCGAGGAGCTGGACGTCACGATCGATCTGGTCGACTTCTTCGAGAACCCCACCCTGCGCGGGCTCACCACCCTCGTACGGCAGGAACTGACGGGAGGCGAACTGTGAACGCCGCTCCTTCTCTGGGCCGCTTCCTGCACTGGGCGCAGGTCCAGCCGGACGCCGTGGCGATCGTCGACGAGACCGGCGAACTCAGCTACGCGGCAATGGAGTCCGCCGCCCGCGCCCGTGCGGCGGGGCTGTCGGCCGACGGGGTGCGCCCCGGTACGCGGGTCGCCGTCGAGTGCGGGTACGGCACCGACTACGTGGTCGCTCTGCTGGCGACCTGGCTGCTGGACGCGGTGGCGGTGCCGCTCGATCCGGCCGCGCCGGCCGAGCGCCGCCGTCACCAGGTCCGACAGGCGGGCTGCGAGGCGGCCGTTCCCTTTCCGTACGCCGACGGCATCGTCCGCGCCGCCGTCGCCGACGTGATCTCCGGGCGGGCGACCGGGACCGCCGGCCCGCCGGACGCGGACGAGCCTGCCGCGTACATCCTGTTCACCTCGGGCTCGACCGGGCTCCCCAAGGGGGTGGAGATCGAGCACACCGGGCTGCTCACCATGCTGGACCACTTCTCCGGCGCCATGGGGCTGGGGCCGGGCGACCGGATGCTCGCGCACAGCAGCATCGTCTTCGACATGTCCGTGCCGGAGATGCTGGTGCCGCTGACGAGCGGCGGCACGATCGCAGTCGCTCCGTCGCGGTGTGCGCGCAACCCGGAGTTCTTCGCGAAATGGCTGCTCGCCCAGGAGCCCGGCGCCGCGTACGCCACACCCAGTCAGCTGCGGCTGCTGCTTCCCTTTCTGTCCGGTGAGCGGGCCTTCACCCACCTGGTCAGCGCCGGGGAGGCGCTGCCCGCCGCGCTGGCGCAGGAGTTGGACGGGATCGTCGGTACCTTGTGGAACGGGTACGGCCCCACCGAGACGACCGTCTGCGGGCTGTGCACCGAGGTCCGTCCCCCCTATCGGGACCCGTTGCCGATAGGCGTACCGATCACCGGTCTGCGCGCCCAGGTGCTGGACGGGTCGCGGCAGCCCGTTCCCGAGGGTGAGGTCGGTGAACTCTGCCTCTACGGGGTCGGCGTGGCGCGCGGCTACGTCGGTGCGCCCGGCCTCACCGCCCGGTCCTTCATCACCGGTCCCGACGGCTCCCGTGCCTATCTGACCGGCGACATGGTGCGGATCGGTGCCGACGGGCAGTTCTTCTTCCACGGCCGGATCGACGACCAGGTGAAGATCCGGGGACACCGTGTCGAGCTGGGCGAGATCGAGTCGGTCGCCGAGCGCACCCCAGGTGTCTCGCAGGCGGTCGCCCTGCTCACCGAAGCGCTGCGCGGGCGGGCCGAGTTGCATCTCGCCGTGGTGTGCCGGGCCGGGGCCGGCGAACCCGTCGGCCCCGGGGCGGCCGAGGCCGCACTGCGCGAACGCCTGCGGCGGGACCTGCCGGTCCACATGCGGCCGGGGCGCCTGTTGTTCTTCGACGAACTGCCGTGCAACGCCTCGGGGAAGACCGACCGCAACGGGGTGCGGCGGATCGTCGAGGAGCGCCTGAGACGTCCCTGAGCAAGGCACACGCACACCGTCACCGGTCGTGCGCCCGAACAGATCCTTCCAGTCGATTCAACCGTCAGTCAGGAAAGGCAGCGGACTCATGAGCGAGCAGACGACCGGCACCCGGTACAACGTGGTCCACAACGACGAGGAGCAGTACAGCCTCTGGGCCGAAGGGCGGCCGCTCCCGGCCGGCTGGCACCGCACGGACTTCAGCGGCGGGCGCGAGGAATGCCTGGCCCACATCGACGCGGTCTGGACGGACATGCGCCCCCGGAGCCTGCGGGTGGCCATGGGCGAGAACTGAGAGCTCACCGACCGAGGGCCGGGGAGAAAACCCGTCGTCGTACGGGTGCCTTCCCTGGCCGTATCCCCAGCCAGCAGTGGAGGTCAGCCGTGTGGGCGCTTCTTCGCCGCAATGCGCAGTTCCGTCGGATGTTCGCCGGCGAGGCGGTCTCCAGCTTCGGGGACAGCGCCATGTTTCTGTCACTCGCCATCTGGGCGAAGGACCTCACCGGCTCGAACGCCGCCGCCGGTCTGGTCATGCTGGCACTCACCGTGCCGGGCCTGTCCGCGCCCTTGCTGGGACACCTCGTGGACCGGGTGCATCGCAAACCGCTGCTGGTCAGGATGTACGGGGGCATGGCGGTTCTCGTGCTGTCGTTGCTGGCCGTCCGGGGCTCCGGCCAGTTGTGGATCATCTATGTGGTAGCCCTCGCCTACGGGGTGCTGGTCTCCACCCCCGCCCGCCAGGCACTGCTGAAAGACCTGCTGCCGTCGTCCGACGCCGTCCAGGCCAGGTCGCTCCTCATCGCCACCAGGGAGGGCGTGCGCATCGCCTCCCCGGTGGCCGGAGCCGGGGTGTACGTGGCGTTCGGCGGCGTCGCGCTGGCTGCGCTGGGGGCGCTCACACTGAGCGCAGCCGCGCTGCTGATCGGTTCGGTCAAGGTGGTCGAGTCGGAACCGGACCCTGTCGAGGAGTCCTTCGGCACCTCCCTCGCCGCCGGCCTGCGGTATCTGCGCGGCACACCGCTGCTGTTCCGGTTGACGCTGGCGATGGTCGTCTTCCTCGGCGGCATCGGAATGCTGGAGACCGCGGCCTTCGCCGCCGTCGATCACGGCCTGGGCCGCCCGGCGGCGTTCGTCGGGGTCATGGCGTCGATCCAGGGCGCCGGTTCCGCGCTCGGCGGTCTGATCTCCGGGACGGTGATACGGCGTCTGGGTGACGTCGGTACCAGCTGCGTGGGCTACGGGCTCGTCGCGCTGGGGCTGTTGCTGTGCGTCTCACGCGATGTGGCGCTCTTCCTCGTCGGAACGACACTCATCGGTGCGGGCCTGCCGTTCGTGGCCGTGGTGCTGGGCGCGGCGGTGCACCTGTATGCACCGGCCCGGATGCAGGGTCGCGTCAACGCCACGGTCAACACCGCGAAGGACGGGGCGCAGACCCTGTCGCTCACGGCGGGCGCGGCGCTGATCGGGGTGCTGGACTACCGGGTCATGTACCTGGTGATGACAGTGACCACGGTGGCGTGCGCGGTCAGTCTGCTGGTCCGCTCGATTCCCGCTCCGCAGGTGGTGCCGTCGGTGGCGGACGCCCCGGCCGACGAGGCTCCCGTACCGGGCGCGGCCCCCGTGCGCGAGCAGGACAGCGGCGCACCCGCGGGCGAGCCGCGGGTGGGGTGAGCCACGCCGTCCGGACCGCAGAACGAGCCGCGCCGATCGCTGTGTGGAAGGCTTCCACGACGAAGGGCGTACGGGGACGGAGCGTGTGCCCCGGACGCCCGCGGGGTCCGGAAACACTCGACGAAGGGTGCGACATGAAGTTCACAGTCCTGGGGGGACGCGGCCTGATCGGCACGCAGGTGGTCGAACGGCTGAAAGCGGCCGGCCAGGATGTGGTACCCGCTTCGCTGTCCACCGGAGTCGACGTGATCAGCGGCAAAGGCCTGGAGCAGGTTCTCGAGGGCGCCGATGTGGTGATCAACCTGACGAACTCCCCGGCATTCGACGAATCTTCCATCGACTTCTTCGAAACGTCGATGAACAACCTCGCGGCCGCGGCGGAGGCGGCCGGTGTCCGCCACCATGTGATTCTCTCGATCGTCGGTGTGGACCAAGTGCCGCAGTACGACTACTACCGGGCCAAGATCGCCCAGGAGAACATCCTCAAGAACGCACCGACGCCGTACTCGATCGTGCGCGCCACGCAGTTCTTCGAGTTCGTCGAAGCGATCCTGTCCTGGACGACCGATGGCGACACCGTCCGTCTGCCTTCCACCCCCCTGCAGCCGATGGCTGCTTCCGACGTCGCCGCGGCTGTCGTGCGGGCCGCGTCCGAAGCGCCGTTGCAGGGCATCCGGAACGTCGCGGGCCCTGACGTCTTCCCCCTCGACGAGCTCGGCCGGATCACTCTGGCCGCACACCCCGACGGCCGCCGCGTGGTCACCGACGACCGGGCGGGCATGTTCGCCCTGGTCACCGGAGACGTCCTGACCGCGCCGGCGGACGCCGACCGTGCCCCCACGCACTACACGGACTGGCTTCAGCAGCCGTAGCCGGACTGCTCCGCCGCCCCCCTATTCCACCGTGATCGCCTGCACCGGGCAGACGCGGGCGGCTTCCTTGACCATCGGGTCGTCCACGTCCTTCTCGTGACCCGGCAGCAGTTCGCTGAAGCCGTCGTCGTCCTGGGTGAAGACCTTCGGCGCGGTCAGCGCACACTGGCCGGCGCCGATGCACACATCCCTGTCGATACTGATCCGCATCACCACTGCATCCTTTCCAGGAGAGGTCCGGTCACCACGCCACGGGCAGTTCGAGCATGCCCTGGATCGTGTCGCCGGGCTTGAACGGGATCTCGTCGACGGGTGCCGCCAGCCGCAGCTGGGGCAGCCGGTCGAAGAGGGTGCGCAGTGCGATCTCCAGCTCGGCCCGCGCGAGATTCTGGCCGAGGCACTGATGGACCCCGAAGCCGAAGGCGACATGGTGGCGCGACTCCCGGCCGAGGTCCAGTTCGTCCGGCGCCGGGTACGCGGCTTCGTCGCGGTTGATCACCGAAGTGGACAGCACGACGCCCTCACCTGCCCGGATGGTCACCCCACCCACCTCGATGTCCTCCGTCGCCACCCGTGAGATGCCGTCGGCGATGGACAGGAATCGCAGCAACTCCTCGACCGCGGCGGGCATCAGATCCTCGGATGTGCGCAACCGGTCCAGCTGGTCCGGATACTGAAGAAGGGTGAACGTACCCAGCGAGATCATGTTCGCGGTCGTCTCGTGCCCCGCCACCAGCAGGATCTCGGCCAGCTGGACCAGTTCGTCGCGGCTGATGGCTCCGGTGTCGAGCTGCTGGGTGATGAGCTCGTCGAGCAACCCCTCGCCCCGGTCGGACCGCTTGCGTTCGATCAGTGACCTGAAGTACTCGTCGAGCGCCGCCCGCGCGGCCTCGATATCCGCAGCCCCGGGACCGCGCAGCAACCTGCGCGACTGGGACTCGAAGAAGTCGTGGTCGGCGTACGGAACACCCAGAAGCGCACAGATCACCATGGAGGGAACGGGCAGCGCGAAGGCGCTCACCAGATCGGTGGGCGGGCCCTGCTCGATCATGGCGTCCAGCAGCCCGTCCACGGTCTCCTGGATCCTCGGCCGCAATGCGGCGGTCCGCTTCACGGAGAAGCTCGGGATCAGCATCCGGCGCTGCGCGTTGTGCTCGGGGTCATCGACGCCGATCAGTTCGATACGCCGTTTGGTGCTCCGGGCCACCCGCTCCGTGAACACCGGGAACGCGGGGTTCTCCCGGTCGGCCGACAATCGCCGGTCGACCAGCAGCGCACGCGCCTCGGCATGCCCGGTCACCAGCCACACCCGGCGGCCGTCGAAGAGTCTGGCGGGAGACAGCGGCTTCTGCCCGTCGTCCTGCGACCGGTACTTCGCCGGCGGGTGGTACGGGCAGGTGCGGTCCTGCGGGAAGGAGACGGTCTCGGTGTCTGCCATGGCGGGCCTCGCAAAGAGGACGGAGGGGTTCCTACCGGTCTCCCCCACTAGATGCCTCAGTCACCTAACTAGTCTACGTAATGTTCAGCCAACTCGCCGGGTGTGCGGCCCCCCGGAAGCGTAACGCCGCGACGTGCGTCCCGCCCCGCGAGCCGCCGGCGGACACCGCCGCGCAGACCGGTAGCCCCGACGGCTGCTCCGGCCGGGCCGCCCGCACTGCGCTCGTGCCGGCCGAGCCCGGTGGCGAAGATGTGCAGGTCAAGATTGCGAGGAAGCGTCACGCTCTTGATCCGCTTGCCCTCCGGGACCTGGAACAGTGTGGTGGCAAGGACACGGACGGCAGAAAGAGGACACGGTGGTGCAGTGCAGCACGTCAGGGTGAACGTGCTCTGTGTGCCGTGGTGTTGCAGTCCGACATGGCGGCGGGGCGCTTAGGTTCGCGCGATGCCCCCGCTTCAAGACCGTCCGACAACCGTCGTGCACCGTCCCGCACCTGCGCTGTCAGCACAGAGACACTCCGGTCGTCTGGTGGTGGCCATTCCTGGGGTGGTCGCGCTCTGTTTTGCACTGTGGTCGATTGCCTCGCCGTCGCCGTGGACTGACGAAGTCGTCACGATGGCGGTCGCGCGTCGCTCCGGTCCGCAACTGGTTCGCTTGCTCGGCCAGGTGGATGCGGTGCACGGCCTGTACTACCTGTTGATGCACGGAGTGGGGCAGGTGTTCGGGGTGAGTGCGTGGTCGATGCGCCTGCCCTCGGCCCTGGCGGTGGCTGTTACGGCGGGCGGGACCGGCTGGCTGGGGCGCCGGCTGGCCGGTGGCCGGGCGGGCTGGTGGGCGGGGCTGCTCGTCTCCGCGATGCCCACCGTGTCGCGTTACGGGCAGGAGGCACGTTCCTACGCGCTGGTCCTGGCTGTCGCGGTGCTCGCCACGTGCGCGCTGTTGAAGGCCATGGACAGCAGCAGCCGGTGGTGGGCCGTGTACGGCGCCTCGGTGGGGCTGCTCGGCTGGCTGAACATGATGGCTCTGCTGCTGGCAGCCGCCCACGGGGTGGTTGTTGTGGTGAACGGGCCGGGCCGGCGGGTGATGTGGCGGTTCCTGGTGTCGCAGGCCGCGGGAATCGCGGCGCTCTCTCCGCTCCTGGCGTTCACGTTCACCCAGCGATCAGCGGTGGGAGAGGCCGAGCCCGTCGGGGCCGGCACACTGCCGGCGTTCCTGGGCTGGCTCCTGGTCCCGGGACAGGAGTACGTGCCCCACCGGATGAGGACCCTGCTGGCAGCTGCGGCGATCACGGCTCTGGCTCTCACCCTCACCCGGGTGCGCAAGATCCCCGGCCCGCTCGTCGTGGTCGCCGTGCCCTGGCTGGTCCTGCCGCCCGTGGTGCTCTTCGCCGCCTCCGTGCACGAATCGCACTTCGCCTACCGCTATCTGCTGTTCTGCCTGCCACCCGCAGCACTGCTCATCGGTGCTGCCTGCGCACACACGACGCGGTCGCGGCAACTCGTCGTGGGCCTTGCCCTGTCCGCTCTGTTCGTTCCGGCTCACGTGAACATCCGTCGGCAGGACAGCCGTGCCTGGGACACCACCGCCGTCATCCACATGGTGGATGCCCGGGCCATGCCCCATGACGGGTTTCTCATCTCGGGTGGCAGGTGCCCGTTGCTGGCAGCCGCCTACCCGCAGGTCTTCGATGGCCTCGACGACCTCGGGACCGCCGTGCCGGCAGCGCGCCGGGGAAGCCTGGACAACAAGCCGGTGCCGCCTGCCGTCCTGGCCCAGCGGCTGCCGCGGCCGTCGAGGGTCTGGCAGATCACCTGCCGTCACCTCTCCACCGGCATCCGCCACACATCCGCCGAGCGAACCGCTGCCCAGACGGCCCAGCTCATGCAGCAGGGCCAGATGTCGCTGGTCTACCGTCGCACGGTGCGGGGCATGGACCTCTCCCTCTATGAAAGGTGAGGTTGAGGGCCGCCGGTCGTTCAGCCTTTGTGCACAGAGGTGTTGCCTCCGTTTCGCCGGCCACCGACAGTGTTCGTGCATGACAAGGAAACGTACTTTCGGTCTCATCACGGCGGCGCTCCTCACCTTCTCGGCCGGAGCACTCGGAGACACCTACGCACAGGCCGATGGCGGACCGTCCGCCGCGAAGGGTCCGGCCGCCTTGTCGGGCACTCCAGCCGAGCGGGCATACCGTGACTTCAAGGACCACGGCCCGCGGGCGAAGATCCTCACCGCCGCGCACCGTGCCCAATGGCGGAAGGCACCCGAGAACAGCGTTCCGGCGTTCCTGGCGGCCTTCAAGGACGGCGCCGAGATCGTGGAGACCGATGTACGAAGCACCAAGGACGGTCAACTCGTCCTCATGCACGACGAAACGGTGGACCGTACGACCAACGGCACCGGTAAGGTCTCCGACCTCACCCTGGCGCAGATCAAGGAGTTGCGGCTGAAGCAGGGGCTCGGTGGTGCGCAGGCGGCGGTGACCGACGAGAGGGTTCCGACGCTGGCCGAGATCATGAAGCTCGCCAAGAACCGAGGTCTGGTCAACCTCGACAAGGGATGGCCGCTCCGTGAGCAGATGTACCAGGTCCTGGCCGACACGGGAACGGTCCGCAATGGCCTGTTCAAGTCCGACGCACCCGTGGACCAGGTGCGGGACTTCCGCCGTAAGCACCCGGAAGCTCTGTACATGCACCTGGTCCAGGACGGCAACATCGGCTCCATCGATGAGTTCGGCGACGAACAGCCACTCGGCTACGAAGTGGTCTTCGACAGCGCTCAGGACGCGGTCGCCCGCAAGCCCGTCATCGACCGGCTGCGCTCCACCGGCCGGGTGTGGGTGAACTCGATGTGGAACGGTCTGGCCGACCACTACACCGACGAGGCCTCGCTGATCGACCCGACCCGCGGCTGGGGCGCGCTCGTCGACACCTTCGGTGCCACGGTCATCCAGACCGACAACGTCGGGAATCTCGAGTCCTGGCTGCGCACCGGTCATGTGCCGCAGCAGCCGCGTGCAGACATTCGTATCCAGGCCGAGGATTTCGCCCGGGGCGGCGAGGGTGTCGCATACCACGACGCCGACAAGGGAAACCGGGAATCCGTAGCCCGTATCAATGAGGACGTCGACATCTGCGACCTCAACGGTGCGGTCGCGGTGTGCTGGATCCGCGGCGGAGAGTGGATCGACTACGCGTTCACGGTCAGCAAGTCCGGCACCTACAAGGTCGGTGCACGGGTCTCCTCGCCCTATGCTCCGGCCGGAACCTACCGGCTGAGCTTCGACGGCGGAGAGCCGGACCGTGCCGTCCAGGTCCTCAACACCACTGGTCACAGTGCGTTCTTCGACCAGCCGAGCGGCGTCAGCCAGTATCTCGAAGCCGGAAGCCATCGCCTCCGCATCCATCTGGACGAGTCCGCCTACCAGAACTTCAACCTGGATTACCTGGACCTCGTACGCGGCTGAGCCGAGACCGGTCCGGCCGAACGCGATCGCAGAGAGTCGGCGTCGGTCGCGGAGCCGGCCCGGCCCCTTTCACAGGGGGCGACGCCGAAGGCGCCGGTCCAGTCGGGCGGATCACCACGGCCATCGGGCGGCGCTCGTGGCACGGAAGCCGCACACGTGGGGTGATGCAGGTCCGACGGAGTTCATGGGCTCCGGGCATGGCGGGCACACGTGCCCGTCGAGATCTGCCGCCCCACGGCACCGGTGCGTGCCGCGCGCATGCTCAGGAGCGTGCCAGATCGGCCCGCAGAGCTGGCTTGGTCACCTTGCCCGAGGGGGTACGCGGCAATGATGGGCGCAGGACGAGTTCGCGTGGGATCTTGTAGCGGGCCATCAGTGGTGCCATCCAGGTGCGCAGGCCGTCCAGGGTCAGTTCTGCGCCGTCGCGCAGTACGACGACGGCGACGACGGTCTCGCCCCACTGCGGGTGCGGCCGGCCGATGACCGCGACGTCGACGATGTCCGGGTGTCCTCGCAGGACCGCCTCCACCTCCTGCGAGGCGACGTTCTCACCACCGGTGATGATCATGTCCTGGATGCGGTCCACCAGGGTCACGAACCCGTCGGTGTCGATACGGCCCAGGTCGCCGGTGCGGTACCAGTCCGCTGAGAAGACCTTCCCGGTGGCTTCCTCGTCGTCCAGATATCCCACCATGCGGGTGTCCGAGCGCAGCCAGATCTCACCGGTCTCGCCGGCGGCTGCGTCCTTTCCCTCGACGGTGACGACGCGCAGGTCGACGCCGGGCATGCCACCCCGGCCGATGGAACCGGCCTTGCTGATCTGTTCGGCGGGCGACAGCGAGGAACCGACAGGGCCCATCTCGCTCATTCCATACACCTGGTGGAAGTTCGTGCTTCGGTAGGCGCTCATCAGGGTGCGGGCGGAGTCGGCGTCGAGGGGACCGCCGCCGTAAACCCATGCCCGCACGGAGTGCAGGTCGAACTCATTGAAGTCCGGCACGGCCCGGAGAGGTGCCAAAAACGCGACGGGGGCTCCGAACACCGAAGTGACCTGCTCCCTCTGCACGATCTCCAGCATCCCCCGGGGTTCGTACTCTCGCTGGAGCACCACGGTGCCGGCCATGAGGACTGTGCCCATCGTCCAGTTGTTCAGTGGCGATGCGTGCCAGATCGGCATGCAGATCAGGAAGCGCTCGTCGGGTCGCAGCGGCAGGGTCGCCGCGGTGTAGGTGGCGGTGAGGGCGATGCCGCGGTGTGTGTGCACGCACCCCTTCGGCCGGCCGGACGTGCCGGAGGTGTAGAGGATCTGAGCGATGCCGGCGTCTGTCGTCCGGGCGCCGTCCCACTCCGCGGCCTGCTCGATCAGCGATTCGAAGGAGGGGGCGTCGGACTCCCCTGCGCCCAGCTCTTCGTCCGGTCGGCTGATCAGCCATTGGACCTCGGCCGCGGCGTCGGTTGCGCGGGCGCCGACGGCCTCGTCCACGACTGCCATCCGGGCGCCGCAGTGCTTCAGGAGCCGCTCCACCTCGGAGGTCTGAAGTTTGTGGTTGACGGGCACCAGGGTGGCGCCCGCGTGCCAGGCGCCGAAGGCGGCGAGGAGGAAGGCAGGCGTGTTGTAGGTCATCACCGCCAGCCGGTCACCGGGTTTCAGCCCCGCATCCCTCAGCACGCGAGCGGCCCGCCGGACAGCAGTGGCCAGCTCCCGATAGGTCAACCGCTGATCACGGTAGACGACGGCTTCCTTGTCGCCGGCCTTGCGGACCGCGCTGTCCAGCATGGCACTGAGGTGCATTCCGGGCTCCTGATCGCATGCGGAAGTGTGAGGGCGGTGCTGCTGCACCGAAGATATGAACCCCTGTTCGGAGCATGCATCATCGGATGCCCATCCGTACAGAGCCGCTTCCCGGGAGAAAGCCACGAGGCGGCGGGGAGGGTGACAGAAAGATCCGAACAATGGTCCACTTCTTTCATGGCCTACCGCAAAACCCCCGCAGTGCAGGACCGGCTCGCCGCCGCGAAGGACCGCCTCATCCAGTGCGCCACATCCGTCGTCGCCGACGTGGGCTGGGCGAATGCCTCCGTCACCGCGGTCGCCGCCGCTGCCGGAATGTCGGTCGGGTCCGTCTACCAGCATTTCCCCTCGAAGGGGGCCCTGGCCGTGGAAGTCTTCCGGCGCGCCTCGGCACGCGAGGTCGAGGTGCTCGGAGAAGTGCTCCGGGACGGCAGCGGCGACGCGGCGGAACGACTCGCGTGCGGAGTCCGTGTCTTCGCCCGCCGCGCCCTGCAACACCCTGGACTGGCCTACGCCCTGCTCGCGGCCCCGGCCGAGCCCGCGCTGGGTGAGGCCCGTTCGGAATTCCGTCGCCGCTATCGCGCAGTGTTCACCGATGTGGTTCGCGAGGGCGTCGCCGCCGGATTGTTCCCCCGACAGGATCCGGAGGTCACGGCCGCCGCACTGACCGGCGCGATCGGAGAGGTGTTGGTGGACCCGTTGTCCGCTCCCACCGGCGACGCGGCCGATCATCTGGTCGCCGAGCTGATGGCGATGTCACTGCGCTGCGCCGGCGCCCCCTCGGCCACCACCGGCTGACAGCACTCTCCCCGACCGGCAGCGGATGGCGGATCAGGGCGGGCGCGGACGCCACGCGCTTCGTAGATTGGCGAGAACACCTCGAGCACCGGAAGGCCGGCACGGGATCCGTGACACCGCAGATCGATTACAGGGGGGTATTCGCAGCCACGCCCAGTCCGTACCTGGTGCTGGACCCCGACTTGGTGATCGTGGATGTCAACGAAGCGTATCTGCGGGCGGCCGGCCGGAGCAGGCAGGACCTGATCGGGCAGCACCTCTTCGAAGCCTTTCCGGACAATCCGGCGGACCCCGACGCGGACGGCGTGCAGAACCTGGGCGCCTCGCTGCGCCGGGTCCTCGGCTCGAAAGAGCCGAACACGATGGCAGTGCAGAAGTACGACATCCCCGTCGCGGGCCAGGAGGGGGTGTTCGAGGAACGGTGGTGGTCCCCGATCAACACCCCCGTGCTCGGACCGGATGGAGAGGTGGCATGGATCATCCATCGGGTGGAGGACGTGACCGCGTTCGTCCTGTCCCACACCGGCCGCCCGGAGGCGGGCGGTGGGGCGCTCGGCGAGCGAGAGGCGATGGCGGCCGAGCTCTACGCCCGGGCGCAGCAGTTGCAGCGACTGAACGAGAAACTGCACGAGTCCCACGCCCGGGAACGCCAGGTGGCCGTCACCTTGCAGGAGGCGATGCTTCACTCGCCGGACCTGGGTCGGCACCGGGACGTCGCGGTGCGCTATCTGCCCGCCACCGGGACGCTGAACGTGTGCGGTGACTGGTACGACGTGGTCGACCTGCCAGAAGACGGCTTCACCGTCGCGGTCGGTGACGTCGTGGGCCACGGCCTGGGGGCCGCCGCCATCATGGGCATGCTGCGCAGCGCCCTGAGCGCCGCCGTCAGAGCCGTCGACGGGCCCGACAAAGCCCTGGAGGTCCTGGACCTGTACGCCCGTTCCGTAGAGGGAGCGCTGGCCACGACCGCCGTCCAGACGGTCATCGACCCCGTCGGCTGCAGGATCGCCTACAGCAGCGCCGGTCACCCGCCCCCGGTCCTGGTGCACTCCGACGGCAACTGGGACCTGCTGGACCGGGCCACGGACCCGCCCCTGGCCGCCCACCCCGACCATGTCCCCCGCCCCCGGGCCGCCGTGTCCTACGCCCGAGGCGACACCCTGGTTCTCTACACAGATGGACTCATCGAACGCCGCGGCGAGGACATCGACGTCGGTCTCGGCCGGCTCACCGATGCCCTGTCCCGTTATCGACGCCTGGGTCCGGACCGCCTCGCCGACGCCCTGCTGGCCGTCCTCGGCGTCAGCGGTGGCGCCCGTGACGACATCGCCTTGGTCGTCGTCCGCCTGTGAGCCGGCGCCTACCACCGTCGCGGCGCGCCATTGATCCCTGCCCCATGCCTGCGGCGGCGGGTGGCGCCATGAGAGACAACCAGTGGGGCTGCACAGCAATGGAGGAAGGGCATGAGATGCACATAAGGTTCCCATATGTCACATGCCAGTGAAGGCGGCGCGGGAGGGATCAAGCGCCTGTCGCGGTGGCGTCCTCGGTCCGGCGGTTACAGGACGTGGGTCTGGTGGCTCCCCCTGCTGCTGATCTCCGTGGACGTGGTGGTGGATCTGGCGTTGCTCCACAGCCGCGAACCGCTGAGTTTCCTGCTCGTCGGAGCCCCGCCCCTGTCGGCGGCCACCCGGAGCCCGCGGCACACGGCCGGGATCACCGTCGTATGTGTGGGGCTGGAGATGTGGATGGCTTCCCTGCGCCCGGGGCACTTCGCGGAACAGCACCATGTGGCCATCTACATCGCCACCGCGCTGATCGGCATCGCCAGCATCGCGCTGTCCCGGCAGCGGATCCGGGCCGAGGCCAGCCTGGTCCACGCCCGCTCGGTTGCCGAGGCCGTGCAGATGACACTGCTGCGCCCATTCCCGAAGCGGCTCGGTCCGGTGCGGGCAGCGGGCTTCTACGAGGCGGGTGAGGGCGGCACGCTCGTCGGTGGTGACCTCTACGAGCTGTGCGAGACCCCGTTCGGCGTGCGGGTCGTCCTCGGAGACGTACGCGGGAAGGGGCTGGATGCGGTTCAGACGGTGGCCGCCGTCCTGGGGAGCTTTCGGGTCTCCGCCCACGAGTGGACGGACCTGAGCCGTCTCGCGGAACGCCTTGAGCTCAGTATCGCCCGCAATGCCGGATGCCCTGCGGGCGATGAGGAGCTGTTCGTCACGGCTCTCATCCTGGAATTCCCGCCCGGTGGAGGCTCGGTGAGGATCGTCGATCGCGGTCATCCGTCGCCGCTTCTGCTCACTCCGCAGGGCACGCAACGGCTTCGTACCGCCCCTGGCCTGCCTCTGGGGCTGGGCGAGCTGGGCCGCGGAAGCGCCGAAGTCACCACCCACCCGCTGCGGACAGGGGAAGTGATCCTTCTGTACACGGACGGGGTGAGCGAGGCGCGGAACGCGGGCGGAGAGTTCTATCCGGTGATGGACCGGCTGACGGCTCACTTCGGTGACGGCCACAGGGCTCTGGATCCTGAGGCTCTCGTGTCCTTCATCAGGGCCGACACGGACAAGTGGTCGGCCGGAGGGAAAGATGACCGGGCCGTGATCGCTCTCACCCTGACGTAGGCGTCCCGGGTCCCGGACCTCCGTTCCTGCCTCGGCACACACCTGCCAGAGGTCTGCAGCCGCCAGGTCCGAAGGAGGCCGCCGGGCCGCGTCACGGAGCCGATGGGCTGCTCGGCGGCGGGGCGCCCCGCAGCGTCTGTTCCGATTCCGTCCGTGTGGAGCACGAGGCGGCTGCTCTCGGGCAGCAGCGCTTCGAGGGTCTCGAAGGGCGGGCCACCGGCCCCCAGCGTGGGCCCGAGGTGTGTGACGTCTGCGCCGGACGGCCGGGGGCGTGCACCTCTCGCCCGGTGGACGGGCCCACGCGGGTTACGGAGATTCGCCCGTCGTCTGCGCTTCGGTGTCGCGGCCGGGAAGAACAGTGGTGCTGAAGTCCGCCACGGCCGCCTCCAGACCGACGTCCTGCTGTGCCCGCTCGGACATGTACCAGCGGTGTTCCAACAGCTCGTGATAGAGCTCGGCCGGGTCCATCGAGCTCCGGAGATCCTGCGGAACCGCACGCACCGTGGGCCTGAACACCTCGCGGACCCAGCGGTGGGCAAGCACCTCCGCACGGGCACCGAGCGGGTCGCCCGGCGCGTAGTCCTCCTGTGTCGCCATCCAGCTCTCGAGGTCGTTGAGGAGTCGCCGGGCCTGGTTCTCCTCGGCATCGAGTCCGGTCAGGCGCAGCAGCTGACGCTGATGATGGCCCGCGTCGACAACCTTGGGGACGAAAGTGATCGTGTCGCCGTTCGAGGAGTTGACGATCTGCATCTCGGCGACGTCGAAGCCGAGATCATTGAGCCTGCGCACGCGACGTTCGATGTAGTGATACTTACCGGCCGGATAGACCGAAGTGCGGGTCAGCTCCTTCCAGAGCTCCTCGTACCGCTGGCAGATCTCCGCGCCGAACGCGATCGGATCCACCGAGGGATGGAGCGCGCCCGCGGCCTCCAGGTCGAGCATCTCGCCGCTGATGTTCACCCGGGCCAGATCGATGTCGTATTCACGCTGCCCTGTGCTGAGTCGGCTGTGCACATCGCCGGTCTCCGCGTCTACGAGGTAGGCGGCGTAGGCACCGGCATCCCGGCGGAAGAGTGTGTTGGACAGAGAGCAGTCGCCCCAGGCGAACCCCGCCAGGTGCAGCCGGACCAGCAGTACGGCGAGTGCGTCCATGAGCCGGTGCACCGTGCTCGGGCGCATTGTCGTCTCGAACATCGAGCGATACGGCAGGGACCCGTTGAGGTGACGGGTGATCAGCACCGGCTCCAGCGGTTCCCCGTCGCTGCCGGTGCGCCCGGTGACCACCGCAAGTGGGTCCACCGCGGGTATCCCCAGCCGGGCAAGGGTACGCAGCAGCTCGTACTCGCGCACCGCCGGCCGTTCGGCGAGCTCCTTGACCGCCACCACGTCGGCCCCTGCTCGGGCATAGCGCACAACGTGGCGGGAGATGCCGCGCGGCAGCGTCACCAGATGCTTCTCCGGCCACTCTTCGAGCGGCAGGTGCCAGGGCAGTTCGAGGAGGAAGGCGGGGTGTTCGGGGTTGGTGGCGCTGAACTGCAAAGCCATCGGGTCGCCTCGCTCGTACGGTGACGGGGACACCAGTGTGACGCAGCCGGTCGCGAGCGCCGTGGCCAAGGGGACGAAAGCCTGGTCTTCTTGGCCGACGTCTTGGTCTCAGGATGCCGCGTCGGGGCCGCAGCGGCCCGGGCGAAGCCGGTCGGCCCGGTTCGAGCGGACAGCGCTGTTCGGGCAGGCTGGTGGTCCTTTGGACGGCGTGCGGGCGGGCGTCGCGGCGGCACGCCGTCCCGGACCCGTACCACCGCACTCGCGGACGGGTCGGCGAACGTCCGACCGTCGACCAGCTCTCCGGACCGCCGGACCAGGTCGGCAGACGCCTCCTCATTCACCGCACCGGCGCGAGACCGCCCGGTGGGCGTGACCGGGTCCGCACCGTCGGGGGATCCCGGCCCCAGGCACCATACCGGTCGGCCGGCCGCCCCGCGTCCGGCCGCGTGGCCAGTGATCACGCCCGGCAGCAGATGCAGCGGCGGTCGGCCGGTCCTGGCTTCGAAGACATGCCGACTGCCCACTCCGTCCGCTCAGCTACCGTGTGCTACCAGCGCTCTTCCGGCTCCTGCCCTGCGACACAACGTCTCTCGGCGCAAACCGTGTTGACGCCGGCCAAAGTCCGTGTCCATGCCTACTGCAAAGCCTTCTCATGTCCGCACCGTGTGTGCGGACCGCGCGACGACCAATGGAGTGCACGTTGAGGACGACGTTCCGTTCTCGTATCACCGCCCGGTTCGGGCGCACCTACCTGTCCAGGATCCAGAAGTACGGGATCGGCTCTTCCACGATCAGGCTGCTGCCCGAAGACCTGCTGATGCTGCTGCGCAGGGATGGCCTGGACCCGGTGGACAAGCTGGCCGGGCTCCGGGCGAAGGCGCCGGTGTCCAAGGTCTCGCTGCCGTTCGGTATGGACGCCTGGGTGGTCACCGGCTACGAGGAGTCGAAAGCCGTCCTCGGATCGGCCGACGGGTTCAGCACCGACTTCGCCCACCTCGCCACGAACGCCGGAGTCGCAGCGGAGCAGAGCCCCGGCGGGCTCGGGTTCAGCGATCCTCCCGTGCACACGCGGCTGCGCCGCATCCTGACCCCGGAATTCACGATGCGCCGGCTGCGTCGCCTCACCCCCAGGATCGATGCCATCGTCGAGGAGCGCCTCGACGCGATGGAAGCCCGTCAGGGCCCGGTCGACCTGGTGCAGGAGTTCGCGCTGCCGATCCCCTCCCTCACGATCTGTGAGCTGCTCGGCATTCCCTACGAGGACCGCCAGGACTTCCAGCAACTGGCCATGGACCGCTTCGACCTCTTCGGTGGAACGACCGCACCCTTCGGCGCCATGTCGGAGTCGCTGGCGTACTTCAGGAATGTGGTCAAGATGCAGCGCGAGAAACCGGGCGACGGCCTGCTCGGCATGATCGTGAAGGAGCACGGCGACAGCGTCGACGACGAGGAACTCGCGGGCCTCGCCGACGGCGTGCTCACCGGCGGGTTCGAGACGACCGCCAGTACGATCGCCCTCGGCTCCCTCGTGTTGCTCCAGAACACGGACGTCTTCGAGCGAATACGGACGGACGACGCAATGGCCGCGCCGTTCGTCGAGGAGGTGCTGCGCTACCTCTCCGCGGTGCAGATCGCCTTCCCACGGTTCGCCCGCGAGGACATAGAGATAGCGGGGGTGGTCATTCCCCGGGGCGACATGGTGCTCTGCTCACTGAGCAGTGCCAACCGCGATGCGTCGTACGTCATGGACGACGGACGCTTCGACCCGCACCGCAACACCTCAGGGCATCTCGCCTTCGGCTACGGAATCCACCGCTGCATCGGCGCCGAACTGGCACGCATGGAACTGCGCTCCGCCTACCCGGCCCTGGCGCGGCGGTTTCCCCGGATGCGCCTCGCCGTCCCGCCCCAGGACCTGGCCTTCCGCAAGCTGTCGATCGTCTACGGCATCGAATCGCTGCCGGTGCATCTGCGCTGAGCGGGCGCACACCCTCAGCGGACCTGCACAGTGACAGCGGGCCGTACGCGGGCCGGCTTCCCCGGTCGGCGCCGCGGATGTCCTCCTACCAGGTGACCGTGATCCGCTGAGGACTGCGGGATGTGGTGCCACGTCGCCACTCGACTCCGTGGGCGGGTTGCGCAAGCCGGAGGCCGGGGAAGCGGGCGGCGAGCCGGTGCAGGGACAGTTGGAGTTCGAGCCGGGCCAGCCAGGCGCCCAGGCAGTAGTGCGGGCCGGCGCCGAACGACAGAGTGGGGGCCTCCAAGGGTGCGAACAGGTCGGCGAACTGCCGGGGCGGGAACACATCGGGGTCACGGTTGGCCATGCCGCAGTCGGCGAGAACCACCGAGCCGGCCGGGATGGTCACGCCGCCGACCTCCGTATCGGCGGCGGCGTGGCGCGCGGTCCCCCGGTCGTCGCCGAGCGGAACCAGGTGCAGCAGCCGCTCGGCCACCACCCCGGCGGCCTGTTCGTCCGCGCCGAGACGGGGCCAGCTTTCCGGCCGTTCGCCGAGCAGGTAGAGCAGGGAGTTGCCGAGCATCGTCATCGTGCTGTCGTGTCCGCCCACCACCAGCCCGCACACGAGGTCGACCAGTTGCCCCTCCGGGATACCGCCCTCGTCATCGGCTGCCCGGACGAGCACGCTGGTCAGATCGTCGCCCGGCGCGCTTCGCCGCTCGGCCAGCAGCGCGCTTCCGAAATCGGCGAACTCCGCCAGCGCCGATTCCATTTCCTCCTTGGGGTGGGAGCCGTCGGAGAAGGCGTACTGGCTCCAGTGACGCAGCCGTTCCCGGGCCGGGGCGTCGAGACCCATCAGTCGGCTGACCACCTCGACGGGGAGCGGAAGGGTGAAGCGGGCCACCAGATCCACCGGAGGTGTGCTGTCGGCGAGTTCGTCCAGGCGTTGCTCCACGATCGATGCGATCCAGGGCCGCCAGCGGGCGACGGCCCTCGGCGTGAACGCACGCCGCAGGGTGCGGCGCAGGCGCAGATGGTCCTCGCCGTCCTGGTTGAACATCAGGTCGAGGCTGCCCACCAGACCGGATTCGCCCGACAGGGTCGGGGCGTCCGGTGCGTGGAGCTGTGCGCGTCCGAATCGGTTGTCGGTCAGGACCATGCGTACGTCGGCGTACCGGCTCACCAGCCAGGCCTGAGTGCCATCGGGTAACGCAATGGGCCTGGGCGGTCCGGGTGGGTCGAACCTCAGACGGTGCAGAGGCAGCGACGGCGGGCCGGTAATCGTGTGGGTGTCGTCTGAGCGGGGCACGGGACCTCCTGGCTTGCACGAGTACGGGAGGGGCTGCGGCTGGGCGGGCCGGTGGAAAATGGGTTCGGGAAACGGCGGTCAGAGCTCGACCAGCACCTTGCCCCGGCTCGCTCCCGTGTCCTGGTAGAGGCTCCGATAGGCGTCCGGGATGTTCTCGAAGCCGTGGTGGAGGGTGTGCCCGCAGCGGACCTCGCCCCTCCGGATCCTGCCGCCGAGCTCGTCGTGGAGTGCGCGCCAGTTCTGCTCGGTGAACCATTCCAGCGAGAAGATGCCGCGCACGGATGTGCGCGGGAACATGATGTACGGCAGCAGCCGTGGCCCGGTGACCTCCCGGCCGACCTGGGTGGCCCACTGCCAGCACACGGCCACCTGACTGTCTACGTTGAGCATGGAGAACACGGCGTCCGTCACCGTGCCACCGAGATTGTCGAAGTACTTGTCGACTCCGTCCGGTGCGGCCCGGGTGAGATCGGACCGCACCGCTTCGCAGCTGTCCCCGTGGCGGTAGACGACGACCGCGTCGAATCCCAGCTCGTCGAGATATTCCGCCTTCTCCGTCGTCGAGGTGGTGCCCACCACCCGGGCGCCCGCGAGCTTGGCCAGCTGGCCGACCAGCGAACCGACGGAGCCGGAGGCACCACTGATCACGACGGTGTCTCCCGAGCGGACCGACATGAACTTGGTCAGGGTGCCCCAGGCCGTCATACCGGGACCGCCCATGACACTCAACGCGGTGGGAAGCGGAAGCGCGTCGTCGTACCAGCAGGGGTCCAGGCGGCGGAAGGCGGGAAAGACCATCGGAAACGTCCCGGTCTGCCAGGGGGTGGCCGCGCCGTTGCTGATGAGATGGGTGCGCCAGCCGCCGAACCCCTGCACCAGATCACCGGGCCGGTGGGCCGCCAGAGGACCCGCTTCCAGCACCTCCATGATCGAGTCGGCGCCCATGTGCGCACCGAGAGGGGTGTCCAGCGCGATGCCCTGGAGGTAGGGGTCCACCGATACGTACCGCGTCCTCAGCAGCATCTCGTCCGGGGCGAGGCCGACGTCGAGATCCTCCTCGACCAGCCCATAGACCCTCTCGACGTCGGGGACGCCTTCGATGTGCGCACGTACCACCCATTTCCTGGCCCTCATCCCATTCCCTTTCTCTCCACAGGAGACGAGCAGTCCTCCAAGACGGACCGCGCGTCCGGTCCGGGCCCCACCGGAACGACCAGATGGGTGGGGGGCGGCCCGCTCTCGTCGACGGACGCGGTGAAAGTCCGGCCGTCGTCCCGGCAGATGAACTGCATGACATGCCGGCCTGCCGCCGCTGCGCGGATCAGGCCGCCCGTCGTCGCCCATACGCCGGACTGATAGAAATTCCGCAGTCCCGGCAGGCCGGGTCCGTGCTTCTTGATGAGCGTCTCCAACGTCTCCCCGCTTTCCACGAACGGCTGCCAGCCGAGCACTGTGCCGTCGTAGTTGCCCGTGTAGCGGACCTGGGTGAGCGGGCTCGACACATCGCGCACTGCGATCGCGTCCGCGATGCCGGGGTGGCGCCGTTCCAGGAATTCGACGAGTGCGTCGCGGGCCCGCCGCTTGGCCGCGTAGTACCCGCGACCATGGCGTACCGGCAGCGTGTGGAGTTCCTGGCCGCCACGGGTCCGCGTCGCCTGCTCCGGTCCTTCGTCCAGAGCCCGCCAGGGGGCGATGTCGCAGAAGTAGGTGACGTACGCGATGCTCGTCCCACGTGGGGAGAGCTCCGGGTAATGCCTGCTGCGGAACTGGACGTTGATGCTCGGGTGACGTAGGCCGGTCAGGCCAGCCGCTTCCGCTTCGTCGAGCAGATAGGTCGTGCAGGGCTCGGCGTCGGGGAAGTCCCGGCGGAGGCCGAGGAAGAGCGTGAAGTATCCGGGGAACACCATGCCGGGTTCACGGATGGTCCGGGTGTAGAGGCGGTGGTACGCCTCGTTGAGGTAGCGGCCACCGAGCAGATCCATCATCGTGGTGCGGCCGTCGCAGGCCGAGACGACGATGTCGGCGTGCAGTTCGCTGCCGTCGCTCAGCCGAACTCCGACCGCACGGTCGTCCTCGACCAGCACCTTTTCGACCTTGGCGTTGTAGGTGACTTGGCCGCCGAGCCTGCGGTAGCGGCGCTCGATGGACTGCGCCAGTCCGAGCGATCCGCCCTCGGGGACGCCCGCGGAGAGGTTCGCGTGGGAGGCGAGCTGGAAGTGGAACGGCAGCACCGGGAACGCCGGATGCTTTTCGTACAGGATGAAATTGAACGCCTCACGCAGCAGGGGGTCCTTGAACCTCGCCGAGTAGTCGGTCATCAGTACGCTGATGGATTTGCGCACGACGTTGAAGTACGGGACGAAGGAAGCCAGCATCCGCCATCGTTCCAGCCTCGGCATCAGCCCGACCGGCTTGAGGAACGGATAGACGGCGAGGCATTTACGGAAGGTGCGCAGTTGCTTGCAGAAGTCGCGGATGAGAGCGGAGTCGGCAGGCGAGATATCCGTCAGATGGGCCTGTAGCCGGTCGGGGTCGGAGTAGAAGTAAACGGCCCGGCCGCACCGGCCGCGCACGACGTTGAACACATCGAAATGCCGTACTTCCTTGCCCTGCAACGCGCCGAGCTCCAGCCAGATCTGGTGCATCTCATTGCCGGGGCCGCTGCCGAGGAGCCAGCTGACACAGGGATCCAGGGTGAAGTCGCCGCGGTCCCAGGCCGTGCAGCAGCCGCCCGGCAGTTCATGCATCTCCAGGACATGGGTCCGATAGCCGTTCATCCGGGCATAGCAGCCGGTGGACAGACCGCCGAGCCCTGCACCAATGATGATCATCGACTGTCGTTCGGAACGCGACATGAACCTGCTCTCCTCGGTGTTCATGTGCGGGTTTCCCCGCGCGCGGACCATCTGTCGAGCTGCGGCAGACGGCCCAGCTTTCCGGGATGCCATGGCTCGCCGCCTTGGCTCTCGGACACCGTGAACCCGCGTCCCAGCTCGTCGCAGAGGTACTGGACGACGAAGCGGCCGGTCGACGCGGCACGGATCAAGCCGCCCATGCCGACCCACTGCCCGGCCATGGAGAATCCGCGCAGGCCCGGCAGGCGCATCCGGTCCTTGCCCACCAGCTCGGCCGCGATGTCGTCTGCCTCGGAGAACGCCTTCCAGGCCAGAATGGAGCCGTCGTGGTTACCCGTGTAGCGCCGGGTCGTCGCCGGGGAAGCAACATCTACCAGCTCGATGCGCTCGGCCGTACCCGGCAGGCGGCGTTCCAGGAAGTTCCTTACGAAATCGGCCACTTGGCGCTTCTTCGCCCGGTACTCCTTGCGGTCGACGGCGCGCAGCGCCTGCCAGTAGGCGAAGTCGCTGAAGTACGTGCAGTGGACCACCGACCTTCCGGGCGGGGCGAATCCGTCCGAGTAGTGGGAGCGCAACTGGACCACCAGACTGCTCTGCAGTGCGCCGGGCAGCTGGACGGCGTCCTCGGGAGAGAGCAGGTACGTGGTGCTGTGCGCCCGGTCGGGGCCGAGGTCGCCCCGGACCCCGACGAAGGCCGAGACCACCGCGGGGAACAAGGTGCCCGGACGATGCAGCAGGTCGTTGTACAGCTTGTCGATCCGCGGACCGGTGAACCGGCCCTGCAGGAGACCGTGGATCGTGGTGTGGCCGTCACAGGCCGAGACGACATGGTCGGCGTAGTACCGTCTGCCGTTGCGCAGTTCGATGCCGATGGCACGCCCGTCCTCGACGAGGATCCGTTCGGCCCGTGCCCGGTAGCTGATCTCACCGCCCAGCGCCTTGTACCGCTCCTCGATCGACCGGGCCAGTCCCAACGAACCTCCTTGCGGGAAACCGGCGTTGTGGTGATGGGCGCTGGCCATGTTGAACAGGTACGGGAGCAGCGGGAAGCCCTCCGGGTCCTGGAAGAAGATGTTGCGGAACGCCCGCCGCAGCAACGGGTCCTGGAACCGGTCGGCGAACTGGTGCATCGGTGTCGCCGCCGTACGCCAGAACAGACGGAACGCGGGCAGGACCGTGCGCAGCGTCGCCGCTCTCTCCCGCACGGTCCGCAGGGCGGGGGCGGTGAGGAACGGGTACAGCTCGATGCCGATGAATCGCCTCAGGTCTCGGCAGAACGAGCGGATCAGCCGGGCGTCGGCGGGCGAGAGACCGAGCAGATGCCGCTCCAGCCGGTCCGGGTCGTTGTAGAAGACCACTGAGCGGCCGGTCTCGTCGACGACTCGGTTGAACATCTCGAAGTTGGTGATGGTCTTGCCGTCGAGCGCCCCCAGTTCGCGCCACACCTGATGGGCGTCGTTGCCGGCGGCCGTACCGATCAGCCATTCGATGCAGTAGTCGAAGATGTAGCCGTCGCGCGACCAGGCCGTGCAGCAGCCCCCGGGCAGCACATGCTTTTCGAAGATACGGGACCGCATCCCGTTCATCTGCGCATAGCACCCGGTGGACATTCCGGCGACGCCGGCACCGATCACGATGACACGCGGCCTGCCGTCCGTCTCCCGCTCTTCGGCGCTCCACGCGTCGCCCTCGTCACCGGCCATCGGCGCCGCCCTCCTGGAGGATGCCGCGCACCAGCTCGGCGTTGCGGGCCACGTGCTTGGGGTCGAGCATGTCGGAGTGGATTCCGGAGCCGCGCAGTACCGCCGTGGCCGTGGTGGAGCTGCCATGCCAGGTGCCGCGTTCGCCGGCGTCGTAGAGTGCTGTCTTCTCCTCGTCCGTGACAACGCTGACGGTCGCGGACACCACACCGAGGTTCGGTGTGCGGCCGCAGAACGCCAGGTACTCCGCCGCGTGGTCAAGGGTTTCGCGAGCGACGATCTCCGACCCTGTGTGCTTGAGCAGGTGTTCGGCCAGTTCCGCCTCGAAGAACTCGAAGTGTTGGGGGCCGGGGACGTAGGGCTCCAGAATGCGGTGCGAGTCCAGGACGATCACATGGGCGACGTCGCGTCCCCGGCCTTCGAGCTCCTTGGCCACCTCGAATGCGAGGTTTCCGCCGAGGGAGTAGCCGAGCAGCAGGCATCTGCCCTCGGGCCGGAGGGACTCGACGAGGTCGGCGTAGCGGGTCACCTTGTTCTCGCCCGGGACGTAGTTGAAGGCGATCAGCCGGTACTCGGTCAGCTGGGCGGCGAATGTCCGGTAGACGAGTCCGTGGCCGCCCGCCGGTGGGAAGCAGAACACTGTCGGCTCCCGATCGCTGTTGAAGCTCAGGCACGGCAGGTCGTCCGAGCTGCCGCCGGTGGCAAGACGCTCCACCGTCGCGGCCATCCCGTGCAGGGTCGTGACCCGGTACAGGAGGCTGACGGGGATGCCGACGCCGAACTCCTGCCGCAGCCGGTGGATCAGCTCGATCAGCTTGATGGAGCTGCCGCCGGCCTCGAAGAACTCGTGCGTGAGGCCGACCCGCTCCAGCCCGAGCAGCTCCCTCCAGTGCCGCGCCATGCTCTCCTCGAACGGTGTGCCGAGCATCTCCTCCGGCTCGTCGTCGGCGTCGAACCGGGGTGTCGGCAGGCCCGCGACATCGACCTTTCCGTTGGCGGTCAGCGGCAGTTCCGGTAATGCGACGAAGTGCGAAGGAACCATGTACGCGGGCAGCAGTCCCGCGAGGTGCCGGCGCAACGCGCGCCGGTCCAGCGCTGCTCCGTCCGCCGGTACGCAGTAGGCGCAGAGCGCATCCTCCCCCCGGGCGTCGGGGCGCACCGTGACGACCGTCCGGGCCAGCTGGGGCCACTGGGCGAGGTGTGCCTCGATCTCGCCGATCTCGATCCGATGGCCGCGGAGCTTGACCTGGTCGTCGACCCGCCCGAGCAGATGGACCCGGCCGTTCGCGTCCCAGCGTGCCGCGTCGCCGCTCCGGTAGAGGCGTACGGGTTCGGCGCCCGGCTCCCGGCTCAGTGTCCGGGTCACGAATCGCTGGGCCGTCTGTGCGGGGTCGCCCGCGTAGCCGAGTGCGACGCCGTCGCCGCCGATCCACAGTTCGCCCGGCACACCGGGCGGCACCGGCTCACCGTGCCGATCGAGCACATGGAGCGTGCTGTTGCTCAGGGGACGCCCGATGGGCACCGTCCGGCCGGGTTCCAGGTCGTCGACGGGTCCTTCGAAGCAGGCGCTGTCGATGGTGGCCTCGGTGACCCCGTAGGAGTTGATCAGGCGGGTGCGGGGTCCGCACAGGTCGCGCAGCCTTCGGTATTCCCCGGCCTTCCACGCGTCGGACCCGACGACCAGCAGACGCATGAAATCCAGCCGCAGGCCCTCGCGTTCGCAGTGGTCCATGAGGCCGCGTACGACAGCGGGGACGAACTCCGCACAGTCGACGTGCTCCTCGCGCATGGTCCGGTACAGGCGTTCGGTGTCGAAGAGAAGATCGCGGTCGACCAGTACCAGATTGCCTCCCGAGCACAGCGCGCGCACCAGGTCACCGGTGAAGACGTCGAACGACGGGGCCGCCATCTGGAGATGAACCCGGACGTCGAGGTCCAGCCTGTACTCCTGGAGCCAGGCTCCGTACGCCGAGGCGAGGTTCCGGTGGCTGACCTGGACGGCCTTGGGGTGCCCCGTCGAACCGGAAGTGTGGATGACGTAGGCGGGTGAGTCGAGGCCTGCCAGGTCCTCGACGCCGACCGCGGGCACCCGCTCCTCGTCCGCTTCGTACAGCTCCCGCAGCGTCAGCGTCTCGGCCGGCAGTCCTGCCATCCGGTCCCTGCAGACGTCGTCCTCGACGACGACGAGGGTCGCGGCCGCCGTCCGCACGGTGTGGGCGACGCGGTCGGCCGGGTGGTCGGGCGGGACAGGTAGGTAGGCGCCACCTGCCTTGAGCACGGCGAGCAGCGCGACGACGAGGTCTGACGACTTGTCCAGGCACAGCGCCACCACCGAGCCGGCTCCGACCCCCAGCCCCCGCAGCCGCCGGGCCAGCTCCCCGGAGCGACGGTCCAGTTCCGCGTACGTCAGCCGAAGGGCCGTCCCGTGACGGGCCGGGACCGTGACGGCGACGGTGTCCGGGCACCGGGCGGCGACCGCGCTGATCAGCTGATGCACCGGGCGGACGCCGTCCGACTCGCGCTCTCCTGCTCCAGGGGGCAGGGCGGCGCGCCCGGCGCCGCTCCACTCACTGACCAGCCGCTCACGCTCCTGAGCGCCCAGCATCTCCAGCCGGGTGGTGGGGTGATCGGCCGCCGCCCGGGTCATGCTGTCGAGCAGTGTGGTGTAGTGCGATGCCATCCGCCGCATGGTCTCCGGCAGAAACAGGTCGGTGTTGTATTTGAGAACGCAGTGGAACCGATGCTCCGCCTCGTCCTCGTAGACGGACAGGGTGACATCGAACTGCCCCTCCTCTTCCGGGAGTTCGATGTAATCGAGCCGATAGCCGTATTTCTCGGTGGCAACCTTGTGGGTCAGCAGGATGAACATGGCCTGGAACACCGCGGAGCGGCTGGGGTCGTGCTGGAGCCCCAGCTTGTCGACCAGCAGGACGAATGGGTACTCCTGGTTGTCGAGGCCGCCCAGCACGGTCGTACGGACCTGTTGCAGCAGCTGGGCGACTGAAGGCGCGCCGGACAGGTCCGCGTGCAGCGGAAGCGGGTTGACGAAGTATCCGTAGACGGAGGCGAACTCCTGCTCGGTCCGGCCGGTGACCGGGCTGCCCACGATGACGTGGTCCTGACCGGAATAGCGCTGCAGCAGTACGTAGTAGGCGCTGAGCAGCACCATGAACGGGGTCATGTCGTGCTCGCGGGCCAGGGCGTGGACGCGGGCGGTGAGGGCCGTGTCCAGTACGAAGAATTCCGAGGCTCCGTTGTGTGTCTGCACGGCCGGACGGGGCTTGTCGACGGGCAGCTCCAGGACCGGCACCTCGGGCGGCAGATGCGAGCGCCAGTAGTCGAGCATGCGCTGCGCCGCGGGACCGGCCAGGAAGCGGTTCTGCGCGTTGAGGAAGTCCAGATAGCGCGCGGTGACCGGCGGCAGCGAGGGCGCACGGCCCTGGCGCAGCCCCTCGTACACCGCGAGGAGCTCCTCGATGAAGGTGAACGTCGAGATCGCGTCGGAGACGATGTGGTGGACCGCTTTCATGATCACCCAGCGGTCGTGGTCACGCTTGAAGAGGCGGAAGCGGAAGAGCGGGTCACACTCCAGGTCGTACGGCCTGCGGTACTCGGCCACAATCGTGCGGTGGATCTCCTCCCATTCCTGGTCCTGCACATCGAACAGCGCGATGTCCGGGCTCCGGTCCGACGACACCTGCTGCAACGGCAGTCCGTCCACCGTGAGGAAGTTGGTCCGCAGCGCGGGGTGGCGTGCGACCAGGCAGCGGACAGCCTCGAACATCAGGTCGGGGTCGAGAGCGACGCGGACCTCGACCGCGCCCCCGATGTTGTACGCGTGGCCCTCGGGGTTGAGCTGCCTGAGGAACCACAGGGCCTTCTGGTTCTGCGTCAGTGGATGGCGGAACTCGTCCTCGAAGACCTCCACCGCCGCCGTGTCGTCACCGCCGGCTGCCAACGCCACCGACTCGGACAGGGCGTCGTGGAGCTGTGCGATCAGTTCGCCGGCCGATGTTCCGCTCAGCAGAGCCACCACGGGGGGAGCCACGCCGAGTTCGGAGCTGAGCCGGGCGCGCAGCTCCATCGCCAGGAGCGAGTCGAGTCCCAGCGCGTTGAGGCCGGCCTGCGGATCGATCTGATCGGGGTTCGTCCGCAGCACCGAGGCGGCCACTGCGGTGAACCGCCTGGTCACCAGGGCGAGGCGTTCCGTCGCGTCCGCATTGCGGAAGGTGTCGAGGATGCCGTCGCTCGTCCCGTCGACCGTCGTGGCCGAGGCCGTCGCCGCCAGTTCGGCCACCAGCGAGGGCGGGGAGGGGTACCAGGCCAGGAACACCGGCCAGTCGACGACAGTGGCGACGAGCAGTTGGGCCCGGTCCTGGCCGATGACCCGTTCCAGGACCGCCATGCCGACGTCCGGTGCGAGCGAACTCATCCCACGGCTGTGGAGATAGTGGTCGACGAGCCCCAGCTCCTCGATCATGCCGGTGGCCCACGGCCCCCAGTCGACGCTCAGCCCCGGCAGGCCGAGCGCCCGACGGTGCTGGGCCAGCGCGTCCAGAAACGCGTTCCCGGCGGCGTAGTTCGTCTGGCCCGCCGTGGTCATGAGCGAAGCGATCGAGGCGAACAGGACGAAGTGGTCGAGCGGTTCGTCCCGCAGATGCCGGTGCAGCAGATACGCGCCGACGGCCTTGGGATCGTGTGCCTCGGCGAACGTCCGTCGGTCCATGTCCGCGACGAGTGTGTCGCGGACCTGCCCGGCGAGATGGAACACCCCGCGGACCGGCAGCGGGTCGGTGTGCCGGTGAGCTTCGAGCCAGGCCGTGAACGCGGCCTCATCGGTGATGTCGAGCGGTGCCAGGACGACCCGCGCCCCGAGCGCCTCCAACTCCTTGACGAATGCCACGGCACGGCTCTCGGCAGTAGCGGGATCAAGACCGCGCCAGGCGGAGCGCTCCGGCAGCGCGGTGCGTCCGATCAGGATCAGACTGCGCGCCCCACGCCGTACGAGTGTCCGGCAGAGCAGCCGGCCGAGCGCCCCGAAGGCGCCGGTGACAAGGTAGTTCGCGTCGGCGCGCAGGTTCAGCGGCAGGGGGCGGGTCAGCCCTTCGGCCCGCCGCACCCTGCTGGTGAGGCGGCCGGCGCCACGCAGCGCGATCTCCTCCTCGTCGTCGGTCAGGATCTCGCGCAGCAGCGCCTGCGCCTCGGCCAGGCATCCCTCGTCTTCCGGACGGCCGGGATCCAGGTCGATCAGCTTGCCGCGGTGGGAGATCAACTCCTGGTGCCTGAGCACCCGGCCGACCCCCCACGCGGGTGCCCCCAGAGGTTCGACGCTCTCGCCTGGCTCGACGTGCTGCGCGCCGCGGGTCACGATGTGCAGCCGGCCGCCGGCCCCGTGGCGCAGCAGCGTCCGGGCGAGGGCGATCAGTGAGTACGTCCCGGTGCCGCTGTGCCGTACGAGGTCCTGCCGCGAGGCCTCAGCAAGGTGCGGCAGGTCGAGATTCCACAGATGCACGATGGTGCCGAAGGAGGGCCGGCCGCCCTCGCCGTCCCTGCCGCCCGTGCCCAGGTCGGCGAAGAGCTGCTCCAGGTCCGTGGCGGACCCCGGGACGACAGTGGATTCCCTTCCCTCGCCCCCCTTCCGGTACGAGTCCCCGGGACGCACGAGGTGGCAGCGCTCGCCGCGCGCGGTGAGCAGGGCGCTCAGGGCGTCGCCCACGCCTTGCCGATCGACGAACACCAGCCAGTCACTGCCGGTGGAGACGGGACTGCCGGAGTCGGCCTCGTTCTCGGCGGCGTCGAAGGGCCTGTCGATCCAGACGGTCTCGGCGAGCCAGGAATCAATCGTGCCGAGTCCGACCGCCGTGGACGCCTTTTCCACGTCGGCTGCGCGGAACCCACCGATACCGCCCAGAGGTTCACCGCTGTCCGCGTAGACGTCGATGTCCCCGACGAGCTCGTCCCCGTCGCTGCGGGTCACGGTGGCATGCACCCAGATCGGCTGGTCTCCCGCCGGGGCGAGGCACACCTCGTCGATCGACAGGGGCAGGCGGATGCCGGAGGTCTGCCGGTCCTCGCCGTCTTCGAGGAGCTGCGTCGTCAGCAACGACTGGAAGCAGGCGTCGAGCAGCACGGGATGGATGTGGTGTCGGGCCGCGTCGTCACCGATCACCGCAGGCGGGCGGAGCCGGGCGAGCACCTCACCGGAACCGATCCACACCTCTTCGATGGCCCGGAACGCGGGACCGTAGTCGTAACCCAGAGCGGCCAGCGCCGCGTAGCAGTCCTTGCCGTCCAGCCGGCGCAGGGTGCGTGCCCGGAGGGCGGCGGTATCGACAGGCGGGCCGGCCGGGCGCGGTTGCCCGGAACGCACGACACCGCTCGCGTGCACTGCCCGGTCGCCCTCGTCCGCCCCTGCCGAAGCAATCGTGAACGCCGCGTTCTGCGAGGAGAGCGTGAGACGCACGGCCCGGTCCTCGCCCTCGGGCAGGAAGAGCGCTTTGCGGAATTCGATGTCCGTCAGTACGGCATGGGTGCCGCCGGTCAGGGATCGGACCGCCTGCGTGGCCATCTCCAGATACCCCGCTGCCGGGAAGACCACAGTGGACTGGATGCGGTGGTCGTCGAGGTAGGGCAGCCGCTCGGTGTCCAGGGTGGTGTGCCAGGTCGGTTCGGTGTGTGTCGTGCGGCGGCCCAGCAGAGGGTGGTCGGCGTGCCCGAGGCGGACCTGCGCCACGGGGCCGGGTTCCGTCCAGTGGCGGTCGCGCTTCCACGGGTAGCGGGGAAGGGCCACCGGAGTGCCCACCGGGTGCAGGGTTTCCCACGCGACGGCGACACCGAGGTTGTGCAGCTCTGCCAGCGAGGCGGCGAAGCGCTCCGGTTCGTTCTCCTGGCGGCGGATCGACGGAAGGGTACGTACGTCCGTCCCCCGGCCGTCGAGGCATTCACGGATGGAGTGACCGAGCACCGGATGCGGGCCGATCTCCAGAAACAGCCCGTACCCGTCGTCGGCGAGCCGGTCGACGGCCGAGCGGAAGCGGACCCGGTGGCGGACGTTCTTCCACCAGTAGCCCGCGTCCAGCTCACTGCCGTGCGCCGTGCCCTCCTGGCCCGTCAGATACAGCGGAACCGTCGCTGCCCGGGGGGCCAGCCCGTCCAGTGAGGCCAGCAGTTCGTCCTTGATCGCCTCCATGCCCGCGCTGTGGTACGGGACCTGCACCGTCAGAAACTTGGCGAAGATCTGCTCGGAGCGGAGCCCGTCCGCCAGCTCGGCCAGTGCGTCCCGGTCCCCGGCCAGCGTGACCGCCGAGGGGCTGTTGACCGCGGCCACGGACACCCGGTCCCCGTACGCGCCCGCCCGGAGCTGTGCCTCCTCCTCCGGCAGACTCACGGCGAGCATCGTGCCGGTCCCGGTGAGCCTCTGCTGGAGCCGGCTGCGGTGTACCACGATCCTGACCGCGTCCTCCAGTGTGTAGACCCCCGCCTCGTAGAAGGCGGCGATCTCGCCGGTGCTGTGACCGACCACGGCGTCGGGCCGCACACCGTGCTCGCGCCACATGGCCGCGAGTCCCACCTGTAAGGCGAAGTTGGCCGGCTGCGCAAGCCATGTCCCGCCCATGCGCGATCCGGCTTCGTCGGCCGTCATCTCCTCGATGAGGGACCAGCCCGCAAGCTTGCGGACGGCGAGATCGCAGCGGGTGACCGCGTCCCGGAACACCTCATCGCCCTCGAACAGTTGGCGGCCCATGCCCCACCACTGCGGCCCCATTCCGGTGAAGACCCAGACCAGGCCGCGCTGTTCGACGTCGAGCTGTCTGCCGTGGACCACCCGGGGGTGAGGTTCATCCCGCAGGAAGGCGGCGAGCCCCTCGTCCAGATCGGCCCGTGAGGAGTACACGACGCAGAGGCGCGACTCAAGGTGCTGGCGGCGGCGTGCAAGCGTGTATCCGAGGTCGGGCAGCGACACCTCGGACCCCTGGACCCCTGCCAGCTCGCGGCGGATGCCCGCCGCCAGCTCCGGCAGGGCGTCCGGGGTCCGGGCAGTCAACGGAAGGAGATTCCAGGCCCGTTCGCCGGGCACGCCCGGCTGTGCTTCACGCTCGGGTGCCTGCTCCAGCACGACATGCGCGTTCGTGCCGCCGAAGCCGAACGCGTTCACCCCGGCCCGTGCCGGGCCCTCGTGCTCGGGCCAGTCGGTCGGTGCGGTCGGGATCCGGTAAGGGGAGGACTCCCGGTCGATGGCCGTGTTGATCCGCTCCAGGTTGATGTGGGGCGGGATACGGCGGTGCTTGAGGCAGAGAACGGTCTTGATCAGTCCGGCGATGCCCGCTGCCGCTTCGGTGTGCCCGATGTTCGTCTTGACGGACCCGACGTAGCACGTGGCACCGGGGCTGCGGCCCACGGCGAGTGCCCGGCTCAGTGCGTTCGCCTCGATCGGGTCGCCGACAGGTGTCGAGGTGCCGTGCGCTTCCACGTACTGCAGGGCACCGGGGGTGATGCCCGCTCCGGCGCAGACGCGTTGGATGAGGGCGACCTGGGCATCCGCGCTGGGCACGGTGATGCCATTCGTGCGGCCGTCCTGGTTGACCCCCGTGCCGAGGATCACTGCGTGGATCGGATCGCCGTCGCGTACGGCGTCCTCCAGCCGCTTGAGCGCGACCATTCCGACGCCTTCGGCCCGTACATAACCGTTGGCCGTGGCGTCGAACGTACGCGAGCGGCCATCGGGCGACAGGAAGCCGCCCTTCGTCTCGGCGATGGTGTACTGCGGTGCCGAATGCAGCAGGACGCCACCGGCCAGCGCGAGATCGGTCTCCCGGTTGTTCAGGCTCTGGCAGGCGAGGTGCACCGCCACCAGGGAGGAACTGCACGCGGTGTCGATCGACAGGCTGGGACCTCGGAAGTCGAAACAGTACGAGAGACGGTTCGAGACCATCGTCATCATGGTGCCGGTGGCGGTGTGCGCGGTCAGTGAGGCAAAGCTCAGGTCGGAGAACTGGAGGATCTTGTAGTCCAGCGTGAACGCGCCGACGAACACGGCGGCGTTGCTTCCGGCAAGCTCCGATGGCCGCTGACCGCCGTCCTCCAGCGCCTCCCAGGCCACCTCCAGCAGCTTGCGCTGCTGCGGGTCCATTTGGTCGGCCTCACGCGGGCTGATACCGAAGAATCCGGGGTCGAACTCGTCGAAACCGTCGATGTATCCACCTCGGCCACCGATCAGACGTCCGGGTTTCTCCTTGTATCTGCTGCCGAGCGTCGTGACGTCGTATCGGTCCGCCGGTGTCGGTGTGATGCAGTCCTTGCCGTCCATGAGGTTCTGCCAGTATGTGCGGTGGTCCGATGCACCGCCGGGCAGTCGGCAGCCCATGCCGATGATCGCAACTTTGTCGCTCACAGAGGCACTGTTCACGTCGGGCAAGGTCGTACTCCTCAAGTCGTGGCAGAGCGGCACGGCATGGATGTGGGAGGGCGGTGCGGTTTCCCGAAGAAGACAGCGGTCAGACGGAACCGGGCCCGGCCCTCTTCGCACGGCGCCAGGGGTGGAGAAGGGTGTCGGCGATCTCGCCGGTCGGGGGGAACGACTCGGGATCGCCGATTCCGACCGCGATCGGCTCACGGCCGGGCCGCCAGGTGTAGCTGTCGAAGAGGTGGTCCCAGATCGACAGATCCGAGCCGTAGTGGCCCGCCTCGGACAGCTCGGTGCTGTGATGCAGGCGGTGTTGTTCGGGACTGGCGAGCACATGATTGAGCCGGCCGATTCGCACGTCGATGTTGGCATGGACGAAATAGCCCTGTGCTGCCACGAAAAGACCCACGACGAAGACGGAGCCATGGGAGAACCCGACCGACGCCAGAGCCAGTTGCACTGCCCCCTGCGCAAGGACGATGTCGAGAACGTGATTGACACCGTTATTGGCGACGTTGACTTTCTGCGGCACATGGTGCACACCGTGCAGTCGCCACAATATCGGGTTGGCGTGCCCCATTCGGTGCACGAGATAACTGGCCAGTGAGCCGGTCAGCAGGGCTGCGGGTATTTCGGCCCAGAGATTGAACGCCGGTTCGTCGGGCGTCACCACGGAGACAGCCGCGGTGACCGCATATTGCGCCAGGGCGCTGGCCGCCATCGTCAGCAGGAAGTAGATGCCGTACCAACGCCATTCACCGGGGCTCGGGTGCCAGGCGCGCCGATACGGAATCAGACGTTCGAGAACGGTGAGGTAGGCGATGGTGCCGACCAGGAAGAGCGGGCTCACACGCTCCGGATCCCAGTCGAGACACAGCGCCGCCGCGGCCACCGAAACTGTGGCCACCAGCAGGAACGGATAAGCCAGCACGCGCAGGACAACGCACGCCGGGAGTGCGAGCGCTCTCACCCGCTGCACCGGACCGGAATCCTTCTCCGGATCGCCATCGGGCAGTGGTTCGCAATTTTCCATCCGCAGCACCTTTACGAAGGAACCAGTACAGAAGAATGCACAGACCGCGAAGGAGGAACTGACGACTTCCTGCGGGCTCGCTGGACCGACGCTTCGGACGTCGGTTGTCACGCATTGAAGAATTCGCACCCGGAGACTCATGTGAACTGCCTTGCGGACCAGGCGAACCCGAGCGAGGACGCCGGGCGAACCCGCTCTGTTTGCATTTCCCTTTCAGGCGCCCTCAACCGTCTGATTCAAGCCTCGTCTTGATGCGCCGGACCGCCATGGCAGCATTCGCCACCCCGTCCAATTTTCAATGAACCAGGCGGACCAGCCGGGCGGAATGCGAATAATTCGACCTTCCACCAAGTGGGTTACTAGTAATACTGATAATCTATTGGGATTTTACAGTTCCGCCTTTTCTGACGGGTATCCTTCAATTGGACGGCAAGGGCCGGAGCGACCAGGGAAAGGCCGCCCGGGCCGGAACGGCCTTCCCTGCCGGACGGGATCCCGCTCGCCGCCGCCAGGACGGCAGCGTGGCCTCGGCCCCGGTCCTGACGATGCAGCGGGCACAGAGCGCTGTACGGGCCTCGTGGTCGGACGGCCGGACTCGCGGGACGCAATCGGGTCTGCCATGGCTCATAAACGCCGGATCCAAGGCTGCGACCGTGTCAGGGATCGTCTCGGCCAGAGGTCTCGGCAGTGCGGCAGCGTGTTGATGGTTGAGCGCTCGGTGCCGGAGCCCGGCGGAGGAACCCGTCGGTCCTTTACTGCATGTCAGCGGTGCCGATGTTGCGCCCTCGGGGACTGGAAGGGTGGCGCGAATCCGAGGAGGGGCCGTTGGACCCCCGGGGCAGTGACCCGGGGCTGGGTCTAACGCCGTTGGAGGAGGCCGCCGTTCATGGCGACAACCACCGCGCGTGTGCGGTCGCTGACGTCGAGCTTGGCAAATATCCGCAGGAGATGGGTCTTCACCGTGGCCTCCCCGATGAACAGGCGTCGGCCGATCTCCGCGTTGGACAGTCCGTCGGCCACCGCGTCGAGCACCTCCGACTCGCGCGGGGTGAGTGTCACGGGCGAGGGCTGCCGCATTCTGGCCACCAGCCGTTGCGCGACGCGCGGGGCGAGGACGGTCTCGCCCCGGGAGGCCGAGTGGATCGCTTCGACGAGTTGGTCGCGGGTTGCGTCCTTGAGGAGATAGCCGGTTGCTCCCGCCTCCACGCCGCGCTCGATGTCCGCATCGGTTTCGTACGTGGTCAGGATCAGCACCCTGGTCCGCCCGGGGCGCGAGACGATCTCGGCGGTGGCGCCCACCCCGTCGAGAACCGGCATCCGTAGATCGACAAGTGCCACGTCCGGCTGGAGCTGCTCGACGAGCCGCACTGCCTCTCGGCCGTCGCCGGCCTCGCCGACGATGTCGATGGTTGGTTCGGAGGCCAGCAGCGCTACAAGCCCGGCGCGCATCACCGTATGGTCGTCGGCCAGAATGACGCGCAGGGGGCTCTGTCGCGGTGTTGGAGCTGTCATGTCATACCTGACCGTTCATGGGGATGGTCACGAGGATCCGGGTGCCGTCGCCGACCGAGCTGGTGACGGTGAGCTCGCCGCCGAATTCGGCGAGGCGTCTGCGCATACCGTTCAGACCGAAGCCGTGCGACTCCTCGACCACGAATCCGCATCCGTCATCGGTGATCTCCAGCTCGATGCCGTGGGGGTGCCTTGCCAGTACGACGCCCACTGCAGATGCCGACGCGTGCTTGCGGACGTTGGCCAGGGACTCCTGGGTGCACCGCAGCAGTGCGATTCGGGTCGGCTGGTCGCACTCGGCATCCGTCGGTTGTGCCAGTTCCGCCGTGACGGTGAGGCCGGTGTCCTCGGTGAACCGGTCCAGGGTCCGGCGGAGTGTCGTGGCGACCGATCCGCCGGCCACGCCGCTGCGGGGCGCGGCACCCACCAGGACCCGGGCCTCCGCGAGGTTCTCCCGGGCGGTCTGCTCGATGGACTGGAGCTGCTGGGCACTTCGGTCGGGGTCGGCACGGAGCCCGGAGCGGGCGGCCTCGGCGAGCACGATGATGGAGGCGAACCCCTGGGCGAGCGTGTCGTGGATCTCCCGGGCGAGGCGTTCGCGTTCCTCCGCCGCGCCCTGGCGCTGGTACACCTCGGACAGTTCCAGTTGGGCTGTCTTCAACTCCTCACGCAGTTGGGCCCGTTCGTCCCGCAGATCCAGCGCCTTGGGCGTCAGCGCCGCGATCAGCACGCCCACCGCGTACACACCGAGGGACGAGATGGTGTTGGTGGTGAGGACGTCGGCTCCCCAGCCTTCCCTCAAGGTGCCGCCGACGGTGATCGCCAGGGCGCCGAACCCGCTGTAGACGATCGCGGACCGAAGACTGTTCACGAAGATGACGAACTGCGCCAGCGTCACGGTGTACAGCACACCGAAACCGTCCCCGAGGTAGGAGAGACCGCCCAGTGCGAGGATCAACACACACAGATAGCCGTACGGGCTCAGTACCGGGTTGTCGGGGAAGCCACGCACGAGCGCGTAGCAGAGAGCGAGCACGACCAGCAGCGCAAGCAGCCCGGACTTGGCGGCGGCAGGAGTGTCGCCCACGAGTGTGAGCAGGCCTATGAGTGCGATGAGCGCCCAGGAGAGACCCTCCCACCAGTGGAGCGCCCATATCCAGAACGGGTCGCCGCGCTGCGGTCGTTGAAGCATGTCCGTCAGACTACGTTCTGGAGCGGGCGCGTGGTGTGGGCGGCGTTCGCCGGCCGCCGCGAGCGACGCAGGGGCCACCAGGCATGTTCCCCGAGGAGCAGAAGGATCGACGGCAGGATCATCATCCGGATGACCACCGCGTCCAGCAGCACCGCGACGGCCAGGCAGAAGCCCATCTGCTTCATCTCGGTGAGGTGCAGGAAGACGAAGGCGGCGAACACCGTGACCATTACCGTCGCCGCGCTGGTCACCACCTTTGCCGACCGGCCGATGCCGTCCAGCACTGCGGCGCGAGCCGTCATTCCGCGCTCCATGGCCTCCTTGATGCGGCTGACCACGAACACCTGGTAGTCCATCGACAGGCCGAAGAGGATCACGAAGAGGAAGAGCGGTACGCGCGATGCGATCGCGCCGAGGGAGTCGAAGCCCAGCAGGCCCTCGGCCCAGGTTCCTTGGAAGACCGCGACCAGTGCTCCGAGTGCGGCAGCCGCGGACAGCAGGTTGAGGACGACGCCGATCAGGCCGATCATCACCGATCGGAAGGCCGCCACGGTCATCACGAAGGTCAACAGCAGCAGGAAGCCGATGACGAGCGGCAGTTTGCTGTTCTCGTGCGCCACGTAGTCCTGGCCGCGGGCCACATCGCCGCTCACCGCCGTCTCCACACCGGGCAGCTTCCCTGCGGTGTCGGGCAGATATTTCTCCCGGATGTGGTCCAGTGACGCGATCGCCCGGTCGGAGGGCGCCGGGTACGGTACAGCCAGCTCAAGGACAGTGATCCGCCCGTCGGCCGAGGCGTGTACCGCCGGCTCGGCGTTCCGGGCGAACAGCGGATCCGTCTGGGCCCGCCGGCCCAGTTCCGCCAGAGCCTGCTTCACCTGTCCGGCCCGGTCCGGGGTGGATCGGGCGACGACCTCGTGCTTGACGAGAAGTTCGGGAAACTTCTCGGTCAGCCGGTCGTACGCCTGCATGGCAGGGATGGAGCGCGAGAACGTGTCCTTGCCCGGGTCGATGAGCTTCAGGCCGAGTGCCGGCGCTGCCACACCGAGCATGACCAGTACGGATACACACAGGGTGATCACGGGATGCCGCTGTGCGGGTCGCATCAGGGCGCCGAACACCCGCCCGTTCTCGGGCTTCACCGGCTTCTCGGCCACCGGCTTGCCCCGGCGCGCCCGCCGGGCGGCCTTCTTGGCGGCACGGCGTCCCGTACGGTGACCGATCTTCACCAACAGTGCGGGAAGCACGGTGAGAGAGCTGATCACGGCGACCGCCACGACCAGGATGGTGCCCGTCGCCAGCGAGGAGAAGATGACGTCCGTGGCGAGATAGAGGGTGGCGGTGGAGACGATCACCGCAAGACCGGAGACCACGATGGCCCGGCCCGCTGTTGCCGCCGCGAGCTCCACCAGCGCTTCGGGGCCGAGCCGGCCGTCGGCGTGGGCCCGTTCCTCGCGCTCGCGCTTGAGGTAGAAGAGCGTGTAGTCGACGCCCACTGCCAGACCGATGAGCAGGATCATGTTGGTCCCGACCCCGGGGTCGGGCAGGAAGTGGGAGGCTGCCATGGCCAGGCCCAGGGCGGCGGCGATCGAGGAGAGCGCCAGCAGCAACGGCACACCGGCCATGACCACCGAGCCGAAGACGAGCAGCAGGATGATGAGCGTGACCGGCAGGGTGATGCGTTCCGACAGGGCGAGGTCTTCACCACGCTGGTCGTTGACGCCCTTGCTGATGGCGGGCGATCCGGTCTCCTCCACGACGAGGCCCGGGTGGTCGGCGGCCACCTTCGCCGTCTGGCCGAGGAGCGGAACGACATTCTTCTTGCCGTCCAGCTCCGGGCCCTTCAGGACCACCGTGACACGCAGAGTCGTGCCATCCTCGGAACGGACCGGGGCCGCCACACTGTCCACTTCGGGCAAGTCGGCCATCCGGCCTGTGAGGTCGCGGACCGCGGAAGCCGCCGCCGCCGTGTCCAGTGGGCCGGACCGGGAGGAAATCATCACGTGCTCGGTGGGCCGGCGCTGCAGCCCGCCTTCGGTGGCCATCGATTCGGCGTGCCCCGCCTCCCCCACCCAGAAGTCCTCGGTGGTGGCCGCGTTGCTGCCGACGGCCACCCCGAAGCCGAGACACAGAATGACGAAGACGAACCAACCGGTGATCGCGCGCCACGGATGCCTGGCGCTCCAACGAGCCATACGTACAGGGCGATTGAGGTTTCTCATGCCTCAAATGCTGGTCCGCAGAGCCAATCCTCCGGCAGCCCCTACCAGTTGAACCACACGTCCACCGGTCGGTGGACACGGGGATCTCGTCAGACGTCCCTGCGGCCGCCGAAGTCCAGGTGGATCAAGGGGCGTCACCTCACCGGGAGTCGGCCGACCGCGTGCGCAGGGCAGCGGCGACGGACTCCAGAACCTCGATGGGGCGCAGCAAGTCCCCGTATCCGATCGGAGGCCTGCCCGTACGGGCCATCTCCAGGAACGCTTCGAGACCCGGTACGCAGTAGTGGGCGTCGAGGGTGAGGGTCTGCTCGACCACGGTGTCCTGAGTGAGCGTCATTCCGTGGAAGGGAATCTGGCGCGTGTCGTTCGGCTTGACGAAGTTCACGAGGACACGGGTGCCGCCCGCGGTGAATGACGCGCTGACTGTGGTGTCGGTGGTGTCCGTGCGTACGTCGGAGATCTCACCGGGGGCGAGCCGGAGGGCTACGTCCACCGGGTGGATGCCGTAGAAGAAGATCCCGCCGTACTCGCCGTCGGGATCGGCAGGTCCGGAGGTGACGACCACGTGCGGTTGCCCGCCCCGCGCAGTCCGGGCGACCAGCGCGTCGGTGTCGGGAATCCAGCGGAGCGCCGAGGATGACGTGAGCGGTGCGTCGTGGGCGAGGGCGGTGTCGATCATGGCCTGGGCGTCCGCGACGGTGCAGGCCAGCGGCTTGTCGACGAATACCGGAAGCCCTTCGGTCAGGAAGGGGGTCGCCTGGTCGCGGTGGTGCGCACCGTGCCGGTCCGCGATGATGACGGCGTCCACCAGTCCGAGCAGGCCGATGGGCTCGTCGACGATCTTTTCTATCCCTCCGGTGGACGCCAGCGTGTCGTTGCGCCGACTGTGCCCGCCGCTGAGAGCCACGACGCGGGCGTCGCCGTCCGCCTCGTGGACGTTGAGGTGGCCGACGATGTGGTCGACATGAGTGTTCTCGGTGCCGACGATCCCGATACGCATCACAAGAGGCTACCTTCACGGTGACAGGCAGGTTGAGAGCACTCGCCCCGGCCACCGGGCGGGCACCCCTGGTGCTGTCGCTACGTGGAGCGTCCCGCAAGGGGCCGGGAACCCGGCGCTGCGCCGACAGAGCGGGGCTGCCGGCTCGATGCCGTTCAGCGCAGAACGACCAACGAGGCCCTCGGCCGGCAGCTCCTCCCCATCCAGCTCGCCACCGGCCGCCCCGAAGTCGCCCGGTCCACCTACCGCGTCCTCGCTGCCCGCGCGCGCCTGCGCCCCCGACGGCAGGCCGATTCGGGACGCGGCACCCTCGACTTGATAGGCAAGTGAGCATTTGCCTATCGTGTGGTCGTGGCCGACGACCTTTTCAAAGCCTTGGCCGACCCCACCCGCCGCACCATCCTCGACGAGCTCACGGAGAAGTCCGGACAGACACTGTTCGAGATCTGCTCGCGACTGACCATGAAGCATCGGCTCGGCATCTCGCGCCAGGCGGTCTCCCAGCACCTCGCCGTGCTGGAGGCCGCCGGGCTCGTCGAGACCAGGCGAGAGGGCCGCTACAAGTTCCACGACCTGAACACAGCCCCGCTGCGGCAGATCGCCGAGCGATGGCTCGTGCCCGACACATCCGGACCGGAGGAGAGCACCCCATGAAGATCCATCTGACCAGCGTCTTCGTCGACGACCAGGCCAAGGCCCTGCGCTTCTACACCGAGATCCTCGGCTTCGTGAAGAAGCACGACGTCCCGGTGGGCGAGAAGGACCGGTGGCTGACCGTCGTCTCGCCCGACGAGCCCGGCGGCACCGAACTCCTCCTGGAGCCCGCCGGCCACCCGGTCGTCAAGCCCTACCGCGACGCGCTCGTCAAGGACGGCATCCCGCTCGCCCAGTTCGCCGTCGACGACGTGAAGGCGGAGTACGAGCGCCTGCGCGGCCTCGGCGTCCGCTTCACCCAGGAGCCCCTGGAGATGGGCCCCGTCACCACCGCCGTCTTCGACGACACCTGCGGCAACCTGATCCAGATCGCGACACAGCCGCAGTAGGCGATCGGCCGCGTGCGGGGCTCGGCCGCGCCGGCGGCTGGACCCTCGCCCTGGAATTCGCCGGCGGCGTGTCCATGACTCCGGAGTTCCCGGAAACCCTCTCGGCCGGCACCCGCGCCGTCATGCAGTCGTCCAACGGCGGCAAGTCCAGGGTTTCCGGCGTTCCAATGTCCACGGCGGCACGACCGAGTGGCGTACGCAGGGGCCGTCGAGCTCGACCGGGCGATCGAGATGCGGGGCGAGCCGGTCCGACCACCGGTACGCAATCGGGCCGCGCAACGCCACATCGTCTCCTGCACCGAACACGTGTACTCCGTCGGCGGTGGGCACGTACAGCAGTCCGGCCTCAGGGGTGTTGTCGGTGCACCAGAGTCAGGCCCTGTTCGTTACCTCGGCCCACGCCCAGGCGTTCTCTCTGTCCCTGGCCTGTGCGTGATGCGCTCGGCGCGCTCCTCGCACCATCGACCGATCGGCAGGAAACTCCTGTGCAACAGACCTCAAGATGGGTCCACTTGCTGACCACGGCCGTAGCTGCGACCGCGCTGTTCACCGGAGTGACAACTGCCGCCCCGGCGTCCGTGTCCGCGACGCACACCACCCCGGCCACCGAGAGCGGTGACGGTCCGCACCCGCCGCTGTTCTCCATCACCGAACTTTCTTCCCGGCGCATCGCCACCGGTGACCTGGTAGCCGCAGCGAAGTGGGGCGCCGACAGCCCGATCGATGATCCCGCCAGGGAGCAGCAGGTGCTGGACGCCGTGGCCGGACAGGCGCGGAATCTGGGCGGGGACGCCGAGGTGACCCGACAGATCTTCCGGGACCAGATCGAGGCGAACAAGGAGGTGCAGCGTGGGCTGCACCGGCTGTGGCAGGACGATCCGTCCAAGGCGCCCGCCGTACGCCCCGGCCTCAGTGAGGTGCGCAAGGAGGTCAACCGCATCAACGAGGCACTCGTTCGAGCTGTCGTTGCCTCGGCACCGCACCGTTCGGCGCCGCTGTGCGGCGTCGCGCTGGCCGCCTCTGCGGTACGCGTGCGTCACGAAATGCACCTCGATGAACTGCACACGGCGGCGCTGGCCGGCTCTCTGAAGTCCGTATGTGGTAGTCGCGTCCGACGTCCGTCACAATTCGGTTTCGTGGCCACCGATCTCCTCGAAGAGCGCCTCGGCAGCCGCCGGCCCGGCCGAGGAGCCGGTCGGAACGAGCCTGTGGTCGAAGGGCGTCGAGGACCGCTTCGCGACTACTCAGCAGTGGCGAGTCGGTCGTGCGGCTGGACGGTGACGAGGGCGATCCCCGCACAGCACACCGCGAGGAGCATCAGTTCGGCGGTCGAGGGCACGGGCGCGGTGTCCAGCGCCCAGTCGCCGAGGCGCACGGTGAACGGAACGGCCAGCTGCACAGCTGCCGTGAAGACCGGCCCTCGGAGCAGGATGAGCCGGTGTTGTACGAGGTAGGCGGGCGCGTAGACGGCCGCGCCCAGCACCACGATGCCGCCGGTCGCGGCGAGTGTCGGCGGATGGGCGATCAGGGCGGGCAGGGCCATCGGCAGCAGCAGACAGGTGGCGGCCGCGAGCAGCACGGGCAGAACGGCGAGGGGCGGCAGCCCCGACAGCCGTTCCCGGTACAGGAACCCGTACACAGCGAACGCCACGGTCGCGGCCGCCACCAGCAGCAGCCCCGTCCCGTCCAGATCCCCCGCGTCCGCGCCGAGCGCCGCGTATCCGGCCGCTGCCGCGCAGGCCAGCACTGCCCCCGCCGCCTTGCGCGGCCCGGACCTCTCACCGAAGAACACCGCCCCAACCACCACCGAGGCGCATGGCATCAGCGCGACGACGAGGTTGGTGAGCGAGGTGCCGATGCGCGGGATGGCCAGAAGGGTACCGGCCGCGTAGCCGGCGAAGCCGAGCAGGCCCAGCAGCCATACGGTGCTCGGGCGGGCCGCGGCCCGGCGCAGATCGGCCCGTCCGCCCGCACTGGACGCGGCGACGGCGGTGAGCACCGCGCAGCACACCGCTGTGCGGCCCACAGCGACGATAAGCGGATCGGTTCCGGTGACCAGGGCGCCGGAGAGCAGCCACGTCCCTGCGAGCAGCAGCACGAGGGCGACCGGCACGGCGTGGCCTTTCCGTAGGGGCGCGGGAGGAGCGCAGCGGGGCCCGGAGCCGTTCGACCTGCCCTGTCACACACGGACACCCCCGAGCGGGTGGCTGCCACGGCTCTCGTTCGCCACGAAGAGCCGCAGCTCGGACCGCCCATCATGGTGCGCCCGGACGAAGGCGTCCACCGACTTGCGTGCCCTGCGGGAGCCTCACTCCTGCCAAGGGGAATCCAGGATGGTGTCCACGAAGTTGCCCCGCTTGAAGCCGGGTACATATCGCTCCAGTACATCGGCCTTCACATTGCCGAAAGTGGTGTCCGGCTTGGCTTCGATGCCTTCGGTGAAGGCCCGGAGAATGCGCTGTTTGAAGTCGGGGCGGGGATGGAGGGCAACGATCGACGCGCGGTCCGCGTCGCTGATGTCGGCGTACCCGATGCCGAGCACGTCGTACTCCACCCCCGCGGTCACCAGGGCGACCTCGGGTTCCATGAACTGTGGAACTCCCGGCGTCGTGTGGAGCGCGATCGCCGTCCAGACGCGGCGGATGCTGTCCTCGGGCACGCCGTGGCTCTGCAGAAATCTCCGTGCCTCGTCGGCGCTGTCCACCTCGAAGCGGCGCCCGCTCCCGCGGAACTCCTCGTTGAGGCCCAGGTCATGGAACATCGCTCCGACGTAGAGAAGTTCCGGGTCGAAGCTCAGCCCCTTGTTCTGCCCCTGCAGGCTGCCGAAGAAGTAGACACGGCGGGAATGGTGGTAGATCAGGTCGTCGGTCGCGTCACGCACCAGTTCGGTGGCCGCGGCGGCCAGCTTGGTGTCGGGCGCCGTCACTCCGGTGGCGTCAGGAAGGTCGGCACTGCTGGGCATGTGGACTCCTTCGTCGTGCGACATGTCGGATCTTCCCTTTCCGATTCTTCAGCCTGCGGCTCTCCCCCGCCCGGTCAACCACGGGCTGCCTCGTCCCTGTCCGCCGGGGCCGGGGAGAAATGGAGATGGGCCAGGTCGTGCGGGACCGGGCCGTCGGGACGGAACAGGGGCGCGCTCTCCCCGTCGGCGGCCGTGGCCGGAGCGTCCGTGAGTCGAAGCCGGGTGCGCAGCCGCCCGTAGAAATCGTGCGGGCCGAGCCTGATGACGCGCAGACGCCGCGGGGCCGCGTACACCCCGAGCCAGTCTCCGGCGTCAAGTACGCCGCGCAGCTGACCGTCGATCGTGACCGCGCCCTGCCCCGAATGGGGCAGGACCCGCACCGCGATCGGTTCGTCCGGAGCGACGACCACTGTGCGGTTGAAGGTCATGTGCGGGGCGACGGGTGTGAAGAGGACGGCATCCATGCGTGGCGACACCACCGGACCGCCTGCGGCGAAGCTGTAGGCGGTCGACCCGGTGGGGGTGGCCATGATGACGGCATCGGCCGAGTACGAGGCGAGGAGCCGGCCGCCGATATAGACGCCGAGACTCACCTGCCGGTCGCGCGCGAGCTTCTCCACGACGACGTCGTTGAGGGCCGTGACATCCAGCGCCACGCCCCAGCCCTCCTCCGCGGCCTCCGCCTCCAGGTCGACATGGGGAGGCGGCAGCATCGGACGTCGTCCGTAGCCCATCAGGGCGTCGATGTCCTTGGGCACTTCGATTACGCGGGAAGTCCTCATCGTCAGCGTCATGCGCTCCTCGACGTCCGCCCGTCCGTGGTGGACGGCGTCGAGCGCCCGGACGACGTCCTCGGCCGGCACCTCGGTCAGGAAGCCGACCCGGCCCAGGTCGATCCCGAGAACGGCGGCGTGGTTCTTGGCCGCGATCCTGGCGCCGCGCAGAAATGTGCCGTCTCCTCCGAGCGTCACGATGAGATCGGGGTTGCCCGCGACATCGGCCTCCTCCCGTCCGCCACGGCGGCGCGCGTCGCCGCGCCACACATCGATGTCCGTGCACGGAACGGCTTCGCCCGCACACCAGTCGCGTACGACGCGCGCCGTGGCAGCAGCCTCGGGACGGCCCTGGTGGACAACGACTCCCACGCGCTCGACACTCATCTCGCTCCGGCTCCCGTACTCCGACGATGTGGCGATTTCCTGGTCCCACCTTGATGGCCCATGGGTGTGCGGGCTTCGTCGCCGGGCCGACAGACCGTTCCCGGTCAGGCGATCGGGCCCCTGGGAGGGCATCGCGACCGGGCCGCCGCGGGCGCAGCGTGGTCCGCCCACCGCGCGGCAGAATGGTGGGGAAAGGTTCGCCTGCTCTTCATGCACGGGACGCGGCCGAGTCCACCCGGTGGCTCCTAGGGTTGCGACGCCCCACACCCGTGTGCTCGTCACTTCTGTCCGGAGGACAGTCATGACCGCAGTTCAGGCGTCCAGGCGCAGCCGACGCTCCCTCACCGCGCTGGCCGGGGCCGTGGCTCTCGCCGCCGCCTCGATCGGTCTCTGGGCCACCACCGGTTCCACCGCACAGGCCGCCGGTCTCCCGGCCCCCGATCATGTGGTGGTCGTGGTGATGGAGAACCACGCCTACACCCAGGTGATCGGTGCCTCCGGCGCCCCGTACATCAACAACACTCTCAAGGCGGGCGGCGCCGGCCTCACCCAGTCCTTCGGGCTGACCCACCCCAGCGAGCCGAACTACTACATGCTGTTCTCCGGCTCCAACCAGGGCCGCACCGACGACAGTTGCGTGGGCGTCGGTTCCCTGTCCGCGCCCAATCTCGCCTCCGAGCTGATCGCCGCCGGAAAGAGCTGGGCGAGCTACAACGAGACGCTGCCCAGCCAGGGTTCGACCGTCTGCAGCAGCGGTGACTACGCCCAGAAGCACAATCCCTGGTTCGGTTTCTCCAATGTGCCGACCAGCGCGGCGAAGACCATGACGCAGTTCCCGGCCGACTTCACCGCCCTGCCGAAGGTCTCGTTCGTCGTACCGAACCTGTGCAGCGACATGCACGACTGCTCGGTCTCCACCGGTGACACATGGATCAAGAACAAGCTGGGCGCCTATGCCGACTGGGCCAAGACCCACAACAGCCTCCTGGTCGTCACGTTCGACGAGGACAACAAGCTGTCGGGGAACCGCATCCCCACCGTCTTCTACGGTCAGCACGTCACCCCCGGCAGCTCCAGCGGTGCCACCTACAACCACTACAACGTGCTCCGCACCCTGGAGGACCTGGCCGGCCTGACGACGCACGCCGGCAACGCGGCCTCGGCGTCCGACATCTCCGGCATCTGGAACTGACATCTGTGTATCTCGCAGACTCCCGCAGTGCCGATACCGCCGCCCCGGACACCGGTCCGGGGCGGCGGCCGGCCGTGGTACCCGGCACTGTCCTTGCTCTCGGCGCCGTCAGTCTGATCACGGACATCTCCTCGGAGATGGTCACCGCTGTCCTGCCGCTGTACGTGGTCACCGTCCTCGGCCTGTCGCCGCTCGGCTTCGGTGTGCTGGACGGCATCAACAACGGCGTCGGCGCCCTGGTACGGTTCTTGGGCGGCCACCTCGCCGACCGGGGTGGTGGCCGCAGGCACAAGTCGGTGGCAGGCATCGGTTACGGTCTGTCCGCGCTCTGCAAGCCTGTGCTGTTGTTCGCCCACAGCCTTCCCGTGATCAGTGCTGTGCTGGCGGTGGACCGCACCGGCAAGGGCCTGCGAACCGCGCCCCGGGACGCGATGATCTCGCTGGCCAGCCGGCCCGAGCACCGCGGAAGAGCGTTCGGCGTGCACCGCGCCATGGACACCACGGGCGCCCTGCTCGGACCGCTGGCGGCCTTCGCCGTTCTCCGGGCCGCTGTCGACGGCTACGACGCGGTCTTCGCAGTGAGCGGCTGCGTCGCCGCGCTCGGGGTCCTCGTGCTGGTCCTCTTCGTGCCCGGACAGTTCACTCCGAAGGACACCGAGCCGTCCCGGGAGCGCCCCGCGTTGCGCGACTCGGTCGCCCTGCTGCGCCGCCCCGGACTGCGCAGGCTCACCCTGTGCGCCGCCCTGCTCGGCCTCACCACCGTCAGCGACTCGTTCCTCTATCTGCTGCTCCAGCGCGAACTGCGGCTGCCCGCCCAGCTCTTCCCATTGCTTCCGCTCGGCACGGCCGCCGCCTTCCTGCTGCTCGCCGTACCCATGGGCGCGCTCGCCGACCGCACCGGCCGCCGTCGGCTGTTCCTGGCGGGCCACGGCAGCCTGCTGCTCGGTTACGGCCTGGTGCTGGCCCCGCTGCGGGGTGTCACGGTGCTGATCGCCGTGCTGGTGTTGCACGGCGCTTTCTACGCCGCCACCGACGGAGTGCTCGCCGCCGCCACCGCCGGGGCCGTCCCGGCGGAGCACCAGGGCGCCGGGCAGGCGCTGGTGGGTACCGGTCAGGCCCTGGGAAGGTTCGCCTGCTCACTTGCGTTCGGCTCCGCCTGGAGCCTGTGGGGCGGGCGGACGAGTCTCACCGTCACGGCCGCCGCGCTGGCCGTGAGTGCCTTGACGGCCTCGATCGTCCTGCGCGGCACCGATCGTGACGCGAAGTGTGCCGCAGACCGTGACACGGATGAGGTGTCCACATGAGCCGAACCAACCGTCTGGTGACCCTGCTCCTCGCCGTCCTGCTGCTCGGGACGGCCGGGACCGCGGCGGTGCTGCATGCCGCGGACCGGTCCGACAGACGCGACCAGGAGCAGGCGGGTGGCCCACCCGTCCGCAGCGGTACTGTCTCGCTCCGGACGGCCGGAGACCGTCAGTTGCTGGTACGCAACCTGGCCTGGGGCCCGCACCGCGACGAGATCGCCACCGTGCCCGCCGACCGGCCGGACGGTGCGCGGACCGTGTCCGGCGTCAAATGCCTGCGCTTCCACGCGGCCGCCGGTACCGGAATCTGTCTGCAGGCCCGGCACGGCGCGCTTCAGGACACCTATCGGGCCGTCGTACTCGACTCGCACCTCCACGAGCTGCACCGCTTCCCGGCAGCCGGTGTTCCCACCCGCGCCCGGGTCGCACCGTCCGGCCATCTGGTCGCCTGGACGGTCTTCGTCAGCGGGGACTCCTACGCGGGAACCGACTTCTCCACCCGCACCGCCATCGTCGACACCCGCACCTGGGCGATCGACGACAACCTCGAGACGTACACCGTCACCAAGGACGGCAGGCCCTACCGCGCCTCGGACGTCAACATCTGGGGTGTCACGTTCGCCGACGACTCCCGTTTCTACGCCACCCTGGCGACCCACGGCCGGACCTACCTCGTCCGGGGCGACGTCACCGCCCGCACCCTCACCACCCTGCACGAGAACGTCGAATGCCCCTCGCTCTCGCCGGACGGCACCCGCATCGCCTACAAGAAGCGCGTCCCGGGAGCCTCGCCCGACGCCCCGTGGCGGCTGTATGTGCTCGATCTGCGCCGCATGTCGCAGACCGCGACCGCCGAGCGGCGCAACATCGACGACCAGGCGGTGTGGGCGGACGACTCCACCCTCGTCTACGCCCTCCCCGGCGACTACGGCTCGGACCTGTGGACCGTCCCGGCCGACGGCACCGGTGCGGCCCGCCGGCTGATGACCTCCGCCGTCGCCCCGGCCTATCCGGGGTGACGGCTCAGCGGGCCGGGCAGTGTGCGGGATGCGGGTCGCGAGTCCCGGTCATCCGGTCAGGACTGTGCGTCCTCCGGAATGCTGACCAGCCAGCGGGTCTCCCGGCGGGGCCGCAGATACAGCGCCCAGTAGAGCGTGGCGACCGCTGTGATCCCGCCGGTCCACAGCAGGTACTCGGTCTCCTGCTGGGTCAGGATGTACGCGAGCACGGCGATGAGCAGTACGGGAATCGCAGGCCACAGGGGCATGCGCCAGGCCGGTGCATCGCGGTGCGTGCCGCGGCGGCAGAGCAGTGCGGCGACCGCGACCAGCAGGTACATGCCGGTGACGGAGACGCCGGTGACGCCGTACAGGGTGTCGAGGTTGACGAAGCAGAGCGCCGCGCCGGGGATGCCGACGACCAGGGTCGCCACCCACGGGGAGCCGAACCGGCCGAGTCGGGACAGGGCGTTGTTGATCGGCTCGGGCCACGCCTTGTCACGGGCGGAGGCGAACAGGACCCGTGAGTTCTGGATGACCATGACGATGCCCGCATTGATGATCGCGAGGGCCACGCAGAGGCTGACGAACGTACCGACGGCCGAGTTCGACCAGGCGGCGACCATGGTGTTGAGGTCGCCCGAGGTCAGGGCCGCGAGGTCCGGGGCGCCCAGCGTGATGGCGATGACCGGGACGAGGATGACCGCGGTGGAGATGGCGAGGGTGGCGAGCACGGTGCGGGCCACGTTGCGCCGCGGGTTCTCCAGTTCCTCCGAGAGGTAGACGGCCGTGGAGAAGCCCTGGGTGATGAAGAGCGCGATCGCGAGCCCGGAGACCACCATCATCGCGGTGACCGTGGAGGTCGTGCTGCCCGAGGCGACCGACCCGTGCACCAGGGCGGAGGCCCCGCGCTCGGAGTGCGCGAAGCCGAGAACGGCGACGACGCCCGCCGCGATCACTTCGAGGACGAGGAAGATCCCGGTGATCCACGCGTTGGCGCGCAGGTCCAGGAGACCGGCGAGGGTGGCCAGGACCATGACCCCGGCGCCCGCGGCGGGAGCCGGAATGTGCACGACGGGAGCGAGATAGTCGGCCGTCCCCATGGCGATGACCGGGGGCACGATCATCACGACCAGCAGGGAGAGCACGAAGACGAGCCACCCGGCCAGCCGTCCCGCCATGGTCGACACCATGGCGTACTCACCTCCCGCGCTCGGTATGAGGGTGCCCAGCTCCGAGTAGCAGAAGGCGACCGCGATACAGAGCAGCGAGCCGATGGCGATGGTGAGGGCGGTGTACGTGCCCAGGCTGGAGAACAGGTCGGGTACGACCACGAAGAGTGTCGAAGCGGGCGTCACGCAGGAGAGCGTGAGCAGCGTCCCGCCCACGACGCCGATGGAACGCCTGAGCTTCTGTGGAGTGGGGCCGGTCGCTGGGGCGAGCGCCTGGGGAGCGCTGAGCGTTTCGGTCATCGTGCGATTCCGATCAACAGGTGCGGTGTCTGAGCGCGGGAGCGGTATCGCCTCCAGACGAGGACGTGGTGAGTGGTTTCGTCGCTCCCAGCGCGACATGCAATCCTGACGAGTTCAGCAGGTCAAGAGCTGTTCACCTTCGGAATTCGTTGTTTCGATGAGCAGATCTGACGTTTTGGCGTTAAGAACGCGTCATTCTATGGGGATCGGTGGGTGCGGGAACCGCAGCAGGATCCGGTGCAAAGTTTCGCCCATTCCAGATTCCGGAAGGGTGCGGGCGTCCCGGAGCGCCGCGATGCGCGGATGGCCGCGGGTCGCGCATCCACGGTCTTGATGCCAGCCTGGAGACATGGCTTGGGCGTCATGGACGACTCGCGGCGTTTTCTCCGGGCACGGTGGCGTGCTCACGGACGAGGTCGGCGTCCTGTCCGGAGACCTGACCGTTCACACGACCTGGGCCGATGACACGGCCCAGGTCACTGTGCAGTACACGGGTGCGATCGACTGGTTCACCATGTCGGGCAGCCCGGTGCCGTGCTGCTCGGAGGCCGACAGTCGGCGCCTTCACGAGGCGGTGGTGGAGTCCGTCCGGGAGGGAGCGGCGGCCACGGTTCCGAGGCCTCCGCCGCAGAAGCCGGAGCGGCCGGCGGAGAGCGCCCAGGAGTGAGGCCTGCGTCGGCGGGCGCACGCCGGGCGTTGCGGTCCGGATCACCGGGTCGCAGCCCGGTTCAGGCGGTGCGGCGGTCCCTGGCGATGGCGAAGACGTGGAGTGCCGGTGTCTTGGAGCCCATGTACTGGGGCCCGGACGGCAGGGTGATCGACGCGAGTTGTCTGGCCGGGTCGACGTCCACTGCGATTGTGTAGAGCTTTGCGGTACGTGTGCTCTGTGCCCGGCCGCTGCCGTTGACCTTGCCTCCGTCGGCCGCGATCACCGTTCCCTTCGGGACGCTCGTGGCGCTCCAGTCGGGGACGGTGATCGGGAGTGCGCTGCTGGTTCCGCCGGTGTAGGTGACCGTGACGGTGCCGGTCAGGCCGGAGGCCGGGGCGTACGTGGCGGTCATCAGAAGGCCGACGCGGGACGCATGACCGGTCAGGGGGATGAGCCGGCCGTGGGCGAGGGCGTTGTCCTCGGTTCCGACGAAGCCGGTCGGCAGGGTGAAGGCGAGGCCGTCGGAGTCGACGCTGCCTCCGGCACCGACACCGGCGGCCGCGAGGCCCTCGGCGGAGAAGCTGGATTGCGCTCCGTCGACGTCCCCCGGCTGGGGGTTGCTGTCGTGGGTGACGGCGATGTTGTCGAAGGCCTGGGCGAGGTCGTGCAGAGCGACGACGGTGACAGTCGTCGCCCGTACCCGGCTCCGGGCCGCCGGATCGTCATCGGTGTGCCGGAAGTCGGCCGTGGCCACGAGCCGGTACGTGCCGGGGGTCACCTCTGCTCCTGGTCCGATGGAGAATTCCACTGTGCGGCTCTGCCGGGGCGGAATCGTGACGGACCGTTGGCCGGGCAGAGCGCCGGGCGTGGTGTTGTCGAGCAGATGGTGGGCTTCGAGGCGCACCTGCGCCTGCGGCACTGCGTGCCCGGTCGGGTTGGTGACCACCACCCGGACGGTGTTGGCGCGAGCCGGGTCGAGCGTGCGCGGGGCATCGACGGTGAGCCGGACTTCGGTGGGACTGGTCAGGATCTGCAGTTCCGCAAGTGCCGGCCTGGCCGATGGTGCACCGCTGAAGCGGACCCAGCGGTAACGGGTGGCATCGTCGACGGGCAGGGTCAGCCAGTCGCGGGTCGGCGTCCACTGGACGGTGGCCAGGGTGTGACAGCCGACGTCCGGTCCGTCGGTGCAGCCCTGGACGGTCCCGCCCACCAGCGAGGCCAGATCGGCGGAGGAGTTACTGCGTGGGAGCAGCCTGAGACCGGCGAGCCGTTCCGCGCCGTCGGCGCCGAGGTCGAGCCCGGCTGCGGCTCCCGCGGTGCTCGCGACGAACGCGGTGTCCGGGTCGTCGTCGAACGCGCTCGCAGCGCCGCTCGGTCCGAAGGCTGTACCGCCGGCCGGGCGCGCCGCGGGATCGACGACTTCGGGCAGCCCGGGCGGATTGCCGATCCTGTCGGCGAGGACCTCGTAATCGAGGTAGCCGGCCAGTCGGGGGCTGCCCCATGCGGTGGAGGCGAGTATCTGCAGCGGGCGGCGCAGATAGTTGAGCGGATACGCCTCGGGCATGGTGTAGGCGTTGTCGCCCCACTGGGCCATGTGAAGCTTCCGCTGCCACCGGACCAGTTCTTCAGCGGCGGGACGACGGACGGAGCATTGTCCGGCTGCGCCACGGGGGGTTCGACCGCACCCGCGCTCCCGGTAACCGGGGCTCCGGCAGCGATGCAGGCGCCAACGGCGGGCAGCCAGACGGCTCGTGGCAGGCGTGTGCGACGCATTCCCCAACCTCCGACGTAGTGGCATAGACCACTGAGCTGGGAGGGGACTCTACTGCGCACATCCGGGCCGCACCAGGGTTCGCACACGGAATAGATCCGATCAATAGTCCAGGCCTGTCGCTGCTCGCGACCAGGAACCGTATGCGTGTTTGCGCCTGTTCCAGAAGAGAGGCCACTGATCCCATTCGGGCGCCGGCTCGCCCTCCACCTCTTCCACCAACAGATCGGACGTATAACGGGGGTCCTGGGCGGCTCCCTCAGCCGTTCGGCCGCGCCGAGGCGCCTGGGCTTCATCGAGGCCAGGCGCGAACGGATGGCACCCGCAGCCCCCTCGGACACCGGTACAGACGTGATCCGGCGGTTGAACCGCCCCGCCGGCCGCGTACGAGACCCAGCAGGCCACTGCTACGGCCCAGGGCCCGGTGCGCGCCCACCCTCAAGTCCCGGATCACTAGGATCTCTTGCGTGAGTAGAGCATTCAGCGGCTGGACAGAGCAAGCGTTCGAGCTGCTTCTGCAGTTGGAGGGTATGCCCTCGCAAGAAGCTCGCGAGAAGCGCAGAAAGGACCGGGAGCGTCTCGTACGGCAGCCCATGATCGCGTTGCTGAACGATGTGGCCGACGCGGACCAGGCCTACGAAGACTTCTCCGTCTGGGGGTTCCGCAAGGACCCGTGGTGGTGGCAGCACCAAGTGGCGGTGATCCGGATCGCACGCAACGTCGAGATCGGTCTCCGCTTCGACCTCGACGGGCTCCGGATCAAGGGCGGCTGGACCTACCCGGACCCTGGGCAGGTCCCGTTGTTCCGCACGGCCGTTGCCGCGCAAGGCAGTGGCCCCGAGCTGGTGCGCGCCATCGAGGCACTGGGGGCTCAGGGGTACGGGATCACCGGGGACACCATGAAGCGCATGCCGCGCGGCCATGACGCCGGTCATCCCCGTGCCGACCTGCTCCGGTACCGCTCGGTCTCCGCTGCCCGTCCCCTCGGCGGGGACTGCGCACAGCACACGTCGGCGTTGGTCGACGCCGTGCTCGAAGCGGCGGAGGAGTTGGAGCCCCTGCTCTCCTGGCTCGCGGGCCATGTGACCGTTCCTGGCACCCGCCGACGCCCCACATGACGTTGCCTTCGTATGCCGTCCACGCGGGTGGGCAGCCGAAAGGCGGTCCCTGACCGGCGGGTGCGGTCCCTTCCGAGGAGCCTGTTCGGCCCCTCGCCACCCGTCGGTCCTGAACCGCCATCGGCGCTGCTGTGCGTCAGTAGGCCCCGAACACGTTGTCGATGGAGCCGTACTTGTCGGCGGCGTAGTTGCACGCTGCGGTGATGTTGGCGACCGGGTCGTAGCTGTCCAACGGCGTACCGGGCACGTGGTAGGCACGGAACGTCGGGTCGATGATCTGCAGGAGCCCCTTGGACGGCGTGCCCTTGGCGGCGTTCGAGTCCCAGTTGTTGATGGCCAGGGGGTTGCCCGAGGACTCGCGCAGGACGTTGCGGTGGATTCCGTCGTAGCTGCCGGGGATGCCGTGTTTGGCCATGACGGCCAGCGACTCCTTGATCCAGCCGTCCAGATTGTTCGTGTACGTCGCGGGCTTCGCGGCCGGTGCGGCAGTGGCGGAAGTTTTGGACTCGGCCTGGGCGCCGATCGTCAGCTTGATGCCCGGCCGAAGCACTGCAGGATTGTCGCCGATGATCTCTCGATTGTCCTCGTACAGCTTCTGCCAGCCACCGCTGAGCGAATGCACCCGCGCGATCTTGGAAAGGGTGTCGCCCGCGGCCACGGAATAGATGATGGGCGCGGCCTTCTGTGCGGCCTTTTCCTTGACGGTCGACACCGCAGCCTTTTCGGCGGCGACGGGCTGCGCCGGCGCTGCCGAGGCGAAGCCGGCACCGATCAGCGGAAGCACGAGAGCGGCTCCGCCCGTGGTCGCGGCGATGAGACCGCGGGTCAGCGAAGTGGACTTACGACGACGGTGGTTACCCGTTGCAGACATAGCGAATTCCTCTCCGTCGCCTACGAGGTGAGCTGTCGGGTTCAGACTGGAGATGTCTGGCCGCACGCGAATGCGGCTTCACCCCGAGCCGTTCCGGATACCGGATCGGCGGCTTACCTGGGTCCCCCGTTCCTGCCATACATGAGTGGTCGGATTGTCGGACGGCGGCAGGATTCGGCGTTCCGTCCGGATTGACGGTGACCGTAGGCGAGAAACATCGAAAGGAACAAGCTCCTATTTTTGGATCACAATTCATTTACAAGATCGAATCGTGGAATTGGCAGTAATCCACCTCACACCGCGAAGCAAAATTTCCCGCCACAGAAGGGAACCGGGCAGCACGCAACGGCGTCCCGAACTCTTGACGTGACTCACGCCACAGGTTTTCCAAAAGGGACAATTCAGGCAGTACTCAAGGGTCGCAACTCTCCCCAAATGCCCCTTTGCGAACCAAGAGATCACTTCTAAGCAAATCGCCCATACTGGAACATTTGCATGCGATCCGGATACTTCTCGGGCCGATCGCACCCGCCAGGGCTCCATGCCCTCCGGCCTCCCGGCGAAGCGGCCCGCAGGCCGCTCGTCACACTCCCCCGCACGAGATCAAGGCTTTGCCTTTCGTCCAACGGGTCGTTATCGTGTCCAACGGCTCTGTTGTCTCCGATAGAGGTGGACGTTGCGCATCTGAGGTTCGCGATCATCGCGCCGTACGGCTTCAGCCGTACGCCCGTCACGCAGTGGCAGTGTTCAGTCCTGCCCGTGACCCCGCGTGGATGCGACCTCGGTGCATGAGCCGTCCCTCGATCTTTCGGGCCGCCGCACCTCCCTCTCGGTTCGGTCGCTGCGTGGTGCTCGCATACGAAGCCCCCATTCACCGCGCTTGCGACTGCGAGGATCACCATGGCAACACCCACCGCCCCCAGCGCCTCTCTCACCTGCTCCGCCCTGTCCTTCCAGTGGCCGGACGGCACGACCGTCTTCGACGAGCTCTCCCTCAGCATCGGCCGCGGCCGCACCGGTCTCGTCGGGACCAACGGCGCGGGCAAGTCGACACTGCTGCGACTGCTGGCCGGCCAACTGCGCCCGTCCCAGGGCTCGGTGACCGTCGGTGGCAGCCTCGCCCACCTCCCTCAGAACATCACCCTCGACACGACGCTGCGTGTGGACGAGGCCCTGGGCATCGCCGGACGACGCAATGCGCTGCGCGCCATCGAAGCCGGGGATGTGGACGAGAAACACTTCGAGACGATCGGCGACGACTGGGACGTCGAGGAACGAGCCCTCGCGACACTGGGGTCACTCGGACTCGGCGATGTCGAACTGGACCGCACCGTGGGCCGGATGTCCGGCGGGGAGACCGTTCTGCTGCGGCTGGCCGCACTGCTGCTGGAGCGTCCCGACGTTCTCCTCCTGGACGAACCGACCAACAACCTCGATGTGTTCGCCCGCCGCAGGCTCTACGAGGCCGTCGACTCCTGGCGCTCCGGTGTCCTCGTCGTGGTGAGCCACGACCTCGAACTGCTGGAGCGCGTGGACCGCATCGCCGAACTGCGCTCCGGATCCGTGAACTGGTACGGAGGCGGCTGGTCCGCCTACGAAGAAGCCCTGGCCACCGAACAGGAAGCCGCCGGGCGGATGTTGCGGGCCGCCGAGGCCGACGTACGCCGGCAGAAGCGCGAGCTGGAGGAGACCCATGTGAAGCTGGCGCGCCGCCAGCGGCACGGCAGGAAGATCGAGGCCGAGCGGCGGCTCCCGAAGATCCTCGCCGGCGCGCGGAAGCGGTCCGCCCAGGAGTCGGCGGGCAAGCTTCGCGGCCTCCAGGAGGACCGGCTGAGTGAGGCGCGCGAGCGCCGCGAAGAGGCCGCGGACGCGATTCGCAGCGACGCCGAGATCCGGGTGAGCCTTCCCCACACCGCCGTTCCCACCGGACGCACCGTGCTGAGCCTGCACGAACTGCGTCCCCGGTTCGGCCGGCTGCACGAGGGCAACCTCCATGTGCACGGACCCGAACGGATCGCGCTCGTCGGACGCAACGGCGCCGGCAAGACGACACTGCTGCGCACCCTCACCGGCGAGCTGGCTCCGCTGTCCGGCGAGGCCAGGACGTTCGTACCGCTGCGGTTCCTTCCCCAGCGGCTGGATGTGCTGGACGAGGAGCTGAGCGTCGCGGCGAACGTCGCCCGCATGGCTCCCGGGGTCACCGACAACCACATCCGCTCCCAGCTCGCGCGCTTCCTGTTCCAGGGGAAACGCGCGGAACAGCCGGCGGGCACCCTCTCGGGCGGGGAACGCTTCCGTGCCGCGCTCGCGGCGACGATGCTCGCCGCACCGGCCCCACAGCTGCTGATGCTGGACGAGCCGACCAACAATCTCGACATCGCCAGCGTGCGGCAGCTGACCAGTGCACTTGAGTCCTACGAGGGTGCGCTGCTGATCGCCAGCCACGACCTGCCGTTCCTCGAATCGGTCGGCATCACCCGCTGGCTGCTCCTCGCGGACGAGCTCCGGGACACCACCGCGGAGGAGGTGGGCGACCTGCTCGCGACCCCGGATACGGACTGAGCGACCGCGTGACTCCGGGAGGCCGGGCTCGTCCGGCCCCTCGGAGTTACGGGAAGGTGGTGCGGACCTTCAGCACGACGAAGGCCCGCATCCCCTGCCGGGCGTCAGAGCCTGGCGATGATCTTGTTCATCTTCTCGATCTCGGCAGTCTGGGCCGTGATCACGGCGCCGGCGAGCTTCTTCGCGCCGGCGTTGCTGCCGTTCTTCTGCTCGTCCTCGGCCATGGTGACCGCGCCCTCGTGGTGGCCGATCATGAGCTGGGCGAACTTCTTGTCGAAGTCCTTGCCCCTGGCGGCCTCGAGGTCGCTCATGTCCTTGCCGGACATCATCCCGGGCATTCCCGAACCGTCCGGGCCGTGGTCCATGCCGGGCATGTCCCCCATCGAGGACGAGGCCGAGGGCAGCGGCTTGCCCCAGGACGTCAGCCAGCCCTTCATGGTGTTGATCTCGGGGTCCTGGGCCTTCTCGATCGCGCCGGCCAGTTCCTTGATCTCGGGGTCGGCGGCGCGGCCGTCGGCCAGCTCCGCCATCTCGATGGCCTGCTGGTGGTGCGGGATCATCTGCTGCGCGAACTTCACGTCCGCGTCGTTGAAAGCACTGCCGGGGGTGGCAGGCGCGGAGGCGCCGGCGGAGCCATGGTCCATGCCGGGCATGGACGAGCCGTCGGTCCTGGATTCTTCGAAGGAGCCGCAGGCCGCCAGCGTCAGAGCGAGTGAGGCGACGATGCCGGCGGTCGCGAGCGCACGGCGGCGGGCAGGGGAAGACAGAGAAGTGGACATCACACGTTCTTTCCGGGTGGATGCGCCACGTCGGTGGCGCGCGAAAGGGGCAGGATCATCCGGCTGGTCCGGCCTGATGGCCGGCAGCCGGCGGACACCTGTCACGTCCGCGCGATGCACACCTGGAGCAGTAGATCCCTGCCGGCGAACGGCGGACCCCGCCGTGCCGGTCCGCGCACCGCCGTACGTCGCCTCCCGAGCACCCATACGGCCAGAACCACGAGGCCCAGCGCCATGAGGAGCGGCAGCAGGCGGTCGCGGGCGTGGGTCGATACGCACGACTCGCCGGTCATCCCGGGCATGGTGGCGGCCGCGTGGGCGGTGCCGTGCTCATCCGTCAGGGCTGTGTGGCCGGCACCCGTCGTCATGGACATGGCCGCGTCCGAGGGCACGGCCATTGCGCCGTGGCAGCCCTCGGCGGCGCTCGCCGGGGCCCCATGCATCAGGAACAGCCCGCACAGGACGGCACACAGCACGAGCAGCCGGGACACTCCCGGTGTGCGCGCCCGCCTGCGATCCACGGCTGCCTCGAATTCTCGGTCGTACGGCTCCTGCGGTACGAGCCCGAGGATACCCCCGCAGGGTTTCCCCGTCCTGTCGCACCCCGTCCCGTCGCACCGCACCGTCCGGACACCTTGCTCGGCTACCGTGCCCGCGAAACTCTGCATACGTACGGACAGAGTTTCGGCGAGCGGGGGCACCTGGTGCGCAAAGGTGTCGCCTTGTTCGACCGTGAGGTGGGGGCGTTCGGCGACCGCGTCCCGATCCTGCTGCACCACTACGCTGACATGCCGATCCGGGAGGTGTGTGCTGACCGGGCGCAAGGACGGAGCCGTCGGGGCCGACCTCCACGCGGCCCGGGAGGAACTCGGGCTCACGGGATCGAGGGACTGCCCGTCGGCGTGCGCGCCGTCCTGGATCTGCTGTGCGAGCACGGGCCCATGACGGTCCCCCAGACGGGCCGCGCACAGGCGCTGAGCCGGCAGTTCGTGCAGCGCATGGTCACCGACGCCGCGGCGGGGCAGTTGGTCGAGATCATCCCGAACCCGGCTCACCAGCGGTCTTCGTTGATCCGGTCGACCGACGGCGGCAGGGCGGCGATCACCGCCGCACTCGCCCGCGAGCAGGCCCTGCTGCGCCAGGTGGACGGGAAACTGACCGACGCCGATGTGACGGCCTGCGTACGGGTGCTCAGCAGCATGCCTGAACTCTTCGACAACGTCGACGTGGACAGACGGCGGGCCCGGGTTCGACCCCCTTCACCAAGCGAGACGTGCACCGACTGCAAGGCTTCGGCCACCAAATGCGGAACCAATTCTCTGCGTCTACGCTCATGTGTGGATCTATGCCGCCAACCGTCGTGACTCGACAGGAAGCGAGAGCCCCATGGAGCGGCTCAAGATGTCGGGAATCGTCGGGGAGCTCTCGGCGGAGTTCCTCGGCACGATGATTCTCATCCTCTTCGGCTGTGGTGTGGTGGCCCAGGTCGTGGCCGGCGGAGCGCTCACGGACCCGGCGGGGGGCCTCGGGAATCATGACAGCATCGCCTGGGCATGGGGTCTCGGAGTCACTCTGGGTGTCTATGTGGCGGGCAGGCTGAGTGGAGCGCACCTCAATCCCGCCGTGACTCTTTCGCTTGCCGCTTTCAAGGATTTTCCCTGGAGGAAAGTGGCTCCCTACGCACTCGCGCAACTCGCAGGAGCGTTCGTCGGGGCACTGGTGGTGCGATGGAACTACACCGAGGCCCTGGCGAGGGCGGACCCGGGGCACACGCTCAAGACGCAAATCGTTTTCTCGACGCTGCCCGCCAACGGGAACCCCGCGCTTCCGGTTCACGAATGGGGGGCGCTGCGGGACCAGGTCATCGGAACCGCCATTCTTGTGCTGCTGATCTTCGCGGTCACTGATCTCCTCAATACGCCACCGGGCGCCAATCTCGGACCGTTCATCGTGGGCCTCATCGTGGTGGGCATCGGTATGGCGTGGGGCACCAATGCCGGGTACGCGATCAATCCGGCCCGTGACTTCGGGCCCCGGCTCGCGAGTTTCCTCACCGGCTACGGAGGGGCGTGGCGGGACCAGTACGGGAACTTCTACTACTGGGTGCCCATTGTGGGCCCACTCGTGGGTGGCCTGGTCGGTGCGTTCCTCTACAAGACCCTCGTCGGCCGTTTCCTGCCCACCGCGGAGGCGGAGCCTGAAGGCAGCATCCCCATACCACCGGAGGAGTGACGCCCGGTTCTTCATCGAGCGGGGACTCAGGAGAGGCAGCACGCCATGGCGGACTTCATCGGCGCGGTGGATCAAGGCACCACCAGCAGCCGCTTCATGATCTTCGATCACGACGGCAACGAAGTGGCCAAGCACCAGTTGGAGCACGAACAGATCCTGCCCCGCCCCGGCTGGGTGGAGCACGACCCGGTGGAGATCTGGGAGCGTACCAACTCGGTGATGCAGAACGCTCTGCGCACCGGAGGTCTGAGCGCCACCGATCTCGATGCCATCGGGATCACGAACCAGCGCGAGACCACCGTCGTCTGGGACCCCCGCACCGGCCGTCCGTACTGCAACGCCATCGTGTGGCAGGACACCCGGACCGACTCGATCGCCAAGGCCCTGGAGAACGAGGGCCATGGCGAGGTCATTCGCCGCAAGTCGGGTCTGCCTCCGGCCACTTACTTCTCCGGCGGGAAGATCAAGTGGATCCTCGACCATGTCGAGGGGGTCCGTGAGGCTGCGGAACAGGGCCATGCGGTGTTCGGGAACACGGACTGCTGGGTGTTGTGGAACCTCACCGGCGGCCCCGACGGCGGCATCCACGCCACCGATGTGACCAATGCCGGCCGGACGATGCTGATGAACCTGGAGACGCTCGACTGGGACGACGAATTGCTGAGCATCTTCGGCATCCCCAGGGTGATGCTGCCGGCCATCCACCCGTCCTCCGACGCCCAGTCGTACGGCCGCACCCGCACGTCCCGGCCCCTGCGGGCCGCGATCCCGATCACCGGCGTGCTCGGCGACCAGCATGCGGCCACCGTGGGGCAGGTGTGCTTCGAGCCGGGCCAGGCGAAGAACACGTACGGCACCGGAAACTTCCTCGTACTCAACACCGGCACGAAGCTGATCCGGTCACAGCACGGCCTGCTCACCACCGTTGCCTACCAGTTCGGCAAGAGCCCTGCGGTCTACGCTCTGGAGGGCTCCATCGCGGTCACGGGATCCGCCGTGCAGTGGCTGCGGGACCAGATGAAGATCATCAGCGAAGCCGCCGAGAGCGAGCGGCTCGCCAGAACCGTCCAGGACAACGGCGGGATGTATTTCGTGCCGGCGTTCTCGGGCCTCTTCGCTCCCTACTGGCGCTCGGACGCCCGCGGCGCCATCGTCGGTCTCGCCCGCTACAACACCAACGCCCATCTGGCCCGGGCCACTCTGGAAGCCATCTGCTATCAGAGCCGGGATGTGGTGGAGGCGATGGAACAGGACTCAGGTGTCCATCTCGATGTGCTCAAGGTCGACGGCGGGGTCACGGCCAACGACCTGTGCATGCAGATCCAGGCGGATGTTCTGGGGGTACAGGTGAGCCGCCCGGTCGTCGCCGAGACCACCGCGCTGGGCGCCGCGTATGCGGCGGGTCTCGCCACCGGTTTCTGGCGCGACCAGGGCGAGTTGCGGGAGCAGTGGCAGGAGTCGAAACGCTGGGAGCCGCAGTGGAGCGACGAGCAGCGCGCCGAAGGCTACGCCGATTGGAAGAGAGCGGTCGAGCGCACTCTCGACTGGGTGAGGGTGGGATGACGGCAGGGGTCCGACGACCGTACGGGCGTGCCCGGCCGGGAACGCCCGTACGGCGGTCGGGTCAGGCCTCGGTGCGCAGTCCGGCCAGCAGCTGGTAGACGGTTTCGGTGCCTTGCCGCAGGGCTTCGACGCCAATGTGTTCGTCGGTGCCGTGCATGCGCTTGAGCATGTCCCGGTTCACGGTGAACGGGTACATGCCGTAGACGGGTACGTTCTGTTCCCGGAACGGCACCGCGCTGGTGACCGCCTCGAACTGACAGGCGGTGGCCCGTACTCCGGGGTGTGTCCTGCGTACGGCTGTCTGCCAGGCGCGGAAGACGTCCGTGTCGTAGCCGGAGTCGGGCACGGCCAGATAGCCGCGCAGCCGGTCCAGGGCCTGTTGCTCGCTCTCCCCGGTGTTGCCGACCACCGTCAGCGCCGCCCGGTTGCCGATCAGCGAGCGCAGTTCGGCGACGATGCGGCCGGGGTCGTCGGCCCCGGGGAGGAAGGCGGCCCGGAACTCCGCGGTCGCCGTGCCCGGCACGATGCTCGGGTAGTAGCCGGACTGCGCGGAGGTGAACGCGAGCGTGGTGCGCAGCATCGCGTTGTGCAGCTCAGGGGTCTCGCTGAGCCGCACCACCGCCTCGCCGGCCCTGTCCCGCTGCTGTTCCGAACGCGCATCGAGCATCTCGCGCAGGGCCTCGGCGAGCGACCGGTCGGTGGTGGCCTCGGCGAGTTCGGCGAAGTACTGCCGGGACAGCGCGTTGGGACGGATGTGTGCGCGCCACTCCCCCAGTTGCTCAAGCACCTCCCCCAGCCGGATCACGGCCTGTCCTGTGAATGGCTTGGACGTGTGGGTGGCGTACGAGGAGGTCTCCAGGCGCAGCAGCAGGGAGCGCTTGTCGTTGCAGGTGAGCGAGGCGATCATGGGCGTCCTGCCGTCGCGCTGATTGAGCACCCAGCCGCCCTCGGTGATGACCGCGCCCGCCTCGACCTTGCCGGGGTGTTCCGTGAGGAACCAGCGCACCCCGTAGGGCCCCTGTTCCTCGTCGCAGTCGGACCAGAAGACGATGTCGCGGTCGAAGGCCGCGCCCTCGCGGACATGGCGCAGCAGAGCGGCGACGAATGCGGCGTTGACGCCCTTCATGTCGAGCGAGCCGCGGCCGTACAGCTTGCCGTCCTTGATGTCTCCGGCGAAGGGGTCCGTCGTCCACTTGTCACCGATGGCGGGGACTACGTCGGAGTGGCCGAGCAGGACCAGTGGTTTCTTCCGAGCGGGCCCGCTGCCGGGGACGCGGGCGAAGAAGTGGACGTTGCCTTCCTTGGGGGTGGGCACGATCTCGGTGCCCACCCCTGCCGCGCGGAAGATTCCCTGGAGCATCCGGGCGAACGGCTGGGTGAGCGCGCCGTCGCCGGGGTTGCTGGTGTTCTGCCGGATCATGGCCACGGCGAGACCCACGGGGTCGGTGGGATCGCCCTCGAAGGAGACACTGCCCGCGGCGGTCGGCGCGGCGGCGGACGCTCTGGGTGACGTGGCCGGCACCGCACCGAGGCCCAGCACCGTGCCCGCGACGGCCGTCGCTCCCGCGCCGAGCACGGAACGACGTGACGGCCGGGTTCCGGGAAGGCCGTCCAGGCAGGCGGAGATGACCGCTGCCGGGTTCTCCTGGTGGGCGTAGTGACCGCCTTCGACGGACAGCAGAGTGCACTCGTCACGGGTCCAGTCGGCCCAGCGGCGCACAGTCACTTCGGGCACGTGCGGGTCCTCGGTGGCCCACACCGCGCGCAACTCGACGTGGGGTACGGGACTTCGGCTGCCGTCGTAGTCCGCGGCCAACTGCAGATCGGCGATGACGGGAGGCAGCAGCACCTCCTCGAACTCGGGGTCCGCCAGCAGCTCCGGGTCGGTCAGTCCGGTCCCGGTCGCGAAGGCATGGGCGTCCTCGACGGTCACCTCGTCACCGTCTCCGTGGAAGTCACCGGGGCACTGTCCGGCCACCGCACACAGCCGCGCGACCGGCACCCCGGCGTCGAGCAACCGGCAGCACGTCTCGTACGCAAGGAGCGCACCGAGGCTGACGCCGATCAGCACCAGTCGCCGCCCTCCCCGCAGTGCGCGTATCTCGGCCGCCACGGCATCCGCGTAGGCGGTCATGTCGGTGACGGGTTCCTCGTCGACGCGGGTGCCGCGGCCCGGCGGTGTGATCAGCGCGAGTGCGGTGTCCTCGGGCAGTCGGCCCCGCCAGTTCGCGAACGTCGAACCGTGGGCGCCGGTGGGTGCGAAGCAGACGGCGAGGGTGCCGACCGCACTGTCCGGTGGGGTTTCGCCCTGGACGCTCAACCATGGGACGTTCATGCCTGTTCCTCCTGCTGGATCTCGCGGCACAGTGCGGCGATCGCGGGGACGGTGGGTGCGCCGAGGATGCGGCGCAGTGGGACGCGTCGGCCCGCTGTCCTGGCCAGCCGGTTGGCGAGCCGCACGGCGAGCAGGGAGTGGCCTCCGGCGTCGAAGAAGTTCTGGTCCGCCGAGGCCGGTGGGGCGCCGAGCAGTTCCTGCCAGAGGGCGGCGACGGCGGCCTCGGTGTCGTCGGTCGGGGTGAATCCGGCCGCCTGCTCCTGCCCGATGCCCGCCACGAGCGTGCGCAGGGCGGTGCGGTCGAGCTTGCCATTGGTGCTCAGCGGGAGCCGCGGGACCTGCTGAATACGGGCGGGCAGCATGTAGTCGGGCAGCCGGTCGCGCAGATAGCCGCGCAGTGCGGCGGGGCCGCTCTCCTCGTCGGCGGTGAAACAGGCGACGATGCGTGCTTCGCCGCCCTCGCTCTCCGCGTACGCCCCCGCGTCGGTGATGTCCGGTGCCTTGCGCAGCGTGGCCTCGATCTCCTCCAGCTCGACGCGGTAGCCGCGTACCTTGATCTGGTTGTCGGCGCGTCCGGTGATCTCCAGTACCGCGTCCGGGAGTTGGCGGCCGCGGTCCCCGGTCCGGTAGTGCAGGACTCCTGCGTCGTCCGTGGTGAAGCGGTCTTCGCCGTCGCCGCCGAGATAGCCGAGGGCGAGCGGAGGCCCGGAGACCCACACCTCGCCTGTCACACCGGATGGCAGCCGTCGGCCGAGCCGGTCGCGGACCGAGAGCGAGGCACCCGCCACGGGCCTGCCGACGGGGACGCGTTCGGCGTCCGCGGGCAGTCGGGCGGTGTCGTACGCGGCGACGTTGGAGGCGGTCTCCGTCATGCCGTACAGGTTCAGCAGCGTGGCGTCGGGCCAGACCTCGCGGAAGCGCAGGACCGTGTCCACCGGCAGGGTGTCGGCACCACTGGTGACCAGCACGGGCCGGTGCCCGTCGGGGTATTTGGCGCTCTCCTCCAGCAGCCCGGCGATCAGCTGCGGGGTCAGGAAGAGATGCGTGATCCGCTCCTGCTCGACGGCGGCGGCGAACAGCACCGGGTCGAGCAGTTCGTCGGTGCCGAGCACGACGGACGGAATGCCCTTCAGGAGTCCGCCCAGCAGCTCCCAGGGCGAGGCGACCAGCGCCACGGATTTCTGGACGGCCAGTACCGCGTCGTCGGGGAACGGGTGATCCTGCCACATCCATTCCAGCCGGCCGCGGACCGAACGCCGGCTGATACGTACGCCCTTGGGGTTCCCGGTCGTCCCCGAGGTGTAGACGATGTGGAACAGCGCGTCGTCGTCGGGCTCCTGCCCGGGGGCCTGGTGCAGCGGGCCGTCGGCGAGGGGGGCGAGTGTGACGCGGGGGGCGTCCAGTGTGGGGAACTGATCGAGTCCGGGCTCGGCCAGCACGCAGTGCGGTCCTGTCTCCTCCACCATCCGGCGCTGTCGTCGCACGGGTATCGCGGGATCGAGCCCGAGGTAGGCGGCGCCCGTCTTCAGTACGGCGAGGACTCCGGCGACGGCGGCGGGCCCGCGCTGAGCGGCAAGTGCCACCAGCGAGCCGGGACCCGTTCCTTTGGCGGCGAGCCGGGCGGCCAGCCGGCCGCTCCACTGGTCGAGTTCACGGTAGGTGAGGCTGGTGCCGGTGTGGCGCAGGGCGACGGCCCGGGGGTGGGCCGCCACCTGCTCGGCAAAGCGTTCCAGCAGGGTCGGCGTGGTCATCGGTGATCGTCTCCGGGCAGCAGGTCGAGGGAACGGATGGTGGTGTGCTCCGCACGCTCCGGGTCGGTCAGGGCCCGCAGCGCGATCAGCGTGGATTCCAGTACGTTGCGGGCGGCCGGGGCGTCGAGCAGCTCCTGCTGGTAGGCGTACTGCAACAGCAGCCGGCCGGGGCCGTGCGGCTGGACGTACAGCGCGCAGTCGTACTTGGTGTAGCCGGTGTCCAGCTCGACGAAGCGGAACCCGACGTCCGAGGCGGTGGTGGCGCGCGCCGGGTACGGCAGCATGTTGAGCATGGTCTGGAAGACCGGCGTCGCCGAGGAACTGCGTGAGGCGGCCGGAAGCCGCCGCAGTGTCCAGCCGAAGGGGTGATCGGCTGCGGCGTACGCGTCGTACACCGTCTCCCGCACCTGTGTGGTGAACTCCGCCAGGGTCGCGGCCGGGTCGATGTGCAGACGCAGCGGCAGCATGGCGAGCATGAACGCCGGGACCTCGGCCGCCTCCGGCCGCTCCCGGCCCGCCATCGGGGCACCGACGATCACCTCGTCGGCGTCGCCGTAGTAGCTCAGGGCCAGCGCGTAGGCGGCCAGCAGCGGAACGAATGCGGTGGCGGAGGCGGACAGTGCGGCGTCGCGCAGCCGCTGGGACAGTCGCTCGTCGAGGACCGCCTCGGTGGTCTCGCCCCGGTAGGTGGGCGTGGCCGGCCGCTGCTTCTGCGCGATCTGCAGTGCCGGGAGATCGCCCGCGAGCCGGCGCAGCCAGTACTTCCCCGCCTCGGCGACCTCCTCGGTGGCAAGGCGCGCCTCCAAGTGGTCCAGATAGCGGTCGTACCGGGTGGCGCGCTCGGGGTCGGGCCCGGCCGGCTGCTGTTCGTACAGTTCGGCGAGCCGCTGGAACAGCACGGTGGCGCCCCAGCCGTCGAGGAGCAGCTCATGCATCGTGACCAGCAGCCGGTGCTGTCCGCCGGGCAGTCGGAACAGCTCGGTCCGCATGGCGGGTTCGGTGAGGAGGTCGAAGGGCTTGGCGGCCTCCTCGGCGGCCACTGTGCGGAACTCGTCCGCGGTGATGTGCCGCGCCTGTCCGGGCGGCGGCACTTCCCAGTGCGGATAGTGGTGCACCACTGCCTGCCCGCCCGGCTCGTCGGTCTCGGCGAACCGGGCGAGGAGCAGCGGGTTCTCGGAAAGCAGCAGCTGCCAGGCCCGCCCCAGCCGTGCCACGTCCAGTGGCCCGTCCAGTTCCAGGGAGCCCTGGTAGCTGTAGTAGGGGCTGAACGGGTCGAGTCGCCAGTGGAAATAGACACCGGCCTGCTGCGGGGTGAGCGGCCGGGTCCGCGGGGCGTCCCAGGCATGTTCCGTACGGGTGCCGGCCGCCGGCTGCCGGTGGCGGCCGAGCGCGGCGAGTGCGGCGGGGCTGCCGTCGCGCAGCACGTCCCGCAGGCCCGCGGGCGATCCCTCCTCGCGCAGTGCCGCGACCAGCCGCATCGCCAGCAGCGAGTCGCCGCCCAGCTCCAGGAACGAGTCGTCCCGGCCGACCCGCCCGGTGCCGAGGAGTTGGGCGACGAGGGCCGCGATCGCGGTCTCCGCATCGCCGCGCGGGGGTGTGTACGGGCGGCTGTGGGGGCGGCTGCGGCGCGGTGGTGCGGGGAGCGCCTTGTAGTCCGTCTTGCCGTTCCGGGTGAGCGGGAGGTGGGGCAGGACGACGAAGGTGTGCGGCACCATCGGCGCGGGGAGCCGTTCGGCCAGATGGGCGCGGAGTGATTCCTCCGCCGTCTCGTCGCCGGAGGCGGCGACATATGCGACGAGCCGTGGCGGCTGAGCCACCGGGATGTGGGCGCTCTCGCGGGCCACCAGGGCGCCGGTGTCGTCGGGGGTGTGGACGGTGACGGCGCAGGCGGCGATCGCGGGGTGGCCGCCGAGGACCGCTTCGATCTCGGCGAGTTCCATGCGTACGCCGCCCAGCTTCACCTGCCGGTCGACCCGGCCCAGATATTCCAGCTGGCCGTCCGGCAGTACGCGTACGGCGTCCCCGGTGCGGTAGAGGCGCCCGCTGCCGTCGCCGAAGGGGTCGGTGAAGAAGGAGCGAGCGGTGGTGTCCGGGTCTCCGAGGTAGCCGCGGCCCACGACGAGTCCTCCGACGAACAGCTCGCCGGTCTCCCCGTGTGCACAGGCGTGCCACTCCCCCTCCTCGGAACGAAGCACATAGAGCGCCGCGTTTCCGATGGGAGAACCGATCGGCAGATGGCGTACTCCGGCGGGCTGTGAGCCGAGTAAGGCATGGGTGACATCGTCGGAGCACTCGGTGGGGCCATAGGCGTTGAGCAGTCCGATGCCCGGCATGGTCTTGTGCCACCGCCGGGCCAGGGCGGGTGGCAGCTCCTCGCCGGTGGCGATCATCCAGCGCAGCGCGCCGGTCCCGGTCCCTGCGCTCTTGTGGGCGTCGAGCAGGAAGCGGATCAGTGTGGGTACGGTTTCCAGCACCGTGGTTCCGTGGCTGCGCAGTTCCTCCAGCAGCAGTGCGCCGTCCTGCGCCTGCTCGTCGCCGAAGATCTGTACGCGGCCGCCGACGAGCAGCGGGGCGAGCATCTGCCAGACGGAGATGTCGAAGCCCAGCGGTGCGGTCTGCGCCAGCCGGTCGTCGGCGGTCAGCCCCAGGTCGTCGACCTTGGCCCACAGATGGTTGAGCATCCCCTGGTGTTCGACGATCGCGGCCTTGGGACGGCCGGTCGATCCGGAGGTGTAGAGGACATAGCGCACCTCGTCCGGGGCGGGCGGTGCAGTCCGGATGTACGGAGTGTCCGCCGGTTCCGGTACGGCGGTGGGGACCCCGGCCGCCTGGGCTCCCTTGACCAACTCGCCGCTGTCCGCCGCTCCGCCCGTGGTCAGCATGAGCACGGCGCCGCTGTCGGTGAGGAGGGACTCGACGCGGGCGGCGGGCCAGCCCGCGTCCACCGGCAGATAGACGGCACCCAGCAGCTCCAGTGCGAGAAAGGCCGTGATGACGTCGCTGCCGCGACGGCCGCCGACCGCGACGATCTGCCCCCGCGAGATTCCGGCAGCCGCCAGCCGTGCGGCTGTACGATGCATCCGGTCTGCCAACCGGGCGTAGCCGATGGATATTTCGCCGTCGTCGATCGCCGTGCGGTCAGGGTGCGTGGCCGCGTACCGCTCGACGTACGTGTGCACTCCGTTGCCCAGCTCGTACGGCTCGCTGCGGGTCAGCGCCAGGGCGACGGCCCGCTCCCGTGCCCCTTCGGCCAGCGGGAGCGTCGGATAGTGCTCGGGTATGCCGGTCACTGCGCCCCCTTCTTCTCTGCGATGACGAGCAGATACTCGACGGGCACGCCTGTGCCACGCTCATCGGTGGTGTGGAAGCCCTCGGTCATCTCGACCATCTCCGCTCGCAGTTCCTTCCAGCGCGAGGGCGGCGAGATGGTGTTCTTCGCTGCGATGCAGGGGCCGAAGCAGTTCTCGAAGAAGGCGACGAGATCCTCGGCCGTGTCGAACGGGTAGAAAAGTTCCCGGCGTTCGGACGTGACTGCGAATCCGGGGCCGAAGAGCTCGGCGAGATAGTCCGGGGAACCCCACAGCATGGGCTGCCCCTGATGGCCGTTGGGCGAGGGGAAGTAGGCGGAGAGGATCTCCTGGAAGTGGGCGGTCCAGCTGCGTGCCGTCCAGTTGCACATGCCGATCCGGCCGCCGGGCCGCAGCACCCGGGCCATCTCGCCGGATGACGCGGCATGGTCGGGCGCGAACTGGATCCCATAGGTGGAGGTCACGAGGTCGAACGAGACGTCTCCAAAAGGGAGTTGCTGTGCGTCGCCGCGGTGCAGCTCCACCTCGACACCGGCACTTGAGAATCGTGCGCGCGCGTCGGGGAAGAACTCGTCGGTCAGATCCAGCCCGGTGACGTCACAGCCGCGCAGGGCGGACAGCAGCGCGACGTTGCCGTTGCCTGTGGCGACGTCGAGATGGCGGGTGTCCGGCTCCGGGGCGAGCCGGTCGACCAGCTCGACGGCGCCGGGCCGCAACAGATCGGCGACGTGCCGGTACTCACCGTACGACCACATGGTGCGGTTGATCTCCTGGACGTTCTCATCGATCGTCATGCGGATCCCCCTCAGAGTGTGAGCCGGACGCCCAGACCGGCGGCTTCGGCGCGGGCGTGGATACGGTCGGCGACGGCGACGTCGAGGATCGACATACCGAACGGGTTACTGATCACGATCTCGTCCCGGTCCCGGCGGCCGGGGTGCCGGCCGGCGAGCACATCGCCGAGCGTGCCGTCGACGCGGCGGGCGCCGGGCCGTGCTGTGACTCCCTCTCTCGGGGTGCCGTCGGGGCCGAGCAGGGTGCCCGCCCGGTGCATCCGGCCCAGCAGTCGGCGCGGGTCGTCACGGACCAGGCTCCAGTCGTCGACGATCAGCGTGCCGGCCGAGAGCACCGCCGCCTCGGTGAGGTCGTCCAGCGAGACATGACACACGAGCGTGCCCGGCCTCAGCCAGTCAGGCTCGATGTAGCCCCGGGTCACCGTCGTGACGGGCACGACGAGTTCGGCGTCCCGCACAGCCTCGCGCGGACCGTCGGCGAGCACCGCCTCGACATCCGCGGCCCCGGGGAGCGAAGCGATGTACCGGGCGACGGACTTCGCACGGTCGGGCGCCACGTCGTACAGCGAGACTCGGCGCAGGGTGGGCACGGTGCGCAGCAGCAGCGCCACATGCGCCTGTGCGAGCGCGCCGCAGCCGAGGAGCGCCAGCTGTCGTGGCTCCTCCACCGCCAGATGGCGAACGGCGAGCGCGGTCACCGCCGCGGTGCGCATCGCGCTGATGTACGCGGCCTCCATCAGTGCGAGGGGGCGGGCGGTCTCCGGGTCGAGGAGCAGGGTGAAGCCCTGTGAGCGCGGAATGCCGCGTCCCGGGTTGCCGATCGAGGCGTTGATGGTCTTCATGCCGACGACCGGCGGCCGGCCGTCCTGGACCAGCGCGCCGGGCATGGCCAGCAGCCGGGCCGAGTCGCCCTGTGGCGTGGTCCAGCCGAGGTAGGCCTCTTCGGGGAGGACCGACTGTCCGGCGGAGTGCAGCGTGAGCGCCTCGGCCACCGCCGCCACGATGTCCACGTCGCGGGCCGCCTCGATGACGTCCGCACGGTTCAGATAACGGAAGTGGCTGTCGGGGTATTGCTCGAAGTCCATTGCGGGCGGGGCTCCTTGGCGAGAGGGTCGGTGGTGGTGGGGAGTGTCCGGGGGTGGTTCAGTCGCCGGTGCCGCGCGGCCCGCGCAGCATCGCGAAGGGGACGAGCGCGCCGAGCAGCAGTACGCAGGCGAGCGCGATCCAGCCGGCCGTGCCGAGGGCGAGGACGACGCCGGTCATCAGCACCGGGCCCGCGACCCGGTTGGCGACGGTGCGGCTGGTGTTGAACAGCACCAGGTAGGCGCTGCGCGCCCGTTCAGGTGCCAGATCGAAGGAGAGGGTCCACGATGCGCCGACCTGGAGCAGTTCGGCGAACGTCAGAAGAACGACGGCAGCACCGAGCACCATCAGTGCTTGCCGCGCTCCGAAGCCGGGCGCGGCGGCGAAGGCCAGGGTGCCGCAGCTGAGCAGCAGTGCCGCGGTCGCGTACGAGTACCACGCCCGGCGCGTTGTGCTGTAGCAGCGGTTGAGCGGGTACTGAAGGGCGATGCACAGCACGGTGTTGACGGCGTACAGGATTCCGACATAGCGCTCCGGTACGTCGGTCCCGGTGACGAGCCACAGCGGGAAGGCCACGTTGAGTACCGGCATCCAGAGCGACACCAGTGCGTTGTAGGCGGTGAAGCCCAGCAGCCGTCGGTCCTTGAGCAGATCCGCGACACGGGCACTCTCGACAGCGGTCGCGGCTTCCTCTCCCCGGGCGGTTGCGTACACCACGGCCACCACCACGTAGGCGAGTGCGCCACCGATCAGCAGCGGCCGGAAGGCTCCGGGCGCTCCGGAACCCAGGGTGACTCCGGCGATCAGCCCGCCCAGACTGATGCCGAGGTTGACGACGGTGCGCTGCACGGCCATCACCTTCGCGCGCAGGCTCTCGGGGGCTCGCGCACCGACGTACGACTGCACCAGTGGGGGCGAGGACTGCTCGGTGACGGCGATGACGGCGACCACGAGGAGGAAACTCCACCAGCCGTCCACCCACAGATAGCCGACGGTGGCCAGGGCGCGCAGCAGCATCACACCGATCAGCACCGGCTTCGGCCCGAAGCGTCCGGCCAACCGGGCGATGGGCACGGCGGCGGCGATGGCGACGGCTCCGCCGATCGTCAGGCCGGTGCCGACGGACGACGTGCTGAGATGAGCGACCTTGACGAAGTAGATGGTCGAGACGGCGAGGAACAGTCCCGTACCGGTCCACTCGATCAGCGTGGCGCCCTGGACCAGCGGCAGGAACCGCCGGTAGTCGGGGCCCGTCCGCCGCCGGTCGAGGGTGGTGCTCGTGCTCATTGTCAGTGCTCCTGGTGCTTTCGGTCGAAGAAGAGGCCTTCGCGGCGCAGTTGTTCCACGGCGGCCGTGATCTCCTTGACGACGCCCTGCTCGGTCGCCCAGTCGTCGCAGTAGAGGGTGTCGCGGTATTTGCCGCCGCCGTCGGCGGCCAGGCAGACCGCGAGCCGGTCGTCCATGCGGCCGCGCTCCAGGTCGGTCAGCAGCGCGCGTACGGCGCAGCCGCTGGATCCCCCCAGTACGAGCCCCACGTCCTCGGCGAGGATCCGGCAGACGGCGATCGCCTCGATGTCGTCGACGTGCACGGCACGGTCGTAGCCGTGCGGCCCTTTCAGGAAGGCGGACGGCCGGCTGGCTCCGATGCCCGGCAGCAGCCGGCGTCCGGCGCTGCCTGCGACGGCCAGCGAACCGCGTACGTCCACGGCGACCGCGGCGACGTCGGGCCGGTGCCGGCGCAGATGTGCGCTGATGCCGGCGAGGGTGCCACCGGTGGACACCGGCACGTACACCGCGCCGAGTTCCGGTCCCGCCTGCTCGGTGATCTCGGGTCCGGTGGTGCGACGGTGGATGTCGGGCGAGGCCCAGTTCTCGTACTGGTTGGGCCAGCGGTATCCGGGGTTCCGGTCGCACAGCTCGCGCACCCTGCGCAGCCGGCTCAGCAGGTAGCCGCCCTGGCCGTCCGGTTCATCGACGACGATCACCCGGGCTCCGCGTTCGGTCAGCATGGTGCGGGTGGCGTGCGGGGTCTTGAGGTCGACCACCGCGAGGAAGACGCAGTCGATGGACGGCAGCAGCCGGGCCAGGGCCAGGCCGAGATTGCCGGAGGTGGATTCCACCACCACCGTGCCCGGGGTGAGCGGTCGTTCGTCGTGCAGCGCCTGTAACAGCCCCACGGCGCTGCGGTCCTTCACCGATCCGGTGGGGCCGTGTTCCTCGAGTTTCAGTCCCAGACGCCGCACCCGGCCCCGGTGGGCGACGTCCAGGTGGAGTAAGGGAGTCCTGTGGAGGGCCCGTGCCAGGACGGGTTTGACACGCGGCACTGCTTCCCCCTGTGCGATGCGTTGTTGACCTTTTCCGTGGTTCGACCGGCCTGCCCCGCTGCGCGCACTCAGACCTTAGGCATGCACCCCCCGATGTCAACACGCCACTGCCCAGCGCGCGTGTCGCTCTTGGCCAGAACAGCGCTTGACGCCTCCTCGCGCCCCTCCGCATCCCCGCTGAGGATCCCAGCGTCGGCGGGGGTACGGCTCAGTGGCCCGCCGCGCGCAGGGGGGCGCGGTCGGCAATTCGAAATGGCCGGTTCGGTGCAACACCTGTCGGTGCTGCCGGACCCGCACGACGAGAACCGTCCCGCCCCTGTGCCGGAACGGTTCCATCGCCGTGCGGTCGGAGCCCTACGGAGTGGCCCGGACTGCCGGACAGAGGCCGGCCAGGCCGCCGGCATGGTCGGTGGACTCCCGTGCCCTGCAACCGAATCCGGCGTGCCTTCGGGCCGGGCACGCCGTGGGATCCGGCGCAGGGCGGCGGGTCGTCAGCAGATCCGCGGCAGTTGCTCCCCGACCGGCAGGTCGACCACCCGTGTACCGCCGAGCCCGGTGCGGGCCACCACCATGCCCGGGTGGGCGTCCACCACCTCACCGATGACTGCCGCATCCCGGCCCAGCGGGTGTGCACGCATCGCGTCCAGGACCGCATCGGCGTGTTCACGCGGTACGAACGCCACCAGCTTCCCCTCATTGGCGACGTACATCGGGTCGAGGCCCAGGATGGCGCAGGCATTGGCCACCGGCGGAGGGACAGGGACGTGTCGCTCCTGGATCACGACGCCGGTGCCCGACGCCGCTGCGATCTCGTTGAGGGATGCGGCGAGCCCCCCACGGGTGGGGTCGCGCAGTACGTGCAGGTCCGGGGTGACCGCGAGCATGGCAGCCACAAGTCCTCCCAGGGCCGCGCAGTCGCTCTCGATCTCGACGCCGAACTCCAGGCCCTCGCGCACGCTCATGATTGCCACGCCGTGGACACCGATCGCCCCGCTGACGATCACGACGTCACCCGGGACGACACGCTGCGGACACAGGTCTACGCCGGCCGGGATGAGGCCGATGCCGGCGGTGTTGATGAAGATGCCGTCTCCATGACCGGCTTCGACCACCTTGGTGTCCCCCGTCGCCACCTCGACGCCCGCGTTGCGCGCGGCGGCGCCGAAGGCGTCGGCCACGCGCGCGACGACGGACAGCTCGACGCCCTCCTCCAGGATGAATCCGCAGGACAGATAGGCCGCACGCGCACCGCTCATGGCCAGGTCGTTGACGGTGCCGTTGACCGCGAGGTCGCCGATACTGCCACCGGGGAAGAACAGCGGCCGCACCACGAACGAGTCGGTGGAGAAGGCCAGGCGGGCGCCGCCCAGCGACACCGATGCCGAATCGCCCATCTGCGCGAGCACCTCACCTCCGAAGGCGGGGGCGAAGATGTGCTGGACCAGTTCGGCGGAGAGCGCGCCGCCACCGCCGTGGCCCATCACGATGCGCGGGTGATCCCGCAGCGGGGCCGGGCATGTCCATGCCGTGGGATCGAGCGGCGGGACACCGGAGGGAGGCGTCGCCGAAGCGGTTGCGTCACCACGCGTGGAGATCTCGACGGTCTCAGCCAACGGAGCTCGCCTCCAGAGGTGCGGTCTTCTTCATGTCCAGCCGCCGGTAGAGGTAGTACGCGGCGCAGGCGCCCTCGCTGGAGACCATGGTCGCTCCGAGTGGCGTGCGAGGAGTGCAGATGGTGCCGAATGCCTCGCATTCATGGGGCTTCAGCAGGCCCTGCAGGACCTCTCCGCTGCGGCACTGAGCGGGTTCACGGGTATCGATACCGGTCACCGAGAAGCGGTATTCGGCGTCGTAGTCCCGATAGCGCGGGGAGAGCCGCCAGCCGCTGCCGGGGATGACGCCGATGCCGCGCCAGGCCCGGTCGGTCACCTCGAAGACGTCCTCCAGCATGGCCAGAGCGGCGGGGTTTCCCTCCGGGCGCACTGCGCGCGGGTAGGCGTTGTCCACCGTGTGTTCACCGCGTTCCAGCTGAGCCACGGTACGGCGCACGCCTTCCAGGATGTCCAGCGGTTCGAACCCTGTCACCACGATCGGGACACCGAACCGTTCGGCCAGATCGGGATACTCGCCCACGCCCATGACGCTGCACACATGTCCTGCGGCGAGGAATGCCTGCACCCGGCAGCTCGGCGACTGCATGATCGCCTCGATCGCCGGTGGCACCCGGACATGGGACACCAGCAGGCTGAAGTTGCGGATGCCGAGCCTGCGTGCCTGATAGACCGTCATCGCGTTGGGAGGCGCAGTGGTTTCGAAGCCGATCCCGAAGAACACGACCTCCCGATCCGGGTTCTGCTGGGCAATCTTCAGCGCGTCGAGCGGGGAGTAGACGACCCGTACGTCGCCGCCCTCGCTGCGGACCCGGAACAGGTCCCGGCCGGTGCCGGGGACGCGGAGCATGTCACCGAAGGAACAGAAGATCACCTCCGGGCGGGAGGCGATCTCCAGCGCCTTGTCGATGACCTCCAGAGGCGTGACGCACACCGGGCAGCCCGGTCCATGGATCAGTTCGACCTGGTCCGGCAGCAGTTGATCGATGCCGTGCCGGATGATCGTGTGCGTCTGCCCGCCGCAGACCTCCATCAGCGCCCATGGCCTGGTCACGGTGGAGCGGATCTCGTCGAGCAGACGCCGGGCCAGTGCGGGGTCCTGGAATTCGTCGATGTACTTCACTGCTGCGCCTCCTGGGCTGCTTCACCGGCGCCGGGCAGCGGCAGCCCACCCGCCTCTGCCGCCATTTCCCACGGGTCACCGAACTCTTCCTGGAGCATGCCGAGTTGGGCGAACAGCTCCAGTGTCTGCCGGGCCGACTCCTCGTCCAGCTTCTGCAGGGCGAACCCCACGTGGACGATGGCGTACTCGCCGACCTGAAGGTCCGGCAGATACTCCAGACATGCTTCCTTGACCACTCCGCCGAAATCGACGGTGGCCATGCGTGTGCCGTCCCGTTCCTCGATTTCCAGTACTCTGCCGGGCACCGCCAGGCACATGGCTTCTCCTTGCTGTGGTTGATCCGCCTGCCCGGTCCTGCCGGGACACGCCGTCAGTGGGTGGCCGCACTCCCCTGCGCCGCGCCGATGCGGTCATCGAGTGTTCGGACGGCGCGGGTTCGGGCGGCCACCATCACCTGCCCCAGTGCCAGCCCCCCGTCGTTCGGGGGGACCCGGTGATGTCGCAGGACGGTGAAGCCGTGGCCGCGAAGCGTCCGGGCACAGGCCGAGGAGAGCCGGGTGTTGGCGAACACCCCGCCGGTCAGGGCCACGGTGTCCAGGCCGTACCGCTCACGCGCCAGGACGCAGGTGCTGCGCACGAGGGCGGCGACCGACTCGTGGAACCGTGCCGCGATGACGCCCGGCGCAGTTCCCGCGCGCACGTCCTCGACCACCGCCGACAGTACGGGCGCCGGGTCGGCGATCAGCGCACTCCCGCCGTCCGGTGCGGGAGTGCGCAGCGCAAAGCCGTATCCCGCGCGGTCGTCCTCGGCCGCCCCGAGCGCGGCGGCTTCGAGTTCGACGGCGGCCTGGGCCTCGTATCCGGCCCGGTGACAGATACCGGCGAGGGAGGAGACGGCGTCGAACAGCCGGCCCATGCTGGAGGTGGGGACACAGTTGAGACTCCGCTCCAACTGCCGGGAGAGCACGCCCAGTTCGTCGGGCGGACAGGCAGCCGTGCACGGCAGATCCTGCCCCCAGCCGATTCCTGCCGCGTGCAGATGTGACAGGGCCATGCGGTAGGGACGCCGTACGGCGGCGTCGCCGCCCGGCAGGGGGACATACGCGAGATGCCCGAAGCGGTGGTAACCGTCGTAGTCCGCCAGCAGGATCTCTCCGCCCCACACGGCTCCGTCGTCGCCGTAGCCGGTGCCGTCGAACGCGACGCCGATCACCCGCCGGCCGCCGTCCAGCCCGTGTTCGGCCATGGCGGAGGCGATGTGTGCGTGATGGTGCTGTACGTGTACGACCTGCCGCGCACCGGCCAGACGGCGGGTCAGCTGTCCCGAGCGGTATCCGGGATGTCTGTCGACGGCCAGGACTGCGGGGCGCACCCCGGTGATGGTCTCCAACTGCTGTCCTGCGTCCTCGAAGGCATGTTGTGTGGCGAGGTCGTCCATGTCACCGATGTGGGCGGACAGCCAGGCTCTGCGCCCCTCCGCCAGGCACAGGGTGTTCTTGAGGTCGCCGCCCGCGGCGAGGATCGCCGGCACCGGGAGAGGCAGTTCGAAGGTCCGGGGGGCGTATCCGCGTGAGCGGCGTACGGTCAGCAGTTCCCCGTCACAGACGCGTACGACGGAGTCGTCGCACGGTACCTGGATCGGCCGGTCGTGGGTCAGCCAGGCGTCGGCCAGACGGGCGAGCCGGTCCAGCGCGTCGGCGTCGTCGGTGACGATCGGCTCCCCGGCCACATTGCCGCTCGTCATGACGAGAAGGCGCGGCCCGGCCGGGTCGCCGGGCAGGCCGAGGAGCAGGTGGTGCAGGGGGGTGTAGGCAAGCATGACACCGAGATCGGGGCTGCCCGGGGCGACGTTGTCCGACGGTGCCGGGGCGACCGGCCCGGGAACGGCGCGGCTGCGGCGCCTCAGCAGGACGATCGGCCGGACGACGCCGGTGAGCAGCGCCCGCTCCTCTGCGCCGGCATGGACGAGGTGTTCGATGTCGCCGATGTCGCGGGCCATCAGGGCGAACGGCTTGTCTCCACGGGCCTTGCGGCGGCGGAGTGCGGCCACGGCCCGGGCGTTGGTCGCATCGCACGCGAGGTGGTATCCGCCGAGCCCCTTGACGGCGAGGACCGCGCCGCCGGCCAGGAGTCTGCGGGCCTCGGCGACCGGGTCCGTTGCGGTGATACGTCGCGGGGCCTTGTCCGGGTCCGGGTGCGCCACCAGCAGACCGAGTCGCGGCCCGCATCGGTGGCAGGCGACCGGCTGGGCATGGAAGCGGCGGTCGGCGGGGTCTGCGTACTCGCGGGCGCAGTCGGGGCACATGGGGAAGCGGGCCATGGTGGTGTGTGCGCGGTCGTACGGCAGATCCGTGACGATGGTGAACCGCGGCCCGCAGTTGGTGCAGGTGATGAAGGGATGCCGGTGGCGCCGGTCCGCGGGGTCGGCCAGCTCGGCGAGGCAGTCGGCGCAGGTGGCCACGTCCGGGGGGACGAGCGTGCGGGAAGGTCCGCCGGTCCGGGAGGCGACGATGGTGAATCCGGCACCGCCCTCGGCGGGGACCTCCCTGTGCTCGACGGAATCGAGGACGGCCATGGGCGGTGCGTTCGCGACGATCCCTTCGCAGAACAGAGCCACGGCACCGGGTGAGCCCTCGACTTCCGCGACGACGCCCTCGGGGGTGTTGGTGACGTGTCCCGCCAGGCCCATGGCGAGAGCGCGCGTGTACAAGTAGGGCCGGAACCCGACGCCTTGGACGACGCCCCGGACGGTGACCCGGCGACGCTGCACCGGCTCTCCCATGGCCGGGCCGGACCGTTGGGTCGTCACGCGCGGGTCTGCGCCATGGCGCCGGACGCATCCGTCGCTGCGCCGGGCCCGCCCCGGCCGGCATGCGTGTGGGGGCGGCCGTGAGAAGTCTCGCCGGGCGCTGCGTGTGTGTGGGTGTGCGTGGAGTGGTGCTGCTGGGCCATGACAGGCCGGTGGACCGGGGCTCCACTCGCGGCGTCCAGCGCCCGTTCGAGGAGCACCCCGACGCCGTCACCGCGCCGGGCAGAGGTGAGGAGCACCTCCACACCAGGATTGACCTGCTCGACGTGGGCGCGGAACGCGTCCTCGTCGAAGGCCGCAGCCTCGGCGATGTCCGTCTTGGTGACGAGCACCAGGTGCGCCAGCCCGAAGGCGGTGGGGTACTTCAGCGGCTTGTCCTCGCCCTCGGTGACCGAGGCGAGGACGACCCTCAGAGTTTCGCCGAGATCGTACGAGGCCGGGCAGACCAGGTTGCCGACGTTCTCCACGAAGAGGAGCCGGGTTTCCTCGGGCAGCCACCCGTCGAGGTGCCCGCCCAGCATCCGGGCCTCCAGGTGACAGAGGCCGTCGGTGAGCACCTGCTTGACCGGGGCTCCGGAGCGGGCCAGGCGCATGGCGTCGTTCTCGGTGGCCAGGTCGGCGGTCAGCGCCGCGACGGGGACGCCCGTCTCACGGGCCAGGACCAGTTCGCGTTCGAGCAGTGCCGTCTTCCCGCTGCCCGGGCTGGAGAGCAGATTGACGACCGTGGTGCCGCGAGCGGCCAGTTCGGTGCGCAGGTGGTGCGCTGTCGTGTCGTTCTTCGCGAGTACCGCCTGCTGCAGATCGACCACACGGCACATGGTTCAGCGCTCCTCGGAAATCGGTTCACGGGTATGTCTCTGCGCAGATCCTTCGTCCCAGCGGACGTCGGAGATCTGCAGTTCGCGGCCCGAGAGCAGCTCCGCGGTTGCCTCGCCGCACAAGGGGCAGCACAACTGCGGAGGCATTCCGACCGCCCATTCGTCCGCGCAGGGCGCGCAGCGTGCTCTCGCCCGTACGGAGTCGACCACCAGCTCCGCGCCTTCCAGAACGGTCCCGGCGCAGGCCAGTTCGAAACAGAAGGACAGTGCGTCGGGGACCACTCCGGCCAGCTCGCCGACCTGGAGCCGGACGGCTGTGACGGCGACGGCGCCGCCGGCCAGGGCCGCTTCTTCCACCTGGCCGACGACGGCCATGGCGATGGACATCTCGTGCATGGGTCTCCGTCCTGCCCGCTCATTACACCGGGGGGTTGCAGCCGCAGCCGGGCTGGCTCGCCGACGCCGGACGGTACGTACGTCATTCGGTGCAGCCCGGGACCTGATGGATCCGGGTGCCGTCACATGCACCGCATGCGCACGTAGCGCTTGATGTCGGGCAGTACCTGGGCCACGAGTGCGGCAACGGCGACGGCGACCGCGCCGCCGATGATGATCTTCTTCATGACGGTGTTCGTCTCCTCAGTTGATGGCCCGGCCGACCGCCGACTGTGCGGTGGGCGCGGTCCGTTCGTCGTCCCGCACAAGGCGCAGGACCATGTTCACGGCCTCCGGTACGGCAGCGGCCACGGGGCCGCTGAGTCCGATGCCCTCGGCGACGCAGGCGGGTTCGCATCCGACGACCAGCGTGCGTCTCGGGGGGATGCAGCCCGTCCCTGCGCACAGGGTCTCCAGCAGGGCCAGGACCGCGTCGGGGGACATGCGGTGGCCGTCGAGCAGAGCTTCCTGCGGCTCGATACGGCCGGGCCGGTCGGCCTCGATCAGATACAGCGTTCCGGGATCGCCGCCGCGTTCGGTGGCATCGATCAGGACCAGCGTGTCGTATCCGTCGAGGAGCTGGTACGCGAGGTGGACTCCGCGCACCCCGATGTCCACTGCTTCGACGTGGCCGGGCAGGGGTGCTGACGCCAGTCGTCGTACGGTCTCGACACCGAAGCCGTCGTCGCCGAGAAAGATGTTGCCGACGCCCGCGACCAGAGTCGTCGCTCTCCGCTCCGAGGGCGCTGTCATGCGTCCTCCAGCGGTGCGACCTCGTCGGGCTGGAAGTACAGGAACCGGCCCTGCTCGCGCCGGATGTCCGCACCCGGATCGCCCTCCACGGTGACCGCGAGGTGCACTCCCCCGTCCACGTCGTGGAGTACTGCTTCGACCAGTGCGCTGCGACCTTGCAGAAAGAGGTCCTGGGCGTCGGTGCGGCGCAGGCCCGGCCGCAGGAGTACGCGGCTGCCCGCGCCCACCGACCGGCCGTCCACCAGGATCCGGTCGCGTGCCGGGTCGGCGCCGGTGTCGGCGGCCGGGTCCCACCACGGCTGGTCCGGCCGGATCAGGTCGCACTCGTCGGACCCTTCCGGCATTTGCGGAAATCCGTCGGACGGAACGGCTGCCGGCGCACCGGGCTCGGTGACTTCCCGCAGGGCCCGCACCGCGCCGTGCAACCGCTCCAGGACCTCGGGGGGCATCGAGTCGGCCAGGTCGATCACGGCGGCCGCCCGGTCGTCCGTCCCACGGGCCTCGCGCTTCTCCTGGTCCGTCAGGGCGGCTGTGCGCAGCGCGAGGATCTCGTCGATCTCCGTGGAGTCGTACAGCGCTCCGGGGCTCTCCGGGGCGATGGCCGGGTGGTCCTCAAGGATGATGGGGGACGAGAGCATCAGGTCCGCGCGGCCGGGCTCCCCGGCCAGTACGGGCCAGGTGTGCAGATTCCGGCAGCCCTCGACTGCGCCCTTGGCCCACTCGGGAGGATCCGTCATCGACAGGAACGAGCCCGCGCTCAGGCCCAGGAGAAGGTGGGCCGCCACCAGTGACCTGGGCAGAGCGGCGTCTCGGTCCGCGTCGCCGGCGTCCGGCGTCCATGTGCTGGTGTTCTCCACGACGGCGGTGAGCCGCATCGCGCGGTACGGGCCGTCGAGTTCGGCGGCGGAGAGCCGTACCGCGCCGCTGATCTCCTCGCAGCGGCGCACCAGGCGGCCCACGGTCCGGCCGTCGTCGTCACGGACGGTTTCGGTCTCCTCGCGTGCCGGGCGCGTGAAGGGGACGACGACTCCGTCGCCGGTGAGCTCGGCCACGGTGGCGAGCGCTTCGACCCGTTCCTCCGCACCCTCGTCCCAGGGAACCAGGACCCGGTCGGTAAGGTGGAGTTCGGGAACGGTCTCGAAGGTGCCGTCGTCGCGGAGCTGCTGCACGGTGCGCCGTTGGGCGTGCAGGAACCGCACCTCGGCCGCCAGAGTCGCGTCGGCCTTCGGTTCCATCAGGCACTCGGTGTGCTGGAAGTCGTGCTCTTCGGCGGCCGCCGCCCAGGCCGGTGGTACGAGCACCCCGAACTGCCAGCGGAGCCGGTTCTTGGCCGCCGACGCGCGGTACGGGTAAAGGACGTAGCCCTCGAAGAGGACGGCGTCGGCCACGCCCCGGGCGGCGGCGAAACGGGATTCCAGCGCGGGGGTGAGCGCGGATGTGGTCACTGCGCCGTCCTCTCGGCGAGCCCGGCGAGCCCTGCGTCGGCGAATGCCCGGTCCGCCGGCGGGAGGGCTGTGGTCCCGGCCACGTCGAGAAGCGCCTGGACGGTCGCCTCCCAGGAGGGCAGTGCGTGCCGGGAGCGGAATGCGATCAGATCGCTCATGGTGTCGCGGGGAAGCCGGATCCAGCCGCACCCGGGGAAGTGCTGGTCGACCATCTCCCGCCACACCGCCACCGGCATCCGGAAGGGCGCCTCCAGGTCCCAGGGCACCGGCTCGACCCGGAAGCCACCGGAACCGGTGAAGGCGGTGCCGGAGAAGAGCATGAGGAGCGGCACCTCACCATCCGTCAGCGCGTTCAAGTACCGTGTTGCGGCGATCTCCAGGTCATAGGTGCAGGGCACGACGACGTCCGTCTCGGTCACCCCGGTGAATGCGGGAACCATGACCGGGACCTGGGCGAACTGCACGGGCTGGAGTGTGCTGCCCCAGCGTGAGCGCTCTCCGAACAGGTCCGTCAGTCCCTCGGCCTCAGTCGTTTCGTAGCCACGCCGGGCCGGCTCGATGCGGATCTGGCAGCGCAGCGCGAGTGCGTGCACCCGCGCCTCTTCGGATGCTGTGATGCGAAGCCGGAAGACGAGGGTGGGACCGGCGGCGTACGCGTCGGCGCGTACGCCGGTGCAGGTGAAGGTGAAGTCCGTCATCGACGTCGCTCCCCCACCGTTGCCTCGGTCCGGCGTTCGACGTGTTCGAAAAAGGCTCGCAGATCGGCACGGGCCTCGGCTCCGCCGTCGAAGCCCTGCCACAACAGACGCATGCGTCCCACCAGCTCGTAGCAGATGTCGATCGGTACCAGATAGCACTCGGCCCGGCCCTCGGAGCGGCGCAACAGTAGTGCCTCCACGTCGGGTTCGAGCAGTTGGGAGAGACGGCTGCCGCCGAGGACCGTCTGCCAGGTCGACGGATCGAGTTCGCTCTCGGTGGCTCCGGCGGGGCTCGGGTAGAGCGCCACCAGCCGGTCCAGTGCGGCATTGCGGAAGAAGAAGGCGACGCTGACCGGGATCTGCAGGAGTTCCCACGCGTTGTCGTCGAGACGGTGGTCGTGGTCGGCCAGATAACGGTCCGGGACGCTCAGGAACCGGCCGTGGGCGGCGCCGGGCCGCTCGAAGAGCAGGGCACAGGGGGTGCAGGCGCACGCCAGGGAACGCTGCTCGGTGTCCACCAAATGCCGGTGGTTCGCCTCGGCAACCGGCACTCCGCACAGTTCACAACGCTCCTGCCGGGGTTCACGCGGTGCCGCGAACCGCCGCAGCGTGTGCACGCCCGAGGCGGGCGCGGGCCGCCCGGCCCACGTCATGGGCGCGCTCATGGCGTTCTGGCCGGGGCCGGCCGGGCGGTTGCCGCGCCCTGCGGCGGGCGGGTTCCGATCTGAAGGAGTGCCGGCTCCTGAGTGGCGGAGGCAGGCTCCATCTCGACCGTGGTCACCTCCGGTGCGAAGCAGGCCAGGGCGTTCTCGACGGACTGCTGCGCCGACGACGAGCCGCTGCAGCCGCATCCGCCCGTGCCGGCGGTCCGCAGGCGCAGGGTGCCTGTGCTCCCGTCGAAGGTCACCACCTCGACGGGATCGCGGACGGCCGCGAGGGCCCGCCCGATGCGCGTGCCGGTGTCCTCGGGATGCAGGTCGTGCAGGACCAGCAGGCTCGACACGAGTTCGCTGCCCAGGAGTTCGTCCAGCGTGTCGCCGGTTTCGCGACTCGGTGCGGCCCGGAGACCGTCGAGGATCCGGGCCAGCCCGGCGCCGTAGAAGTCCATCAGGACCCGCACCAGTTCCTCGGCCGCCGCGGAGGCCTTTTGGTCACCGGCCGCCGTCAGTTGTTCGAGCACCTCTTCGATGCGACGTCCGGCCTGCTCCGCGTCGAGCGCCTTCGCTGCCGCGGTATGTGTTGTCGCGCTCATCCGCCCAGTCCGCTCAGCCCGGTGGGCACGTGCATCTTCTGCACCGTCTTGCCCCCACCGACGTACATGTGGACGCCGCACGGGAGACAGGGGTCGAAGCTGCGCACGGCGCGCATGATGTCGATGCCCTTGAAGTTCTCCGGCGGGTTCTCTTCGAAGATCGGCGTGTTCTGCACGGCGTCCTCGTAGGGACCGGGAGTTCCGTAGGTGTCCCTGGTGCTGGCGTTCCACGGCGTCGGAGGGTACGGATGGTAGTTGGCGATCTTGCCGTCCCTGATCACCATGTGGTGCGACAGCACGCCGCGCACGGCCTCGGTGAATCCGACGCCGATGCTCTCGTCCGGGACGTCGAACTTCTCCCAGGTCTGGGTACGTCCGGCGCGGACCTCCTCAAGCCCCTTCTCGGCACAGTGCAGCGCGATCGCGGCGGCGTACGCCTGGAAGTAGGTGCGGGCGCGGTTGCGCTCCAGCGCGTTGCTCCACTTCGGGATCTTCCACTCGAAGGTGGTCTCGGGCTTGGTCATCGTGCGCGGCAGGTTGATGACGACGCTGTGGCCGGTGGCCTTGACGTAGCCGACGTCGACGAGCCCGGAGAGCGCGGTGGACCACAGCCGGGCGATGGGGCCGCCGCCGGTGTCGAGGGCCAGGTGGTCCTTGCCGTCGAACCAGCGCGGCGACATCACCCAGCTGTACTTGTCGTCGAAGTTCCGCTTCTGCGGCGCCGGGATCGTGTGCTGGTTCCACGGGTGGCGGGGGTCGACCGGGTTGCCGAGCGGGTCATGGGTGACGAACTGCTCCTTGCCCTCCCAGTCGTCGTAGTACGAACTGCCCAGCAGGATCCGGATGCCCAGGTTGATCTCGGTCAGGTCATTGGTGACCAGCTTGCCGTCCACGATCACACCGGGGGTGACGAACATCCTCCGTCCCCAGTCGCTCATGTTGGCGTACGTGAAGTCGCAGTGCTCAGGGTCGTTGAGCGCTCCCCAGCAGCCGAGCAGCACCCGTCGGCGACCGACCTCTTCGTACCCGGGCAGGGCCTCGTAGAAGAAGTCGAACAGGTCGTCGTGCAGCGGCACGACCCGCTTCATGAACTCCACATAGCGCATCAGGCGGCTGAGGTAGTCCGTGAAGAGCTGGACGGAGGCGATGGTGCCCACGCCGCCCGGGTAGAGCGTGGAGGGGTGCACATGGCGCCCCTCCATCAGGCAGAACATCTCCCGGGTGTAGCGGCTCACCTGGAGGGCCTCGCGGTAGAACTCGCCCTCGATGGGGTTGAGCGACCGCATGATGTCGGCGATCGTGCGGTAGCCGTGCTCCCCGGCGTGCGGCGCTTCGGTGCGCTCGGCCAGTTCCAGGACGCCGGGATTGGTCTCGCGGACCATCTTTTCGCAGTAGTCGACCCCGACCAGGTTCTCCTGGAAGATGTTGTGGTCGAACATGTACTCCGCGGACTCGCCGAGGTTGATGATCCACTCACCGAGATGCGGCGGCTTCACTCCGTACGCCATGTTCTGCGTGTACACGGAACACGTGGCGTGGTTGTCGCCACAGATCCCGCAGATGCGGCTCGTGATGAAGTGCGCGTCCCTGGGGTCCTTGCCCCGCATGAAGACGCTGTAGCCGCGGAAGACCGACGAGGTGCTGTAGCACTCCGCGACCCGCTTCTGCTTGAAGTCGATCTTCGTGTGGATACCGAGACTGCCCACGATCCGGGTGATCGGATCCCAGGCCATCTCCACCAGGCCGCTGCCGTCGCCGGCCGCCTTCGTTTTCGGTGCCATCGTGTGTGCCGTAGCCCTTCTGAGAAGCGTGAGGTGGGGTCGTCACCGGAAGGTGTGGAGTGCGGTCGGAGTCCTCGGCGTGTTCACCACGGGGGCCGGTAGCCGGTGGTCAGCCGGCCCCTCTTGTGCCGCCACTTCGGCTCGTTGTCCAGGGTCTTCGCCGTGATCGAACGGAGCCTGCGGACGACCGCCCCGTACGCGCCGCTGGCGGTGGCGGAGACCTTGGCGCCCGGCGGTTCGTCCATGAACGGCATGAACTTGTCGGGGAAGCCCGGCATGGTGCAGGCGATACAGATGCCGCCGACGTTCGGACAGCCTCCGATGCCGTTCATCCAGCCGCGTTTGGGTACGTTGCACTTGACGACCGGGCCCCAGCAGCCGAGCTTGACCAGGCACTTGGGCGAGTCGTAGGTCTGGGCGAACTCGCCCTGCTCGTAGTAGCCGGCCCGGTCGCATCCCTCGTGCACGCTGGCGCCGAACAGCCAGGTCGGACGGAGCTTGTCGTCCAGCGGGATCATCGGAGCGGATCCTGCCGCCTGGTACAGCAGGTACGTCAGGGTCTCCGAGAAGTTGTCCGGTTGGATCGGGCAGCCCGGCACGCACACGATCGGGATGCCGGCCTTCGACTTCCAGTCCCAGCCGAGATAGTCGGGCAGGCCCATGGCCCCGGTCGGGTTACCGGCCATCGCGTGAATGCCGCCGTATGTGGCGCAGGTGCCGATGGCGACGACGGCAAGGGCTTTGGGCGCCAGCCGGTCGATCCATTCGCTGGTGGTCATCGGCTGGCCGGTCTCCGGGTTGTCGCCGAAACCGCACCAGTACCCCTCCGGCTTGATCGTCTCGTTCGGGATGGAACCCTCGACGACCAGGACGAAGGGATCGATCTCGCCGCGCTCGCCCTTGAAGAACCACTCGATGAACGTGTCCGCACCGCCCACCGGACCGCTTTCGAAGTCGATCAGCGGCCAGTGGACCTCGATCTTGGGCAGACCGGGCAGCGCACCGACGACGATCTCTTCGATGCTCGGCTGCATCGCGGCAGTCAGGGCCACTGAGTCGCCGTCACAGCTCAGCCCCGCGTTGATCCAGAGGATGTGGATCGGGGACTCTTCTCCGGTGGCCGCAGCAGGTGCGTCCACGGTGTTCGACGTTGCTGCATCCATGAGGATGCCTCCCTGGAAAGAGACACACGAAGGCCGACATATCGACCTTCACTGTTCTTGGTACCAAGCACCCGGCGCGAGTACGGCATGGTGTGCCGCCAGTCCGGTGACGTCGGGCTCCCGGACGGGCCGGTCCCCCGCAGATCGGCCGGTCGAGGCCGGAACGAGGTGCGACGGCCGGCCCGGCGGAGGATCCTTGAGCACGAACGCACGCCGCAGCGCGTGGTAGGGCGACCGTGGGTCGAAGAAGGTCCGCCGCATCACGGCCAGCTCCTCATCCCGGTAGTCGGCCAGGGGTCTGTCGGCCTCGGCCCGGTCCCGTTCGGCCTTCTTCGCCGCGATCCGCGACAGTGCCGCGGGCGACACGGCGAGACGGGCCGCCAGCCGGACGACCTCGCCCGCGAACGAGTGCGCGTCGCAGTCGACCGCCCGGTCGACCAGGCCCAGCCTCACAGCGGCCTCGGCACTCACCGGCAGCGCCTTGCCGGTGAGTCGCTCCGCCACGGCTGCCCCCACCCTGCGCGGCAGCGTGTACGTCCAGTACTCGGAGCCGTACAGCCCCATCAGGCGGTAGTGCGGGTTCAGCACAGCCCCCGTCCTGCACCAGACCTCGTCCGCAGCCAGCGCGAGCATCACCCCGCCCGCGGCCGCGTTGCCGCCCACGGCGGAGACCACCAGCCGGTCCGTTGTGGTCAGCACGGCCTCCACGAGGTCGTCCATGGCGTTGATGTTGGCCCAGGACTCCTCTGCGGGGTCGGCGGCGGCCTCGATGACATTGAGGTGGATGCCGTTGGAGAAGAAGTCCCGGCCGCCCCCCAGTACCAGCACCGAGGTGGGCCGTCGGCAGGCCAGCCGGTAGGCGTCGTGCAGGCGTCGGCACTGCGCCGTGCTCATCGCACCGCCGGGGAAGGAGAACGTGAGGAAACCGGCCTGCCCCACCTCCCGGTAGCCGATGTCGCTCCAGCCGTGCCGGTGCCCTTCCTCGTACAGCGGCGCGGGGTGCTCCGGCAGTGCGGGCAGACGCCCGGCGAGCGCCGTCACCGCGGGCAGTTTGAACGTGGCGGGTCCTCCCGGCCTGCGGCGGGGCCGCAGCTCGGGGATCCACACCGCGCCGTCGGTCGTCGCCCGGCAGACCGCCCCTGCCCGTACGGCCACCAGCTCGCCCGGTCCGCCGCGCAGTTCGGGCTCCGGGTGCCCCCCGTGCAGAAACCATTCGTCCCCGAGCAGTTCGTCGCGCACGCCGGGGTACGAGTCGGCGGCCCGCAGCTTGCGCAGGACTGCTTCCGTGGAGTCCGAATCCCAGTCGATGCGACGGTGCTCCTGGCGCAGGTACGGCCGTGTACGGATGCGCGACTCCTCATCCCCGCCGGTCTGCGGTCGAGGAACGTACGTGCCGGACGAGAAGCGCTCGACGGCGAGGTGCACGGCCTGCAGCGCGGCGTCGGAGACTTCGTTGCGGTACAGATCGCTCTTGCCCACCGGGTGCACCGGGAAGGTGGCCGATGCCCAGATGTCCCCGGCATCCATCTCCTCGTCGGCCTGCAGAACCGTCACGCCCCATGTGTCCGCGCCCTCTTGGATGGCCCAGTCGAGGGAGGAAGGCCCGCGGTCGCCAGGGGGGCCGGGGTGGACGACGAGGCAGGTGTGCGCCGCCCAGACATCCCGGGGGATGGCGGTCTTGAGCAACGGGGCCAGAATGAGATCGGGCGCGAGCTCGCGCACAGCTCGCCGCAGCGACTCGTCGCGCACGGACGGCTCCGGAGCTGCGAGTTCCACCGCTACGGTGTGGCCCCGGTCCCTCATTTCGGCATGGACACGCTGAGTAAGGCTGTTGAACGCGCTGGCCACGAGCAGGATGTGCACGACGATCTCCCAACGCCGGGAAGATCCGGCTGGTTGCGATGGTGGGGCACTGCGGGCGGGGCTCCAGCGGCAACCGGCCGCGAAGTCACCCAAAAGCGAACACACCGGCGACCACTCAGTGGAACCCGTGCAGCGAGCCCCGCGCCCAGCGGATCGGAATGAACCGATCAGCGACATGACGCAGAGCCAGGCGTTCGATACGAGCCCAACTACGCCCCCACTGCGGCCGGTCGGGGCCGGGCGGCGTGATCCGCCCCGGCGGCCTGTTATCTTTACGTGACTTCGCGCCGCAACTCTCGGTGACGCTTTGGCCTTTGCTGTGGTGGAGTCGGCGAGGGGGGAAGCGTGTGGCCGCCCTCTGGGCGTTTCGGTCCGATCAGCAGCCGCACGGCCTGAACTGAACCTGGGGATGCACATGCCATACACCGGCCGAGACGAATGACTCTGCCGCCCGCCTGACGCGGGCAGGCGTCCGCAGGGCCCTGGCGGGGCCGGCCGAAATGGAGTGTGGCGGCGGACGAGCAATGACCACTACACGTGTACGGGCACGGTCGTAGTCTGCGGCCTGCCCGGCCAGTCATGGCTGGACGGAATGACACAGCACAACATATTCAGCAGAAAGGCGCATGCCGCTCGGGCCGCACTGCGCCCCGGGACGGGACGCCGGAAACAGGTGAAGCGACCTCGCCTGCGCCTGCCGTGCAGACCGGACTATCCGCGCACGGGGCGGCGCGGCTGGCGAAGATGGGTGCCCTCGTGGCGGCTGGTCGTGGGTTCGTTCCTGATGTTCGTCGCAACGCTCACGACCGTGGTGGGCATCGCCTACGCGCGCACGGACATCCCCAAGGACCTCAACGCGTTCGCCACCCAGCAGGACACCGTCTACTACTGGGCCGACGGGACCCCCATGGCCCGCACGGGCTGGGTGAGCCGCCAGGAGATGCCCCTGTCGAAGATTCCCGACGATGTCCGGTGGGCCGTACTGGCGGCCGAGAACGCCGACTTCTACTCGGACCACGGCATATCTACGCAGGGAATCACCCGCGCACTGTGGCGCACGGTCGGCGAGGGAGACACCCAGGGCGGATCGACCATCACCCAGCAGTACGTCAAGAACGTCTACCTCTCGCAGGACCAGTCCTTCTCCCGCAAGTTCACCGAGATGCTGCTCGCGGTCAAACTCGACCGCCATGTGAGCAAGGACAAGATTCTCGAGGAGTATCTGAACACCAGCTGGTTCGGCCGTGGCACCTACGGCCTCCAGCGCGCGGCCCAGGCCTACTACGGCAAGGAGGTCACCCAACTCGACGCCAGCGAGGGTGCGTTCCTCGCGTCCCTGCTCAAAGGGGCCTCGCTCTACGATCCCGCCATCAACCCCCGTAACCGTGACCGCGCCGTCGAACGGTGGCAGTGGACGCTGGACCGCATGGTGGAGATCGGCAAGCTGAGCCCGGCCGAGCGTGCCCGGTACACCACCTTTCCCGAGCCCAAGCCCCCTCACAAGCCGAACAGCACTGCCGGGCAGGACGGATACCTCGTTCAGCTCGCCGAGTCGTACGCCAAGCGTGCCGGACACATCTCCGACGCACGCTTCGACCTCGGCGGCTACCAGATCTACACGACGTTCGAGAAGCCGCGGATGACCGCTCTCACCCGGGCCGTGAAGGATGCGCGCGACTCGCTCGATCCCGGGCAGCGCAAGGCCGACCGCCACGTCCGGTTCGGGGCCTCGTCCGTCGCCCCGGACGGCCGGATCCTCGCCGTGTACGGCGGACCGGACTTCGAGCGGCAGGCCTTCAACGAATCCAACGCGGGCACCGTCCCGGCCGGTTCGGCGTTCACCCCGTTCGTCTACGCCGCCGGCCTGGAGCACGGCATCTCACGCAAGCGCAACGGCCCCCGGACCAGCGTGACGCCCTCGACCCTGTACGACGGTGACGACGACATTCCGGTCATGACGCCCGAAGGTCCCTACTGGGACCGCAGCGGCAAGATGGTCAAGGGCCAGAACGACGGCGACCATTCCTACGGCCGCATCAGTCTGCACGACGCCATGGCAAAGGCCGCGAACTCTCCGTTCCTCCAACTCGGTATGGATACGGGACTGAAGCAGGTCCGCAGTACGGCCGAGGCATCCGGGCTGCTCCCGTCCAGCTTCGGTCCGCCCGTTCCCGCGTTCTCGATGGGCAACTCCACACCGAGCGCCATCCGCATGGCCGACGCGTACGGCATGTTCGCGGCGCACGGCGTGCACACCGATCCGTACTCGGTACGAAAGGTCACCCGCAACGGCGAGCCGATCCGGATGGATCTGCCGCAGGCGAAGCGCGCCGTGCGGTCCGCCGTCGCCGACGAGGTCACCGCATCGCTCACACGGCCCGGCGGAGCGAGCGGCGTCGCATTCTCCTCACCGGTCGCCGCCAAGGCCGGAACCACCGAGGACGACACCGCGCGCTGGTACGTCGGCTACAACCAGGCCGCGTCCACGGCCGTCGTCGTGTACCGCATGGACCTGACGAAGAGTCTGGCGCCACTGCCGCTGAAGGGGCTCGGCGGCGACTCGGCGGCCGGCAAGAAGCTCTCGTCCCAGATCTGGAACACATACACGGAAGCCATGACGAAGTGACAGATACCAGAGAAAAATCTGCCGTTCGCCGAATACGGGCCCGCTTGACGCCCCGTATCGTCCTGGGGCTCGCGGCATGTGCAGTCGCGTCGGGTTCCGCGGCGCTCATCCCGCTGTCGTCCGACGAATCCTCGGGCAACCGGACTCCCCAGCAGGGCACGAGCACCGTCGCGGCGCCGACGCCGACCGCGCGGGAGCATCGCGGGGGTGACGGAAAGGAGACGGCAGAGGAGAAGTGGGACGGGAAGGTCAAGATTCTGGGAGACGGTTCCACGTCCTACACCGGGCCGCAGCCCGGCCGGCTGAAGGCCGAGCGACTCAAGCCGGGTGAGAAGCCGCCCCAGTTCGTGGTGTTCTCGTGGGACGGTGCGCTCGAGGGCGACGATCGCACGTTCTCGCGCTTCCGCCGTGCGGCGAAGGAGAGCAATGCGCACATGACGTTCTTCCTCACCGGTATCTACCTGCTCCCGCAGGAGAAGAAAAACCTCTACGAGCCGCCCCAGCACAAGCCCGGAGCGGCCGCGATCTCCTACCCGACGCGCGAACACATCCGCATGACGCTGGAACAGCTCGGCGGCGCCTGGCGGGAGGGCAACGAGATCGGGTCCCACTTCAACGGCCACTTCTGCGAGAAGAAGGGCGGTGGGGACTGGAGTACGGACGAGTGGATCAGCGAGATCAACCAGTTCTACTCCTTCGTACAGAACTGGAAGACGAACACAGGCTTCAAGGACCTCGATCCGCTGCCCTTCGACCCCACTCGCGAGGTCGTCGGCGGACGGGCCCCCTGCCTCGAGGGCCAGAAAACCCTTCTGCCGGCGACCAAGCCCTTCGGCTGGCGTTACGACGCGAGTTCCCCGGGAGACTTCCAGATCTGGCCGTCCAAGAAGAACGGCATCTGGGACCTCCCGCTGCAGATGCTGCCGTTCCCCGGCAAGGACTTCCAGGTTCTGTCCATGGACTTCAACTTCCTCTACAACCAGTCGGAAGGCAGCACCGAGGGCGACCCCGCGCAGTACCGGACGTGGCGCAAGGAGGCACGGGATTCCTACGTCGCCGGCTTCGATCGGGTGTTCAACGGCAGCCGGGCACCGCTGTTCATCGGAAATCACTTCGAGGACTGGAACGGCGGGATCTACATGGATGCCGCCGAGGAAACCATGCGAGAGGTCTGCCCGCGCAAGGAGGTGCGCTGTGTGTCCTTCCGCGAACTGACCGACTGGCTCGATGCGCAGGACCCCAAGGTCCTCGCCCAGTGGCGGACACTCGATCCCGCACAGCCGCCGAACTGGAAGCAATAGACGGATGAACGCGGAAAGCGGAGCTCCGGCTGAACAACTCGCGCGACTTGACGAATCGTTCGGGCCGGGGCTCCGCGGTCCGGTGTGCTCAGGCGTCGTCGACGCCCTCGGTCAGCCCGCCTTCTTGACGAACTCCGTGGTGTACGTCTTGGCGAGGTCCACCTTCGCGTTCTTCAGGTTCGGGTTGAATGCCTTCAGGACCCGCTCGACGGTGGCGGGGCCGTCCGCGGGCATGACGCCGTCCGTGGTGAACATGGGCAGCGTGCTCTTGATCGCCTGTGCGTACAGAGCCTTGCCGCCGCCCTGGGCGTAGTCGGCGGGCATCTTCGCGGCGATCTCGTCGGCGCTGTGCGTGGACATCCACTTCAGGGTCTTGACGAAGGCGTTGGCCAGCTTCTGGACGGTGTCCTTGTGGCTGTTGACCCACTCGGTCTGCATGTAGAGGCTGGAGGACGGGTAGAGCCCGCCGAGCGCCTGCTTGGAGCCCTCGGGGGTCCGCATGTCGATGAGGATCTTGCCGAGCTTCTTGTCCAGGATGGTGGCGACCGTCGGATCGGTGGTCATACCGCCCTGGATGGAACCCTGCTGAAGGGCGGAGATGAACGTCTGCCCCGCTCCGACCGCCACGGGCGTGAATTCGCTGGTCTTCACATCGTTGCTCACGGCGAGGTACTTCGTGAGGAAGTCGGTCGAGGAGCCGATGCCCGTCACACCGAGCTTCTTCCCCTTGAAGTCCTTCGCCGATCTGACGTCCCCCGCCGCCTTGTCGGAGACGATCTCGACCTCACCGGGAGCCTGGGAGAACTGGACGACCGACTCGACCTGCTTGCCCTTCACCTGAAGGTCGAGGGTGTGGTCGTAGAAGCCCACCGTGCCCTGGACATCGCCGGAGACCAGTGCCGTTTCGGCCTGGACGCCCGCGGGCTCGGTCAGGAGCTGGACCGACACTCCCTCCTCCTTGAAGTAGCCGAGCCGCTCGGTCAGCATCGCGGGCAGGTAGATGACCTTGTCCAGGCCCCCGACCATGATCTTGACCTTGTCGTTCTTGCCGCCGGAGGCCGAGGTGGAGCCGCCGCCACAGGCGGTCAGGCTGGTCAGGGCGAGTGCACCGGCGACGGCGACGGCCGAGATCCGGGTGGATGTACGCATCTGATTCACGTCCTTGTGAAGAAACAGTCGGGTGTGCGAATGACGGTCGGAGTCAGCGGGCGGTGTCGGCCTCGGCCGGCTTCCAGCGGAAGAGCCGCTTTTCGAGGAAGGTCAGCAGCCCCTCGGCCAGCAGCGCGACGATCGCGAGGATGACCATCGCGGCGTAGACACCGGCGGCGTTGAACGTGCCCTGAGAGGCGGCGACCAGCAGCCCGAGTCCCTTGGTGGCCCCGATGTACTCACCGACGATGGCGCCGATGAGGGCAAAGCCGAAGCTCACATGCAGGCTGGTGAAGATCCAGGACGTGGCCGAGGGGATGACCACCTGAAGCGTGACCTGGCGGTTGCCGGCGCCCAGGATGCGGGAGTTGGCCACGAGATTGCGGTCGACCTCCCTTGCCCCCTGGAAGGCGTTGAAGAAGACGGGGAAGAACACGAGGACGACCGCGGAGGCGACCTTCGAGGCCGGGCCGAGGCCGAACCAGATGAGGAAGATCGGGGCGAGCACGATGCGCGGCAGGGCGTTGAGCACCTTGATGTACGGGCCGAGGACATCGGCGGCGAAGCGGACTCGGCCCAGTGCGATTCCGAGCAGCACGCCGGCGATCACACCGATGACCCAGCCGAGCAGCGCCTCGTAGAGCGTGTACCAGATCTGCTCCCACAGGGAGCCCTGGGCGGTACCGTCGACGACCCAGCTGCGGATCTGGTCCCAGATCTTCGACGGCATGGAGAAGTTGAACGGGTCGATGACCGACGTCCGGGCCAGCCACTCCCACAGCCCGATGACCGCGAAGAGCACCGCGATCCGGCTCCCGAGGACCAGGTACTTGCGGTTGCGGGCGGCCCGCGCCCTGGCCCGGGTCCGCTCGGTCTTGGTGACGGCGTTCGCGGTGATGGTTTCAGGCGACATCGAGGGCACCCCTCTCGCGGGTGATGCGGACCTCTTCGCCGAGCGAGGACCAGATCTCCCGGTAGATTTCGATGAACCGGGGCTCCAGGCGCACCTGCTCGACCTTGCGGGGGCGGGGCAGATCGATCTCGAAGACCTCCTTGACCGTGGCCGGTCCAGCGGTCATGACCACGACCTTGTCGGCCAGCGCGATGGACTCCTCCAGGTCATGGGTGACGAAGACGACAGAGGCTCCGGTGCCGGCCCACAGCTCCAGCAGTTCGTCCGACATCAGGGCCCTGGTCTGCACATCGAGTGCGGAGAAGGGTTCGTCCATCAGCAGGATCTCGGGGTCGTTGACGAAGGTGGCGGCGAGGGCGACGCGCTTGCGCTGACCGCCGGACAGCTGGTGGGGATAGCGGTCTTCGAACGAGGACAGCCCGACCCGGGCGAGCCACTCCCTGGCCCGCTCCTTCGCCTCCGGCTTCGGCACGCCGCGGAAGCGGGGACCTGCCATCACGTTGGACAGCACGGTCCGCCAGGGGAAGACCGCGTCCTGCTGGAAGACGAAGCCGACCTTGTCGCCGATGCCGCGCACCGGCTCGCCGCCCACCAGCACCTCCCCCTCGGTGGGCTCCTCCAGACCGCTGACCAGAGTCAGAGTGGTCGACTTGCCGCATCCCGTGGGGCCCACCACGGCGACGAACTCACCGCGCCCGATCGTGAGGTCCAGATCCCGTACGGCGGTGTGGAGCGCCCCCGACGGAGTCCGGAACGCTTTGCTCGCCCCCCGCAGCTCGATGGCGGGGCTCGTTTCGCTGTTCATGGAGCGGGACGCTAAGTGCGGCCCGGGGACATGGGCACCCTTGCGCTCACAACTCCTGCTTCTGCCCATAACCCGCGGTTCTGCTCGTTCTGCTCACGCTGCGGCAACGAATACGCCACGGGGACTGGTCATCGGCGACGGCGACGTTTACGTTGCGTTCACACAAGGACGAAACGGAGCATCAGGTTCCTGGCTGGCGGAAGGCAGAGGTCGAAGCACATGCGGATTCACTGGCCCCGCCGTGTCTTCGCCCAGGTGCTCCTCACCCAGGTGGCCATCACCACCGGCGTGATCATGCTCGTCACCGGGCTCTTCCTCGCCCCCCTCAGCCACCAGCTCGACGACCAGGCGATGCATCAGGCGCTGTCCATCGCCCAGACCGCCGCCGCCGAGCCCGCTCTGGTGCGCGACCTGACAAGTACCGACCCCAGCCCCACCGGACCGGTGCAGGCCGAGGCGGAGCGGATCCGGCGGGCCACCGGAGCGCTCTACATCGTGGTCATGGACACCCGCGGGGTGCGCTGGTCGCACACCGACATCACGCAGATCAGCAGACACGTCTCGACCGATCCCAGCACGGCTCTGGGTGGCCGGGAGATCATGCAGATCGACAACGGAACCCTGGGCCGCTCGGCACGCGCGAAGGTTCCCCTGCGCGACAGGGACGGGACCATCGTCGGTGCCGTCTCGGTGGGCATCGCCTACGACAGCGTCCATGAGCGGCTGCTCGGCGCCATTCCCGGTCTGCTGCTCTACTCCGGAGCAGCGCTCGCCGCGGGCGTGCTGGCCGCCCTGGCCGTCTCGCGGCGGCTGCAGCGCAGCACCCATGGACTTGCCTTCGCCGACATCTCCGCGTTGCTGGACGAGCGCGAGGCCATGCTGCACAGCATTCGCGAGGCCGTTCTCGCCCTCGACGCCAAGGGCCGGATCCGGTTGCTCAACGACGAGGCGCAGCGTCTGCTGGAGCTTGACCAGGACGCCGTGGGACGGGCGCTGGGCGAGGTGCTGCCGCCGGGCCGTACGACGGAGGTGCTGGTGGGACGGGTCGACGGCGACAACCTGATCACCGTCTGCAATGGACGCGTGCTGATCGCCAACCGTATGCCCACCGGTGACGGCGGAGCCGTCGTCACCCTGCGCGACCGTACCGAGCTGGAACTGCTCGGCCGTGAACTGGACTCCACTCACGGCCTGCTGGATGCCATGCGCGCCCAGGACCACGAGCACGCCAACCGACTGCACACCCTGCTCGGGCTGCTGGAACTCGGGAGGCACGACGCCGCGGTGGAGTTCGTCGCGGAGGTGGCCAATGGTCACCGGGCCTCGGCGGAGCAGGTCGCGGAACGCGTCAACGATCCTCTGCTGTCGGCGCTGTTGGTGGGCAAGTCGGCCATCGCGGCGGAGCGGGGCGCCTCCTTGCGCATCTCACCGGCCACCCGGCTCCCGGACGTGGTGGTGGACCCGCGCGATCTGGTGACCGTCCTCGGCAACCTCATCGACAACGCGCTGGACGTCGCCTCGCTCATCGAGGTCGAGCTTCTCGCCGAGGGCACCACCGCGGTCCTGCGGGTCAGCGACAACGGTCCCGGGGTGCCCCCCGGCATGCGCGAGCAGATCTTCACCGAGGGCTGGTCCACCAAGGAGTCCCCCGCCCATCGCGGACGCGGTCTGGGTCTGGCGCTGGTGCGCCGGCTGGCCGAGCGCTACGGTGGCGCGGCTCGCGTCACGGCCCGGGCCGGCGGTGGCGCGGTCTTCACCGTCGTCCTGCCAGAGGCACTCAGCGTCCGGCCGCTGTCCGAAGTGGGAGAGTTGCGATGATCGATGTCCTGGTGGTGGACGACGACTTCCGCGTTGCCGAGATCAATGCCGCATATGTCGCCAAGATCCCCGGCTTCCGTGTCATCTCCCGTGCGCACACCGCCGCGCAGGCGCTCGCCTTCCTGGAGCGTGACCATGTCGACCTCGTCCTTCTCGATCACTATCTTCCGGACGAGACGGGGCTGACACTTGTACGGCGGCTGCGTCAGCTGGGCCACCCGGCCGATGTGATCATGGTGACCGCGGCCCGTGATGTGTCGACCGTCCGGACCGCCATGCGGTACGGCGCCCTGCAGTACCTGGTCAAGCCGTTCAGCTTCGCCGGTCTGCGGTCCAAACTGGAGAGTTACGCGGCCCTGCGCCGCACCCTGGAAGGCATGGGAAACAGCCGCGGCGAGGCGGGACAGGAGCAGGTCGACCAGATCTTCGGCGCCCTTCGCACCGCGGATTCCGGCCCCGCGGCAACCCTGCCCAAGGGTCACTCCGCACCCACGGCCGATGTCATCCGCCATGTCCTGTCGGCCTCCGACGAGCCACTGTCCGCCCATGAGGTCGCCGCCCGGGCCGGTCTGAGCCGCTCCACCGCCCAGCGATACCTCAAGTACCTGGAGGGCGCGGGCCGCATCAGTCTCAGCCTCAAGTACGGCGACACCGGCCGTCCCGAACACCGTTACGCGTGGGCGAAGGCGAGCTGAGCAGCGTACGGGGCTGCGGATCGGACTGCCGCGTTCGCACACCCCTTGCCGAGCGGAGCCGGACTGGTAGCGTTCGTCCATATCGTCCCAGCCGACCGGTGCGCCATCCGATGCGACAAGGGCTGATGCATGAACCGAGATGAGACGAAGAATCCGTCCCCCGGCCAACTGCGTTCCGATGAACCGCCGTTCAAGGCATCCCGGACAAGTCCGCAGAACGCGCCGCTCGTGGAGCTCACCCCCGCCGCCGCCGATCTGGTGCGTCGACTGCGGGAGGCCCACGGCCCGTTGATGTTCCACCAGTCGGGCGGCTGCTGCGACGGCAGTGCGCCCATGTGTTACCAGTACGGGGAATTCCGTACCGGCGGCTCCGACGTGCTGCTGGCCTCTCTCGATGTCGACGGGGTGGCGGAGAATGTCCCGTTCTGGATGTCGAAGAGTCAGTTCGAGCTGTGGGCGCACACCCGCCTGATCGTCGATGTGGTGGAGGGTCGGGGCAGTGGTTTCTCTCTGGAGGCTCCGCAGGGGGTGCGGTTCCTGATCCGGTCCCGGCTCATCGACCCCTGAGTCGGCACCGCATACCGCGGGTTTGCCGTAACGGCAAGAATTCTTGTGGGCGAGACGGCGGTGGCCGAATGATCGTGGCACAGGTGGCACCGACGGGCGAGGCGCTCCCGGCCGGGTGATCCCGTGTCGACGGCCACCGCACGAGAGCTGGTCACATCCGCGAGGAGAAGCACATGGCGCCCACCGACATTCCCTCCGCTCCGCTGCCGGACGCCGTCCACCGGCTGGTGGAGGTGCCCGGAGGCCGTATCCACCTGGTCGAACAGGGAACCGGACCGTTGGTCCTGCTGGTCCACGGCTTCCCCGAGTCGTGGTACTCGTGGCGACACCAGCTTCCGGCCCTTGCCGCAGCAGGATTTCGCGCGGTTGCCATCGATGTACGCGGCTACGGACGCTCGTCGAAGCCCGTCGATGTGGAGTCGTACCGGATGCCGGCCCATGTCGCGGACAACGCCGGTGTCGTGCAAGCGCTCGGTGAACGGACAGCGGCGATCGTGGGCCACGACTGGGGTTCGACCATCGCCGCCGGCAGCGCGCTGCTCATGCCCGATGTCTTCACCTCCGTGGCACAGCTCAGCGTCCCGTACGCGCCGCGGAACGGTCACCGGCCGAGCGATGTCTTCAGCCGCATCGGAGGTGCCGAGGAGTTCTACGTCAGTTACTTCCAGTCCCCGGGACGGGCCGAGGCGGAGATCGAGCCCGATGTGCGCGGCTGGCTGGCCGGGTTCTACGCCGGACTCTCCGCCGACACGATGCCGTCGGACGGTGAGGACAGTCTCTTCTTCGTCCCGCCGGGGGCACAGCTCCGCGACCGGTTCGCCGCCGATACCCTCCCTTCCTGGCTGAGCGAGGCCGATCTCGATTTCTACGCGGCGGAGTTCGAGCGGACCGGGCTGACGGGGGCACTCAACAGGTACCGCAATGCCGACCGGGACTGGGAAGACCTCACCGCCTGGGACGGTGCGCCGATCACCCAGCCCTCGCTGTTCATCGGCGGAGAGCTCGACGCGTCGACCACCTGGATGGCCGACGCCATCGAGAGCTTCCCCAAGACCCTTCCCGGCCTGGTCTCCTCCCACGTCCTGCCGGGGTGCGGGCACTGGATCCAGCAGGAGCGCGCCGCCGACGTCAATCGCCTGCTCACCGAATGGCTGCGCTCCCCGCAGGTACGCGCCACCCGGTGAGCCGCAGGGCACCGGCCACGGTTACTCCGTGTCCCGGACCGCCACGATGCCGTTGAACACACCCACGTACGCCGTACCGTCGGGACCGATCGTGATCGGCGCCCAGTTGTTGTCGTACGAGGGGCCGGTGCCGGTGAGCTTCTTCCAACGGCGTTCGCCGGTGCGGAAGTCCACAGCGGTGAGGTACCAGGCGTCGATGCCGAGGCTGTTGGGCTCCTTCTCGTAGAAGTACAACAGGCCGTTGGCGGCAGAGAGTTTGGGCACGGTCGAGGGTGATCGGACGGCGCTCTGCCACACGGTGTCGCAGCCGCTGCCGTCGGCCCGTACATCGATCCGGGTGACGCCGCCCACGACGCTCTTCCCGAGGAGAAGAGACGTCAGGTTCTCGTAGCCGTAGTTGTTCTCGACTACGAGGCTGTTGCCCCGACTGATCATGGAGTTGTCGGTGGTCGAGGCGCCGGAGCCGAAGACCGGGACCTTGCAGACGAGCCGCCGGTCCACGGGGACGTCGGCGGCGCGACGGTAGACCAGGACGTTCATCCGGTCGTCGGCGTTGTCGGTGATCGCGACATAGTCCTCGGGTTCGCCGAAGAGGTCCGGCGTGGTGCCGGAGCCCTGGTTGACCGAACCTGGTTTGGTGCCGGTTCCCCGGTCGTACGTCTGGCGCCACTGCACCTGCGGGGTTCCGTCCGCCGATGCCACGAAGCTGTACAGGGCGTGGTCGGAGACGATCGAGATGCCGTCCTCAGCGACGGAGAAGGAGTTCTGGATCTCCTCCCCGGTGAGTTGCACGGAGCGGATGGCGGAGGTCCGGGGCTCGACCGTGCCTACCCTGCCGAGCCGGGTCACCCACCAGATGCGGCCCTGCCAGTCGGGCATCACGGAGGTGACGGGGTCGCAGATGCCGCTGGGGAAGAGGTTGGTCCAGCTGACGCAGTCGTGCGGCACCTGGCCGGTGAGGTCCCAGTCGTTGTCGACGACGAAGCGCCAACTGCTGTCCGCCGCCTGTTCATGGGCGATCCGCAGGATGTGCTGCCGGGAGTCGGCGAGAACCACCCGGTCCTGGTTGTCGAGGTAGAAGTAGGCGCCGCCCGAGGTGTCCTTGAAGATCTTCGAGAAGTCGAGGCGGGTGATGGCCTCGACGGTCGAGGAGCGCTGCGGGAGCTTGTACTCGGCCAGCGTGTCGAGGGTGCGGGGATCGAGGAGCTTGAGCAGGAACCCGGTGAACGTGCCGCACACGGTGATCAGCCGGCCCGCCGAGTCGAAGGTGGCGGTGGCGCACTCCCCGCCGACCAGGGCGATCTGTTCGCTGCGGACTGCGGGGCTGCGTCCGAGAGGCCCGGAGTACGGATAGGTGGCGCTGCCCGCCGCATCGGCGTGCATGGTGCTGCGTCCGTTGGGGGCGAGGAAGGGGTGCTGCGGCGGTGCCTGTCCGGGTACGGGCGAAGCCGTGGCGGGCACCCCCTCGTAGTCGCTGACCAGGCGGTGTCCTGGCGCCTTGGGGATCTCGCCCGCCGAGGCCGCGGCGCCCGGCGTCAGGAGTGCGGTGCCGCAGAGGGTGAGTACCAGGGCCAGTACGCGGGCACGCGCTCTTCGGGACGACGTAAACATCGGACTCCTCGGTCGGATACGGGGGTCGCACCGCCGCCCGACGGTAGAGCGACCGTCTTGAGGTGTCCATGGAAGTGCGCGGTGTTTCATGCCTGCTTCACGGCATCGCAACACGGTGCATCGCGTCCCGTACCCGGCCGGGTCGGCCGGGTACGGGACCGGACCGCCGGCCGTTGCGTCGTCCACGATCGCGGCGGTGAGCATCGCCCGTCGGATCTCGGCAGCCGTGGCCCCTGAAGTGGCCCGAAGTTGCGGCCGGCCGGCGGCCGAGGGAACGAAGCGGTGCTCGGGCCTTCGGCATTGCGTACACGTGGTGTCGGTGGTGACGAGACAGCCCCTTGGCGAGGTACTGGATTCCTGGCGTCGGGCCCTCTTCGGGCCCGCCCGCCGGTCCGTCGGTGTCACCTCGGATCTCTTCGTCCGCACATACCGGCCGTCCCCGGATGACGGCATCATGCTGCCGACCGTTCAGGACGATCATCTTCTGTTCGTGAGACCGACCCTTGTCCGCCCTGTTCCGGATCGCCTCCGATCGATTCCCGCGGGCACGGAAATCCACACCCGGCCTCCGGGCAGTCCGCGTGACCGCGCCCCCCGGGGCCTCGGTCATCGAACGGGCTGCGGAGTCAGGGCTTGAGGCTGCTGACGACGTCGGCCGTGGCCGTCAGGCCGTTCTGAATGGTCGGCGCCATGCTCGTACCCGCGAGGAAGAACCCGAGCATGGCGCAGACCAGCGCATGCGAGATCTTCAGCCCCCCGTTGCGGAGGTAGATCACCGCAAGGATCAGCAGAAGCAGCACCAGTGAGATCGAAATGGCCATGGCCAACCTCCTCCGCCGCGCCGGAATGCGGCATTCGGCCGCCAGTGTGGCGTAGCGGAGAGGCCATCCGGCGGACTGGCATGTCCGCCATATGGGTGTTGACTGGCTGTCACGGTCCGGACGGTGCGCCCGTGTCCGGTCAGCCGTCGAGGCGAGCGGCGGCCCCGGTCCTGGCGTCCCTGTCATGTGTACGCAGGAAGTGTTCGAGCCCTGCCAGGTCGTCGGTGTTGAGGTGGTCGACCCCGGCGGCCAGCAGTTCGGTCCATACGGCGTCCCGCTCCGGTCCCGCGACGTCGGGCGTGGCCCAGAAACGGACGCGTCGGCCGCTTCGGTGGGCCGTGGCGACGAGCGAGCGCAGTTTGTCCCGTTCGGCCACGGGGAAGGGGCCCGCGCCCAGCCAGCTGAAGTTGTCGCTCCAGTTGCTGCTGATGAGCGGGATGAACGAGGCGGTGGCCGCGGTTCCGAGGTCGTCCGGCCGGCCGTCGTAAAACGCGTACCGCGTGCGCTGCGCCTCCATCGGAACGCGAGCGGCGCGGTCGCCGGAGATGACGGGTGTGATCGCGCCGGGCCGCACCCGGCCGTGGTGGTACGCCGTCAGCATCTGCCGGTATCGCCCGAGCTGCCGGTCAAGTTCGAGGTAGGCGGCGGCCCCGTCGGTCTTGATGTCGATCAGTAGCTGTAGGGGTACGCGGTAGCCGGGGTGGACCGTACCGTGGTTGGCCCGGACCCTGGCCGGCAGCGGGTCGGGGTAGAGCGAAGCAAGGGTTCGGGTGGGGTCGAGGTCGGTGGCCTCGTGGGCGACCAGCAGTTCCCCGTCCACAAGGAAGATGTCTGCCTCGACGCTGGTGAAGCCGTGGGCGAGCGCGTCGTGGAGGGGGTGCGTGTGCAGGTAGTCGTTGTGCGCGTGGGCCCGGCGCAGCGGGCGCGGACGGTGGCGGTCTGCGGCCGAGGGCGCGGCGGACGACTCGGACGCGACGGACATCTGCAGGGACAGCACTGCGCCTGCGGCGACGGTGGCGAGCGCGGTGGTGACGACGCTTCGGCGGCTCGGGAACGCCAGCCCTCCGCGTCCGCCGCAGCGAGGACTACACCGTCGACCCCGATGTACGACCACGAACGGGCCGCACTGCTGGCCGGACTCGACAGGCCGTAGCCGCGCCCGTGCGGGACGGCTACGGGCGGGCGTTCAGGGTCAGGGCGGGCAGGTCGGGTCGGGGCGGGCAGGTCGGGTCGGGTCGGGTCACATGAGCTTCCGGCGGCCGGTCTCCTTTCTGAGACCGCCCACGTTGATCGGCTGGAGGATGACGGTGATCGCGCCGACCGAGAAGTGCTGCACCGGAGCGCCGGTGTTTCGCCCGTGGAAACTGTGCGGCAGCGCCTGCCCGTTGGTCGGGTCCGTGCCCGCCGTATACATGTCGACGATGCCCTCGTGCCCCTGGCGGGCCTTTGCGTCGGTGCCGTCCGCGGCCTGCTCCACGGTGATGCGGTCATCGCCGTCCACGGCGACCACGGCCGCCACGTGGTAGGGCCACCCGCTGGTGTTGGCGGGCAGCTCGTAATCCTCGTCCCACGCGGTCTCCACGATGGCGAACGCCTGGCCGGGGTTCGGCCGCTCCTCGCCGTTCGCGTGCGGGCCGCCGGGCCTGGCATTCGCGTAGGCCAGGGCGCCCTCCGCGTTTTCCCTTTCGCCCATGCCGAACTGGTTGCCGCCCAAGGCGAATTCGCTGGCGTCCTGCCCCAGGGCCAGCCGCTGCTGGTGCATGATCTCCTCGGCGGTGTGGGCACAGTCCGCGAGGAAGGTCGTCGACGGCTCGTACTCCGCGTACGTGCGCCCCCCGATGTCCCCGCTCTGCCCGGTCGGCGTGCAGTACCGGGGCGCTGGGGCGCCCTCCGCAACCCAGATAACGGTGGTGTCCGCCCCGGGAGTGACGGTCATGAGATAGAGGCCGTTCTCCGAGACCCGTGCGGCCCCCAACTCCACGGTGGTGACCTGGGAAAAGCGCTGGAGGACCGTCGCGTCGGTGCCGCGCGCCGTGCCCCGGGCCATGGCGTCGGCTTTCCGCTGTACAGGGGCACCTCGGGGGCCCTGGTCGCTCTGGGTGCTCTGGGCGGGCGTCCGCCTCATCACCCGGACCGCGTTGGCCTCGGCCTCGCGCTCGAAGCGGTCGCTGGGGTCGGAGACGCTCAGTCCCGACCCGTTGTCCGTACCGGCCACCGGACCCTGGCGCTGCTGGATGACGTGCGTCAGCTCATGGGCGAGGGTGTGCTTGTCGCCGCCGCCGTCGCCGATGACGACATGGCTGCCGGAGGTGTAGGCACGGGCACCCACCTCGGCGGCGGAGTCGCGGGCCGCGGAGCCGGTGTGCAGGCGGACGTCGGAGAAGTCGGCGCCGAGGCGGGATTCCATTTCCTGGCGCAGCGGTTCGTCCAGCGGCTTGCCCGGCGCGCGCAGCACGTCGTGCACGGCAGAGCGCTGCACCGGCTCCGCCGTGGGCTGTTGGTGGCCGCAGCCCGCGCCGTGCTGGTGCCGGTCCCGCTGGAGCATACGGACGACGGCCGCGTTGCCGATGGTGCGCTGCAGCTCGAGAAGCGCATCGGGCACCCGACTGCTCGGGGCCTCCCCCGGCCGCGCGACCGCACTCTGGGCGGGGCGCTGCGGCTGCTTTTCGTTCTTTTTCAGCTCTTGCGCGTGCATGGACTTCCGCTCGTAGGGCTGGCAGTTTCGCTGTGCTCTCCCTACCTACCTGGTGCAGCGGTCGCGGGTAAGGGATGCACGGGGCACGATGCGGTAGCCCGTACGGGCAGCGCGTCCGCCTGGCGGGTATCGGCGGGGGCTGCCCGGGGCGTGGGTACTACCAGCGCGCTCCGGGCCCGCTTCAGCTGGCGTGCCCGCTGCAGCGCCGCCTCCGCCTGCCGCTGACGGGGAGACGCACAGCCGGTCGGTGAGGTGCGAGACGGCCGAATCGGCGCGCGCGGAGTGGAGTTGGGCGTAGTGGTCGAGGGCGAGGTGGACGTGCGCGCATGCCTCGTCGGGGTGCCCGGCGTCGAGGAGCAGTCCGGCGAGGCGGGCCTGGGTGAGCGCATACGGGCGGCGCCTGCCGGGGTGCGTCGGCGGGCCGCGTCGCGCAGGGCGCTCAGCGCCTGCCGGCCGTCGCCGAGAGCCTGCAGGGTCCGGGCCCGTTGGTAGTCGAGTCCTGCCCGGGGATAGGCGGAGAAGAGGCCCGGAGGGCTGGCGAGCCTCTCCATACTCGGCCCGGTACTCCCGACGGTGCCGCAGATGTAAGACCTCGGTTCGGTCGAACCGAGGTCGGTCGGCTTTGCTTACGTGCCCAACATGCCCAACACCCATCGGATATCTGTCAGGCACGGGCCGCCAGGCCTACTTGCCCAAGCCATAGCGGACACCACCTGCTCAGCCACCACGATCCGCAACCGCCGTGACGAGTGGATCCGGCTGGGCTTCTTCGCCCGGCTTCGGCACATAGCCCTGGAGGCATACGACCGCATCGTCGGCCTCGTCCTGGACCGGATCGCCATCGACGGCTCGATCACCAAAGCGCCCGGAGGCGGAGAAGCCGTCGGAAGCTCACCGGTCGGCCGAGGCAAACAGGGCCTCAAACGCTCCGGAATGACAGACGGTTACGGAATCCCGCTGGGCCGGGTCCTGGCCGGAGCGAACCGCCATGACTCGCCACTGCTCGCCCCGACCCTGGACCTGAATGAGGCTCCCGAACTGAAGAACGCCGCGACCGCGAGGAGCACCAAGGGCTTTGCCCAGTTCACGGCGAACAGGGTAGGGCGATCAGGTCTGCCAGAGGAACGTTGCCGCTCCCTGTCGCGCCCCAGGTCGTTACCCACCATGCCCGGCCCGGTCCCGGAACGTGCACTTCTCGGCCTCCGCGATGGGTAGGATCACGCCGCACACTGAGCGGGCGGTTCGAGCCGCGCCGCGCACGGCACAGACCGAAACATCGGGGGTGCACGGCATGAGTACGAACGGCAATGGTTACTGGGGTCCGACGGGCGGACCCGGACCCGGCCCCGGTGGACAGCCGGGCCCAGGTCCCGGCCATCAGCCCTACCCCGGGGCCGGACACCACCCGTACCCCGGCGGTCCCGGCGTGGGGCCCTACCCGCCGCAGCCCGCGCCCGTGCCGCCGCAGGGGTACCCGGGACATCCGCAGAGCTGGGGCCCGTACCCGCCACAGCCGCACGGCGGTGGCCCGCAGCCGCCGCTCCCCCGCCCGCCCCGGCCGCCGCTGACGCGCAGGCAGCGGATCCTCAAGTGCGTCTACAACCCGTTCTACGCCGCCCAGCGGGCCTTCCGCCCCTCGCGCCCGGACGCCGTCGAGGACCTGACGGTGCGTAAGATCCAGATGTGGCGGACCGGGCTCGGCATCGCCGCCTGGCTCGTGCTGGTCATGTCGTACAAGCCGGTCGACACCGCCAAGGGCGTCGAGACCGTCGCGGGCGACAAGTTCGACCAGAGCTGGATCAGCACACTCGTCCTTGTGTGCGCCTTCCCGTTCGTGATCGCCCTGTTCGCGTTCGGCGCGCAGGGTGCGCTGCGCGGGCTCTACCTGCGTCGGTCCCTGAAGTCCTTCGGGGCGGTGGCGGCTCTGATGGGGTCCATGGCCACGTTTCCCCTCGCCGTCGCGCCCGATCCGGAGACCGCCGGCTTCCGTGACGCCATCGGGACCCCCGGCATGGTCGTCCTCATCACCCTCTGCGCGTGGTCGCTGGGCTTCGCCCTGTACGGGATCGTGCTCTGCCTCATGCACGTGTTCCGCACCGCCGACATCCACGAGGTGCTGCCGCCGATCCTCGCCACCTTGCTGGTGTGGGTGATGGCCGCCCTCGACGTGATCAACAACGAGAACGCAGAGGTTCCCGTCCTTGCCCAGATGGTGTTCCTGCTCGGCGCTCCGGTGTCGGTGACGGTGTTGTCGTGCTGGGAGCTGTACCGGCTGCGGAAGTACCACAACCTGACCGTGCGACAGGCCCTCGGCCGCTAGGTCATCTCCGTGTCGCCAGGAGCTCGCGCAGATAGACGTGGGGTCATGGTCGTCGGGTGGGGCGGTCGTCCCAGCGGTGAGTGGTCCAGGCGCGGCGGATGGTGCTACGCACGGTGGTGGTGTCAGACAGGGGGCCAGGGTCGTCCAACAGGTCCAGGGTCGGGGCGAGCAGTGGCGAGTCATGGCAGTTCGCTCCGGCCAGGACCCGGCCCAGCGGGATTCCGTAACCGTCTGTCATTCCGGAGCGTTTGAGGCCCTGTTTGCCTCGGTCGACCGGTGAGCTTCCGGCGGCTTCTCCGCCTCCGGGCGCTTTGGTGATCGAGCCGTCGATGGCGATCTGGTCCAGGACGAGGCCGACGTGATCACCAGGCCCTGTGCCTGCTCTGCTCCCGAGTGCCCCACCACGCCTGTCTGCGCGAGCTCTAAGTGATCAACGACCAGGATGGCCGACGGCACTGTGGATAGGCGCCACAAGTCGGCGCCGGGAGTGTCGATACGGCCCGATACCCTCCCGGTATGAGCGACACCGCGGAGACCGTGGACATCCCGGAGTACCTGGACACCGAGCTGGTCGCGGGCGAAGAACTGGCCCGTGAACCGGCCTTCTGGCTTGCCCACCTGCTGGTGACGATGGGCGACCTCTCCGCCGATGCAGATGAGTACGACGTCACCCCGGCGGCCTTCGAGGCGATGCTGGAGCGCCTCGGCGATGCCGAGCAGCCGTGGCCCGTGTTCCGCATGCCCTTCGGCGGCGGACACATGGCCTTCGCCGTCTACGCCAACTTCGAGGACGAGAACACCGTCGAATTCGCCGTACGCCACCCGGCATGGGGCCGCCTCGGGCATCTGGGGCAGTGCGGCCCCGAGTCGGCCGGGCCCGGCCTGTCCTGGGCGGAGTTGACCGCCATCGCCGCGAGCGTGCCGGAGAACGCGTCGGACACCGAGGGCCTCGTCGATCCGGCACAGCGCCTGCTGCTCCTGCTGCCCATGCTCGGGGACGCGGCCACGCCAGAGGAGGCGTGGGGTGTCGTGGCGCGGGCCCTCTCCCGTTGCGGAATACCAAATGACGTGGCCCCCCGGTTCGCGCGGGAACTGCTCGGAACCGACGCGGATGACCAGCATGTGGAACCGTCCTGGACGGTGGCCGAGGACAATCCGGTGCCCGTCTGCTCCTCTCGCTACAGCCCGCGCCAGGTCCCGATCGCCCTTGGAATCACCCTCGATCAGGCCCAGGCGCTGGCCGACGCGCTTCGCGGCGACAGCCGGACGGCACTGATCTGAAAGTGAGCGTGTCTGGGTTCTGCTCCTTCAGGTCTCCGATGGCGCCGACCACCCGCGGATCCTTTATGTCCATCCACGACTGGAGAGACGAGGTGGCGTTGTAGCCGCGCCGGGCGTCGTAGTGGTTCACGACGATGCCGAGATAGTCGAGTTCCAGGTGCATGTCGTTCCGCAGGTCCTCGATCTGCGAGGTGAGGACCCCATATGCGTCGGCGGAGCTGTCTTCGGCCTGGACGACGACGAGTTACACCGGAGCTGCCCGGGGCCTCTCCTTGGCGGCGTCCGTAGTAGGCGGCAGCGTCCGTGCTCATGCCCAGGCCGGGTGGGCAGTCGATGAGGATCGCGTCGTAGTCGCCCTCAACCGCGGACAGCGCCCTCTCGGGGGCGGCTTCCCGGGCCCGTACGCCGGACAGCTTGACGTCCAGGAGGAACGCGTCGGTGCATGCGGGCAGGAGGTGGAGGCGGCCCCCGAACCGGGGGTCTTCGATCGGGACGATGAAGTCGCGGAGTTGGCCCTTGGATTCTCCGGACATGTGCTTGGTGAGGCTGTCGCCCTCGAGCGGGAGCGGTTCGTGGCCGAGCTGCTTCGTGAGGTGCCCTTGGGGGTCGAAGTCGACCAGGAGGACGCGTAGTCCAAGACCGGGCAGGTCTTCGTAGTCGAGGGGGAGTTGGCCTCTGGGGCCATGGTGTTCACTTCTCCGCGGCGGGAGATGAAGGACTGATCCCACGTCTACGCAGTTCAAGATGGTTGGGCCCGTTTTATGGCGGTGGACCGGCAACGGACCGGTGTCCGCACCCCCTCTTTCGCGCGGACGTGAGACCCGTCCACGCACGCGCGGGGCCAGTCGATCGCGCCGGCGGCTTTCATTTCGGCGAGCAGGATGCGGTGCAGCCGGTCGAAGACCCCCCGCCCGCTGCCACCGCTCCAGGCGGCGCCAGCAGGTCTGCCCGGAGCCGAACCCCGGCTCGGGCGGCAGAAGTTGCCAGGCGATGTCGTTGTGCAGGACGTAACGGACGCCTGAAGGCAGAGCCGGTCCGGCGCCGGCCGGGATCCCGGAGCCTTGTCCGGCCCCCTTCGGCCCATGGGAGATTCTTCTGAGCCGACGTAGCGCCGTACGCGGCGCGCCACCGCTTCACGAGGAGGTTGTCCGTCCACAGCGGACGATCAAGGGAAAGGAGGAGTACCCACTCCTTTCCACTCTCAACATATAGCGCATGGGGGGCCTTGCGGCAAGGCCCCGGTCATGCCGCAGAATCGTCGGCCGAGGCCAGAACCTACGGAAACGGGAGAGTCACAAGTGCGGGTGTTGTTGTCTACGTATGGGTCGCGCGGGGACGTCGAACCGCTGGTGGGACTCGCGGTGCAGTTGCGGGCACTCGGCGCGGAGGTGCGGGTGTGCGCGCCGCCGGACGAGGACTTCGCACAGCGGTTGGCCGGTGTCGGCGTGCCGCTGGTACCGGTCGGCCCGTCGGCGCGCGCGCTGACGAAGGCTGCGCCGCCGTCGTCATCCCTGCCCCAGCGCGCGGCCGAGGTGATCGCCGCCCAGTTCGACGCGGTCACCGCGGCGGCCGAGGGATGTGATGTGCTGGTGGCGACCGGCATGATGCCGGCCGCAGCCGGCGCGCGGTCGGTGGCCGAGAAACTGGGCATCCCCTCTGTGTCCGTGACCTTCCAGCAGCTCACCCTGCCGTCGCCGCACCACTCGCCGCTGGCGTATCCGGGCCGGCCGTTCCCGCCGGAGGTGACCGACAACCGGGTGCTGTGGGACCTGGACGCCCAGAGCATCAACGCGCTGTTCGGTGAGGCGCTCAACATCAACCGTGCCTCGATCGGCCTGCCCCCGGTGGACAACGTCCGCGACTACGTCATCGGCGACCGGCCGTGGCTGGCGACGGACCCGGCCCTGGACCCGTGGCAGGAGACGCCGGACCTCCACGTCGTGCAGACCGGCGCGTGGATCCTGCCGGACGAACGCCCACTCCCGGACGAGCTGGTGGCGTTCCTGGAAGCAGGCGAACCACCGGTGTACGTGGGCTTCGGCAGCATGCCCATGCGCGCCTCGAAAGACATCGCCCAGGTGGCTGTCGAGGCGGTCCGCGCGCAGGGCCGCCGCGTACTCGCCTCCCGCGGCTGGGCCGACCTGGCCCTGATCGACGACCAGGACGACTGCTTCGTCATCGGCGAGGTCAACCAGCAGGCACTGTTCGGCCGGGTGGCCGCCGTCGTGCACCACGGCGGTGCGGGCACCACGACGACGGCCACCCGGGCCGGCGCGCCCCAGGTCGTGGTACCCCAGGCGGCGGACCAGCCGTACTGGGCCGGCCGGGTGACCGACCTGGGCATCGGCACCGCACACGACGGTCCGACTCCGACCTTCGAGTCCCTGTCAGCCGCGCTCAGTACGGCCCTGACCCCCGAGACCCGCGCACGGGCGACCGCCGTGGCCGGCACGATCCGCACCGACGGTGCGAGCGTGGCCGCCAAGCTTCTGCTCGACGCAATCAGCCGAGAAAGGCCGTCCATGTCCGTGTGAACCACGCGAGATCGTCGAGCCAGGACCCAGAACACGAGAACCTGCAAACTCTGGCGACCTGAACCGGCAACGGCCACGGGGTCCACGTCAGGCGGAGCGCTGCTCGTCCTGGCCGCCCGGTTCGTCGCGCCGGTCCAAACGCCTCGCTGCGCGCAATGGTTGCAAGCGGCCCCAGATCGGAGCTGATGACGTGAACCCCCTGACCACCAGCGCGTTCGACCTTCCCGACCACCTCTCCCCCAAGGCCGACCCGACGCTGATCGCCGGGGATGAGCAGCATTTCGCGGCCATCGCGGAGTGCCTCGAGCAGTCGATCGCCGAACTGTCCGACCGCCTCGATGCCGAGCGCAGGGCGCCCGGCGGCATCGGCCGGCAGGCGATGGACCGGGACATGGAGATCCACCGGCTGACCGCTCGCCTGCGCGCACTGCGTCGCTTCGGTCTGGACCTGTGCCTCGGACACATGGTCGGCGCGGACAGCCCCGAGCCCGTGTACGTCGGACGATTCGGCCTGACGGACAGCGCGGGTCGTCGGCTGCTGCTCGACTGGCGCTCTCCCGCGGCCGAGCCATTCTTCGGAGCCACCCACGGCAACCCGATGGGTCTGGCAAGCCGCCGCAGGTATCGCTGGACCGACGGCCGGATCAACGACTACTGGGACGAGGTGTTCACCTCGGACGGGTTTGTCGGGCACGCCGCGCTCGACGATCAGTCCGCCTTCATCGCCAGCCTGGGCAGCAACCGGTCGCCACGGATGCGAGACGTGCTCGGCACCATCCAGGCCGACCAGGACGCCATCATCCGCGCGGGGTCCCGCGGCGCTCTCGTCGTCGACGGCGGCCCGGGCACGGGGAAGACCGTCGTCGCTCTGCACCGCTCCGCCTACCTCCTCCACTCCGACCCCCGCCTCGGTCACCGTCGGGGCGGTGTGCTGTTCGTCGGTCCGCACCGGCCCTACCTGGCCTACGTCGCCGACGTCCTCCCCAGCCTCGGCGAGGAGGGCGTGCAGACCTGCACCCTGCGGGACCTCGTCGCCGAGGGAGCCGCGGCAGCGATCGAGTCCGACCCGGACGTGGCCCTCCTGAAGTCGTCCGCGAACCTGGTGAAGGCGATCGAGGCGGCCGTCAGGTTCTACGAGGAGCCGCCCACCACGGGGATGACGATCACAACCCAGTGGTCCGACATCTGGCTGAGCGCCGACGATTGGGCCGTGGCATTCGAGGCAGCAGGACCCGGTGCTCCGCACAACGAGGCGCGCGACCAGATCTGGGAGGAGCTGCTCACGATCCTGGTGGACAAGCACGACGGCGACGCCCCGGCCGAGCTGCTCCGCAAGTCGCTGCTGCAGAACAGGGAGCTGCTCACGACCTTCGACCGCGCGTGGCCGCTGCTGGAAGCGGCCGACCTCGTCGGAGACCTGTGGTCGGTTCCCGCCTACCTGCGGAAGTGCGCTCCCTGGCTCAGCCCCGGTGACGTGTCGCAGCTGCAACGCGGGGACGCCCAGGCCTGGACGGTGTCCGACCTGCCGCTCCTGGACGCGGCACGGCAGCGGCTCGGCGACCCGGAGGCGTCGCGACGCAAGCGTCGGCACGACGCCGCTGTCGCCGCCGAACGCGCGCGCAGGGCCGACGTCATCGACGGCCTGCTGCAGAACATCCTGATCGACGAGAGCGAAGGCGCGGTGGGGATGCTGCACGGACGGGACCTGCAGGACACCCTGGTCGACGAGACCGCACTGCCCAGCGTCGAACCGGACCTGCTCGCCGGCCCGTTCGCGCACATCGTCGTGGACGAGGCTCAGGAACTGACCGACGCAGAGTGGCAGATGCTGCTGCTCCGGTGCCCGTCCCGGAGCTTCACCATCGTCGGGGATCGTGCCCAGGCCAGGCACGGGTTCACGGAGTCGTGGCAGGAGCGGCTCGAGCGGATCGGGTTCGACCGGATCAACCTGGCCTCCCTGAGCATCAACTACCGGACGCCGGAAGAAATCATGGCGGAAGCCGAGCCGGTCATCCGGGCCGTGCTCCCGGACGCCAACGTGCCGACCTCCATCCGCAGCAGCGACGTCCCCGTCGTACACGGATCCGCTTCGGATCTGAGCTCGATCCTCGACACCTGGCTCGCCGCACATGCGGACGGGATCGCCTGCGTCATCGGCGATCCCACATTCCGGACGACGTCCCGCGTCCGGTCGCTGACCCCGGAGCTGTCCAAGGGGCTCGAGTTCGACCTGGTCGTCCTCATCGACCCGGAGGCGTTCGGCAAGGGCATCGAAGGAGCGGTCGACCGCTATGTCGCGATGACCCGAGCGACCCGGCAACTCGTCATCCTCACGAGGCGTTGAGCACCATGCGGTACGTGCGGTGGCGTCCAGCAGCCGCATCGCCTTTCGCGAGCCGGGCCATGCCCGGTGCCGTGGTGCCGTGGTTGCGCGGCGCGATCCCGACCGGGCGGTGGCTCTTCGCCGCTCCCCCGTCAGGTCAGTCGGCGTCGACGAAGCCCATCGTCCGGTTCATGGCGATCGCGCTTGCGTTCGCCGGATGGTGGAATGTGCGGACCGTGCGCGCTCCGCACATTCTGGCGAAGCCCATCCCGAACGTCTTCATGGCAATGGACACGCCGCGCCCTCGGTACTCGGCCTTCACTCCGGTCATCTCGTTGAAGACGAAGTCCCCATGGTCGGAGGTCGCCGCCATGCCGATCCAGGCTTCGCCGTCCAGCGCGATCACGACACCGCGCGGATCATACGAAGGGACCTCCAGCCGACGCTCGGTGTATTCGTCGAACGAGTAGAACTCGCCCCGCTCCGGGATGTCGGCGGCGCACTCCTTGTTCAGCTCGTACAGGGCGCGACGATGTTCAGGGGTGTCTCCCAATTCGGCAAGTGTGGTCAGCCGGATGCGGTCGGCGCGACACCTCGTCACGTACTCCTCAAATCGGCCGGCGTCGAACGCACTGACATCAAGTTCCAGCTTTACCCACTGATCAACCATGCTTCCCCTCCACCTGGATCCGCCGAATGCGGGGCGTGCCCCAGCACCCCCATTGTCGAATGCGCGAACGGCATGGGTTCATCCGGTCGGGCTCATGGACTCCTGGTCTGCGGCACGCCCGGAGATTCCCTGCCAGCCGACTGTACGGTCGCACCAGCGTTCCAGCAGCACCCGGTCGTGGCCGACGGCCAGCAGCCCGGCCCCGGACTCGCGTCGGTAGGCCTCGACCACCGCCACCAGAGCGGCCGTCGTCGACGCGTCGAGCATCGCGGTCATCTCGTCACAGATCAGCCAGTGCGGCCGCAGGACCAGCGCCCTGGCCAGACAGGCGCGCTGCAACTGGCCGTCGCTCACCTCGTGGGGACGCCGGTTCAGCAGTTCGGCCGTGAGACCGACAGCCGGTGCCAGCTCGGCCACCCGGTCCGTCACCTCCGCGCGCCGGCCGGTCGCCCGCAGCGGCTGGGCGATGAGTTCGCGCAGGCTGAGCCGGGGGTCGGCCGAGAGCCGGGGCTGTTGGAAGACGACACCGACCGCGGTGCGCTGCGCCCGCGGGGCGCTGTGCCGCCAGCCCCGTACCGGTCGGCCGTCGAGTACGACCGTGCCCGCGTCGGGGCGGTGCAACAGGGCGGCGACCTTGGCCAGGGTGGATTTGCCGCAGCCGCTCGGGCCGAGCAGTCCGACGGACTCCCCCGGCGCGATCGTCAGGGATGCATCGCGGACGACGGGGTCGCGGGGGTCGTATCCGGCGGTTATACGGGTGAGTTCAAGCATGGGCGGACTCCTCCGCGCCTGCCCGCACACCGTGGTGGCAGGCGAGACGGCCGTCGAACGGGGGCGGTTGGGAACACCGGTCGTCGGCGCGGCTGCAGCGGGCCGCGAACGCGCACCCGTCGGGGAGGGCTCCGAGCTCCGGCGGCATTCCCGGGATGGGGGCGAAGGCGCGCTCCGGCAGGGCGTCGAGGAGGCCGCGCGCGTACGGATGGCGTGGTCCCTGCTCTCCGAAGAACCGGTCGGCATCGGCGAGTTCGACGATGCGGCCCGCGTACATCACGGCGACCCGGTCGGCGATCCGCTCGGCCGCCGCCAGATCGTGGGTGATGATCAGCAGCGCCCTGCCCCCGTCGGTGTGGCGGCGCAGTTCGTCGACGGTTCGCTCGACCAGGTCGCGGTCGAGTCCGGTGGTCGGCTCGTCGGCCAGGAGGAGGGGTGCGTCGCCGATCAGGGCGAGCGCGGTCGCGGCGCGCTGGGCGAGACCGCCGGAGAGCTCGTGCGGATACCGGTCCAGGTGGCCGGCCGGGAAGGCGGCGCGCGCGGCGGCTTGCTCCGCCGCGGCACGCAGCACGGGCTTTCGGATGCCGGTCAGCTCACGCAGGGTCTCCTCCAGTTGGGCGCGCACCGTCCGGACCGGGGTGAGGTGGGCTGCGGGGCTCTGCGGTACGAGTCCGATGCGGCGGCCTCGTACCGTGCGGGCGAGGGTCCGTTCATCGGCGGTGAGGAGATCGGTCCCGTCACCGAGCACCGCCGAACCCTCGGTCTGTGCATTGCCGGGCAGCAGCCCCAGCAGCGCTGAGGCGAGTACGGATTTGCCGCAGCCGCTCTCGCCGACCAGGGCCAGGCATTCCCCCGCCGCGAGGTCGAAGCGTGCGTCGCTGACGGCCGCGATGTGCCGCCCGCCGCGCATCCGGAAGCGGACGGAGAGCCCACGGATGGAGAGGACCGGGGTCGGCGGGTGCGGGGTTCGCGGGTCCGGGATGGGCTTCACAGCATCAGCTCCGATCGGCGGCGGGGGTTGATCCGTTCCCGCCAGGCGCCGGCGAGGCCCGCCAGAGCTAGGGTCGGGATGATCAGGAACAGGCCGGGGAAGAGCGTCGGCCACCAGTCCCCGGCAAGCAGCGAACCGCGCGCCGTCTGCACGAGATTGCCGAGGCTCGCCTGGTGGGTGGGGAGTCCGAGCCCCAGGAAGGAGAGCGCGGACTCGTGCCACATGGCGTGCGGCACCATGAGCACCGCGGCGAGGCCCGCCTGCGGAAGCACTGCGGGCAGCAGATGCCGGACGATGACCCGCCCGCGCGAGGCGCCGCCGGAGATCGCCGCGTCGATGAACGGGCGCGAGCGCAGCGACAGCACTTCGGAGCGGACGATCCGGGCCGTCGAGAGCCAGTGGGTGAGGGCGACGGACACGATCACGGGGCCGACGCCGGGCCGGAACATGGCGACGACGAAGATGCCGAGCAGCAGATGCGGTACGGACGAGAAGGTGTCCACGAGCCGCATGACGATCCGGTCGGTCCAGCCCCCGAACGCGGCGGCGAGCGCACCGACGGCGGTCCCGATGACGGTGGCGGTGAGCCCGGCGACGATGCCGACGAGCAGCGAGACGCGGAGCCCGTAGACGCAGCGCAGCAGCAGGTCACGGCCGACATCGTCGGTGCCGAACGGGTGCTCCCAGGAGGGTGGTCGGAGTTTGGCCGCGAGGTCGACGGCCTGCTGGTCGAGCTGGACCAGCGGCGGTACGAGGAGTACCGCGAGCAGCACCGCGGCGACGATCCCGGCGGAGCTGACCTCGCGGATACGGCGGGTCGTGCGGCGGGCGGGTGCGAGGACGAGTTCAGCCATCGAAGCCCACCCTCGGGTCGGCGATCGCGTACAGCAGATCGGAGAGAAGGTTGCCGAGGACGACCGCCGCGGTGGCGAGCACCGTGAGCGCCGCGAGCAGCGGGAAGTCGACGGAGGTGGCGGCCTGCACGGTGGCAGCGGCGATGCCGGGCCAGCTGAAGACCGTCTCGACGAGCAGGGCGCCGGTGATGAGTTCGGGGACGCGGGAGCCGATGAGGGTGAGCATCGGCAGCATCCCGGAGCGCAGTGCGTGGCCGAGCAGCACGGTGCGTTCGCGCAGTCCACGGGCGCGTGCGCCGCGCACCGGGTCCTCGTCCAGTGCGTCGGCGACGCCCTGGCGTACGTAGAGGAAGAACCACGGCAGCTGGGAGATCCCGAGCACGGCCGCCGGGAGCACCAGATGGGTGGCGGCCTGGCCGAAGGTGACCGTGTCGCTGGCCGCGTCGGTGAGGCCGCCGGCCGGGAGCACATCAAGTTTCAGGGCGAAGAACCAGATGGCGAGCAGGCCGAGCCAGAAGGCCGGTGCGGCTTCGAGCGTGTACGCGGCGGAGCTGACGCACCGGTCGAGCAGGCCGCCGGGCCTGCGCGCGGCCAGCACACCGAGTCCCGTACCCAGGACGACGGCGACGGCGAAGGCGCTCGCGGCGAGCAGCACGGACCAGCCCAGGCGTTCGCCGATGACATCGGCGACCGGCTGGCGCATCACGCTGGAGTCGCCGAGGTCGCCGCTCAGCGCGGAGGTCAGCCAGTTCCACCAGCGGGTCACAAGGGGCTGGTCGACGCCGAGGTTGACCCGCAGCTGGTCGAGGTTCTCCTGCGAGGCGGTGAGACCGGCGGTGCCCGCGTACGCCTTGACCGGGTCGAAGGGGGAGGCGGCGGCGACGGCGAAGACACCGAACGTCACGGCGGCCAGGACGGGGACGGCGAGCAGCGCCCGCCGTCCCGCCATCCTGCCCATCGGCCCCCAGGGGAGGCGGTGGTTCACTTCTGCGGCGTCCAGTCCTCGACGTTCCACCACGGGCCGGATGCCAGACCGTGGTCGTGCGGTTCCACCTGGGTGGTGAGCGCGCCGAAACGGTCCTTCACCACGTAGAGATGGTCGATGTGGGTGAGGAAGGTGTAGCCGGGGTTCTTCACCAGTTCGCGCTGGACGGTGTCGTAGGCGGCCTTGCGCTCGGCCTCGTCGCCGCTCCTGCGGCCCGCTTCGAGGGCCTGGTCCACGGCCTTGTTGTCGTACCACGCCATGTTGTTGAAGCCGTCGCCCGCGAGCGAGGACTTCAGCAGGGTGTACTGGTCGAAGTCGGGGTCGGCGGGCGATCCGCCGCCCGCGAGGACCGCGTCCTGCTTCATGCGGGGCTCGATGACCTCCCAGGTCCCGGCCTCGGTGGTGATGTCGATGCCGGCCTTCTTCGCGTCGGAGGCGTAGGCGAGTGCGTGGTCCTGGCGGAGCTTGTCGCCGGTGAGGTACCAGAGCGGGAACGCGGCGCGTACGCCGTCCTTGGCGCGGATGCCGTCCTTGCCGGGCTTCCACCCCGCGTCGTCGAGGATCTTCTTCGCGGCGCCGAGGTCGTGGGTGCGTTCGGTGCCCTTGGCGAACCACTCGCTGTCGGTGGGGACGGGACCGTAGGCGGCCCTGCCCTCGCCGTTGAGTATGGAGTCGACCATGGCCTGCCGGTCGACCGCGACATCGAGGGCGCGCCGGATCGCGGTGTCGCCCGCGACCTTGTTGTGGGTGGGCAGGGTCACGGTGCGGTAGTCGTACGTCGTGGCGGCGTACGTGCGCGTACCGCTGTCGCGGGCGAAACCCTTGGCCAGGTTGGGGGGCAGGATCGCGCCGTCGAGCTCCCCGGAGCGCAGCCGGGTGGCGCGTACGTCGTCGTCCTTGATGATCGCCATGGTGAACTTCTTCACCTTCGGTGCACCGCCCCAGTAGTCGGGGTTGGCCTTGAAGCTCAGCTTCTCGCCCTTGGACCACTTGGTGAGAACGTATGGTCCGGTGCCGATGGGGTGGGTGGTGAAGGCGCCGGTGTTGACGTCCTGCCTGCCCGCGGCGTGTTCGGGGGCGATGGGCAGGACGGTGCGCTGGGCGAAGGGCGCGTAGGGGTACTTGAGCGTGAAGACGACGGTGTCGTCGCCCGTCGCTTCGACGCTCTTCACCGCGTCGAGTTCGGTCCGGGACGCGTTGTTGGTCTTCTCGTCCAGGATGGTGCGGTAGGTGAAGACAACGTCCTTGGCGCCGAACGGCTTCCCGTCGCTGAACTTCACGCCGCGGCGGAGCTTGTACGTGTACGTCAGTCCGTCGTCGCTCACCTCGGGCAGGGCGGTGGCGAGCGCGGGCCGCAGCTTCATGTTCCCGTCGAGGGCGAGCAGCCCGTCGAAGATCTTGGAGTTGCCGTCCTTGCCGTAGCCGAGGAGGGGGCTGAGGCTGTCGGGCTCGTAGGCGATACCGACCACCGCCGGGTCCCCGGCACCCGAACCGGAGTTGCTGCCGTCCGAGCCACCCGGTTGGGAACAGGCTGCCGCGGTCAACGACAGCACGGTCGCCAGTGTCGCGGCGACCGCTCCCCGTATCGATCGGGCCGTCATACTCTGCACATCCCTTATTGAAGATCCACTGTTATTGCGAGCCAGTCGCAATTAAACAACAGGTAAAGGGATGCCCGGTACCCCGCCGGACGGGGAAACGACGGAGCGGAGGTGCGTGAACACGCACCTCCGCTCCCAAGTCCCGCTGTGTCGCGTGCCGTTCCCTGCGTCCGGTTACGGCGCCGGCAGTTCCACGAGTTCGGCAATGGCCTCGCGATGGTGTCCGGCCGTGCCGTACGCGATCGAGTCGGCCTTGGCGCGCTTGAGGTACAGGTGCGCCGGGTGCTCCCAGGTCATGCCGATGCCGCCGTGCAGCTGGATGCACTCCTCCGCCGCGTGCACCGCGACCTTCGAGCAGTACGCCTGCGCGACGGCCACCGCCAACGGCGTGTCGGGGCTGCCGGTCGCGAGGGCGTCCGCGGCGTTTCGCGCGGCGGCGCGGGCCGACACGACCTCCAGCCAGAGCTGTGCCATGCGGTGCTTGAGGGACTGGAACGAGCCGACGGGCCGGTTGAACTGGTGCCGTTCGCGGGTGTGGCGGACCGTCTCGGTCAGGCACCACTCGGCGAGTCCGAGCTGTTCGGAGGCGAGCAGTCCAGCGCCCGCCAGCAGCCCTCGGCGCACGGCGGAGACCGCGGACGCACCGTCGGCCAGGCGGGTTCCGGCGGCTCCGGCGAGGTTGACGATGGCGAGCGGGCGGGTCAGGTCGAGCGGGACGAGCGGCTCGACGGTGACACCGGCGGAGCCGGTCTCCACCGCGTACAGACCGTCGGTCGTCGGCACCAGCAGCACATCGGCCGCGGCCGCGTCGGCGACGCCGGTCACCATCCCCTCCACCGCGCCGGCCACGACACCGGCCGGCTGCGCGGCGTCGGGCGCCGGGGCGGAGAACGGCACGGCGAGGACCGCGATCCTGCGTCCGGTGGCGAGGTCGCCGAGGAGTTCGGCGACCGGTCCGTCCTGTGCCGCAAGCGCGAGGAGCGTCTCGGTGGCGACGACCGCACTCGTCAGATACGGCGCGGGGGCGACGCTGCGGCCCAGCTCCTCCAGCACCACCGCGGCCTCCCGGTGGCCTGCACCCTGCCCGCCCAGCTTCTCCGGCACCAGCAGCCCTGCGGTGCCGATGCCGGCGGCGAGGGCCTTCCAGAGCTGCGGGTCGTACGGCGTGTCGGACTCGACGCGGGCGAGCACCGTCGGCGCGTCGCACCGGGCGGCGAGCAGCGAACGCACCGCTGCCCGCAGATCGTCCTCGGCCTCCGAATACAGCAGATCGGGTGCCTGGGTCTCTTCGGTCGGTGCGGTCATCGGGCCAGGTCCTTCCAGGCGACGTCCTTGTCGTTGCGCGGCTCGACGGGCAGGCCGAGGACGCGCTCGGCAACGATGTTGAGCAGCACCTCGCTGGTGCCGCCCTCGATGGAGTTGCCCTTGGAGCGGAGGTAGCGGTAGCCGGCGTCACGTCCGGTGAAGTCGACGAGATCCGGGCGGCGCATGGTCCAGTCGCTGTACAACAGGCCTTCCTGACCGAGGAGTTCGACTTCCAGCCCGCTGATCTCCTGGTTGAGGCGGGCGAAGGCGAGCTTCATGCCGGAGCCTTCGGGACCGGGCTGTCCGGCGACGAGCTGCTGGCGCAGCCGGGTGCCGGTGAGCCTGGCCACCTCGGCCTCGACCCAGAGGGTCAACAGGCGCTGATGGAGGTCGTGGGTGCGCAGTTCGGGACGCTCGCGCCAGGTGCGGGCGACCGGGCCGATCATGCCGCCCTCGCGCGGGATACGTGCTCCGCCGATGGAGACCCGCTCGTTCATCAGGGTGGTCTGGGCGACCTTCCAGCCTTCGCCGACCGGTCCGAGGCGCCTGCTGTCCGGGATGCGTACGCCGGTCAGGAAGACCTCGTTGAACTCGGCCTCGCCGGTGATCTGGCGCAGCGGCCTGACCTCGACGCCGGGGTCGGTCATGTCGCAGATGAAGTAGCTGATGCCGCGGTGCTTGGGCTGGTCCGGGTCGGTGCGGGCGATGAGGATCGCCCAGCGGGCCAGATGGGCGCTGGACGTCCAGACCTTCTGTCCGTCGACCACCCAGTCCTCGCCGTCGCGGACGGCGCGGGTGCCGAGTGCGGCGAGGTCGGAGCCGGCGCCCGGTTCGCTGAAGAGCTGGCACCAGACCTCCTCGCCGACCCACAACGGCCGCAGGAAGCGCTGCTTCTGCTCGTCCGTGCCGTAGCCGAGGATGGTGGGGGCCGCCATGCCGAGGCCGATGCCGATCCGGCGCGGATCGTTGTCGGGAGCGCCCGCGGCGGCGAGTTCGGCGTCGACGACGGTCTGCAGGGAGCGCGGCGCGTCGAGGCCGCCGAGGCCGGCCGGGTAGTGCACCCAGGCGAGTCCGGCGTCGAAGCGGGCCTTGAGGAAGTCGGTGCGGTCGGTGGTGGCCGGGGGGTGTGCGGCCAGCAGGTCCTGGGTGCGGCGGCGGAGCTCGGCCGCGTCGGGGGTTGTCATCGGGCGGCTCCTGCCGGGAGGACGACGATCCGGCCGGTGCTGATGCCGTCGGCGACCCGCTGGACGGCGACCGCGGCCCCGGCCAGCTCGACCCGCTCGCTGATCAGCGGCTTGATGAGGCCCTGAGCCGCGAGCCGGGTGAGTTCGTCGTGGCAGGCGCGGACCGCGGCCGGGTCCTTGGTGTTGTACAGGCCCCAGTGGAGTCCGAGGATCGAGTAGTTCTTGACGAGGGCGTGGTTCAGCGCCGGGGTGGGGATGACGCCGCTCGCGAAGCCTACGACGATCACCCGGCCCTCGAAGGCGATGCACTTCACGGACTTGGCGTACGCGTCGCCACCGACCGGGTCGTACACCACGTCGGCGCCGCGTCCGCCGGTGGCTTCCTTGACCGCGGCGACGATGTCCTCGCTGTGGCGGTCGATGACCAGGTCGCAGCCGAGCTCTGTGGCGATCTTCGCTTTCCCGGCGCCGCCGACGACACCGATGACGGTGGCTCCGGCCGCTTTGCCGAGCTGGACGGCCGCGCTGCCGACACCGCCCGCCGCGGCGTGGACCAGGAGGGTCTCGCCCGCCTGGAGGTGCGCCCTGCGGTGCAGGCCGAACCAGCCGGTCTGGTAGCCGATGTGCAGGGCAGCGGCCTCGGCGTCGTCGAGGGCGTCCGGGGCGGGCAGGAGGGCCGCCTCGTCCGCGACGACGTACTCGGCGAATCCGCCGTTCGGCAGGGCGGGGGTGGCGAGCACCCTTTGTCCGTCCGCCGTCCTGCCGCAGATCTCCACGCCGGGTGTGAACGGCAGCGGCGGCCGCACCTGGTACTGGCCGCGGCAGAGCAGCGCGTCGGGGAAGTTGATGTTCGCCGCGAGCACCTCGATGAGCACCTGCCCGGCGCCGCTTGTGGGCCGGTCGGTCTCTTCGAGCCGCATCACCTCGCTCGGCTCGCCGTTCCGGTGCACTCGCCATGCCTGCATGAGGGGCCTCCACAACACTGTCGGCATTACCACTGCTCCAGCGCATACTAAGCGGTCGCTTGCCCCTCTGGGAACAACCTGCCGGTGCCGGCTTCGGCCTGAGGCGGACATGGCTGTGCCAGGTCCGGCCCGAACAACTTCGGGCCGGACCTGGCGTGGGACGGGTCCACGGGCCCGACCGGGGAGGTGGACGGCGCAATCCCGCCCGCACTCCGCCCGTCAGGCCTCAGTCCCGGCCGGCCACCACCACTTCGGCGATCTGCGGCGCCGCCGACCCCGCGCTCCAGACCAGGCGTACCGCGTCGGCCGTACGGCCCGCGGTGGGTACCTCGGTGTACGGGCCGACGAGCGCGCCGACGGTCTGCCATGTTCCGTCGGTGCCCCGCAGCTGGATGTCGGCTCGGCCCGCCGACCCGGCCGGCTGCAGGACGGTGACGGACCGCACGGGACGCGCGGCGACGAGCCCCACCTCCAGCGACTCCCCGGCCTCCGGAGCGCGTGCCGCCCGGTAGACGGTGCCGGGGTCTCCGTCGGACGCCGCCCGCAGCGAGGATCCGGTCGCGGCGGGCGGTCCGCCGGTCACTGCCCCGTCCTCGGTCACGACGCCGAACTCCCTTACGACGAGCCAGTTGTCCTGGCCCGCGGTCGCCCGTGCCCGCACATAGCGGGCCTTGGTTCCGGCGGGCACGGCCGCGGTGACCTCCGGCTTCCCGGAGAAGGCGGTGAGCTGCTGCCAGCTCTGCCCGTCGGCCGAGTACTCGAGCACCCCTTCATGGAGGTAGTCGTCGGTACTGCCCGGCTTTGCCATGGCGAGGGTGATGCCGCCGATGTCCCGCGCCCGGCCCAGGTCCACGGTGATCTGGTCACCTGCGGCGGGGGCGCCGTCGCTCCAGAAGTAGGTGGAGTCGTCGCCGTCCAGCATCCGCGCGAGCGTGTTGCTCTGGTACGTGCCCAGGCTGGTCGATGCCGAGGGCCGCCCGCTCACCCCGAGGATCCGGTCGTGCTCGGCGTTCGCCGCGTCGATGAACCGGTCCAGCACCCCGTCGCCGACGGCGACCGGCACCTTGCGGCCGTCGAGGCCGGTGTATGTGAAGGACTTCGCCGCGGTGACCTGTGCGGGCAGCTGCTGCCGGAGCTCCCAGGCCTGCGCCCCCTTTCCGGCTCGGGCCGCCTCGACCATGCGCAGGGCGGTGCGGGCGGCGGTCGCCCAGGACTCGGTCGCATCCAGCCAGGGGCCGGAGTCGGCGATGAAGCCGCGGTCCGGGAGGCTGCTGCGCAACCGGTCGGGCGCGGAGCCGAGCGCTCCGAGCACCGAGGAAAGCCGGGCGGCGTCACCGGACTTCCAGTACCCGGCGAACTCCGCCGCCAGTTCGGGGGCCTGGTCCTTGTTGAGTGCCGAGCTGTAGTTGACGTCGGCGAAGGCCCGCAGCGCCTTCTCGGTGCGGGGGTCGCCGCCCGCGTACTCCTTCAGTCCCTCGCCCCATGAGGCCCGGGGGTCGTACGCGGCGTCGTTCCAGGCGTAGTCGGAAACGGTATGGAGCGCGATCTTCGAGGCGTACGGCTGGATCATCGGGTTGGCGGTGATCCCGGCCAGCTTGCCGGGCAGGCCCTTCTCCCGTCCGTTGAACGGGCCGAGCAGCAGCCGGTTGGTCGCATAGTCGTTGACCGGGTAGTTGTCCCACGTCAGGATCGGGTGGTTGAAGACCGTGCGGGCGGCGTCGGCCTGTGCGACGGTCATGGTCGGCGCGACGACACCGACACCGGTCCATTCGACGAGGACATCGGGGTCGAGCTGCTCGGACAGCGCCTTCTTGTACGGCGAAGCGGAGACGTCGTAGTACTCGGTGGGGACCATCTGGAGCGGCTGGGCGCCCGGGTGGGTGGAGATGAACTCCTTGTTGACCCGGTTGAGCAGATAGGCCTGCGCCGCGCCTGCCGCACCGCCGCCGGTCCCCCACTTCGCCTTGTCCTCGGCGCAGTTCCAGTTGGTGTAGCTGATGTCGTCGAGCGGCACGGCGAAGGTCCGTACACCGATGTCCCAGATCGTCTGGAACTTGTCGACCAGCGCCTTGGCATCGGCGTCCGAGCTGTAACAGACGGAGAGGCCGGGCGAGAGCGCATATGTGAACTCCACATGCCGCTGGACGGCCCGGTCGGTGAGCTCCTTGATCTGGGCCAACCGGTCGGCGGGGTAGGCGTCGCGCCACTTCGCGCGGAGATACGGGTCGTCCTTGGGCGAGTACACGTAGATGTTCATCTTGTGCTCGCCGTAGTAGTCGAGCTGGTCGAGCCTGGCCTCGTGCGACCACGGGGTGCCGTAGAAGCCCTCGATGACGCCGCGCAGTGCGGTGCCGGGCCAGTCGCGTACCGCGAGTCCGGCGACCTCGGCACCCGGATGCTTCGCCCGCGGCAGGACCTGACGCAGGGTCTGCGCGGCGTAGTACGTGCCGGTGGTGTCCTTGCCGGCGAGGACGATGCGACCGGCGCCGATACCGAGGACATAGCCGTCGGCGGGCAGCGCGGACGGGCCGTCGAGGTGCTGGGCGGCGAGCGCGGCGGAGTCACCGACATGGACGGTCAGCCCGCTCCTGCCGGGTCTGTCGCTGCGTACGACGCGCTGTGCACCGGCCCGGCGCAGCGCGGTCTCCACCACCTCGAGGGATGGCTCGTCAAAAGTCGCGCCCGCCACCAGGGTGACGGTGGGGCTGATGGTGATCCGGTCGGATCGGCTCTTCACGGACTGCGGGGTCGGCGTGATGGCAGGGGTCCGCCGACCCGCCGCGGCCTTTGCCGGGGTGGTGGTGCGGGTGCTGTCGGCTGCCTGGGCGGGCGGCACGGCGGTCAGCAGACCGCCGGCGAGCAGGGTCGCCGCCGCGCCTAGCGCGGTGAGACGGGGTGGGCGAGGCGTCACTGGTCCTCCATTGATCACTCAAGTCACCGGAGTCGCACAACACAACAACACCGAATTCAACATCGTGTCGCCTGCATGTCAATGGTCTGGACAACATCAACACGTGGACCTGGGGTTTTGTCAGTGCCACCCACGTCTCACGCTCAGTCGAAATACCCCCTGGGGTATCAATGTTACTCTGAACGACAGATACCCCCCTGGGTAAACCGAACGGAAGGAGCCGTGTCGTGTTCTTCGTCGACACCATGGAGACAGCGGGCCTCGGCAACCGCAGTTATCTGGCGGGCGGTAAGCGGGCCGCCGTGGTCGTGGATCCGCCGCGCGACATCGACCGGGTCATCACCGCGGCCGCCCGGCGCGGTGTGCGGATCGCCCTGGTGGTGGAGACGCATCTGCACAACGACTATGTGACCGGTGGCCTGGACCTGGCGCGCGTCACCGGGGCGCGGTATCTGGTGCCCGCAGCCGCGGAGGTCTCCTTCAGCCGGGTGCCGGTGGCCGACGGTGACACGGCACCGGTCGACGACGGGCTCACCCTGCGCGCGCTCGCCACTCCCGGGCACACCCCGCACCACACGTCCTATGTGCTGGAGGAGAACGGTCGCGCCGTCGCCGCCTTCACCGGCGGCTCGCTGCTGATCGGCAGTGTGGGCCGGCCCGATCTGGTGGAGCCGCGGCTCACCGCCGAACTGGCCCGCGCCCAGCATGCCTCCGTGCACCGGCTCGCCGATGAGCTGGAAGACGCCGTCCCCGTTCTGCCGACGCATGGCTTCGGCAGCTTCTGTTCCTCCTCCCAGTCCGCGGGCGCAGCCACGACCGTCGGCGACGAGCGGAAGCGGAACGACGCGCTGATCAAGGACGTGGACACCTTTGTCGCCGAACTGCTCGCCGGTCTGGACGACGTACCCGCCTACTACGCGCACATGGGGCCGGCCAATGCGGCGGGCCCCGATCCGATCGATCTGACCCCGCCCGGCGCGGCCGATGCCGCGGAGATCTCCCGGCGGCTGGCCGCGGGCGAGTGGGTGGTGGATCTGCGCAGCCGGGTGGCGTTCGCCGAGGGGCATGTCGCCGGATCGTTCAACTTCGAGGGCGAGGGACAGCTCGCGACGTATCTGGCCTGGCTGATCCCTTGGGGGAAGCCGGTCACCCTGCTGGCGGGCACGGTCGCCGATGTCGCGCATGCGCAGCGGGAGCTGTCCCGTGTCGGTATGGGCCGGCCGGTGGCCGCGGCCACCGGCGGTCCCGAGGACTGGGTACGCGAGCCGGCAGAGCTGCGGTCGTTCCGCAGGTCCGACTTCGCGGGTCTGGCGGCCGCCCGGGCGCGCGGCGAGGACTTGGTGGTTCTCGATGTGCGCAGGGACGCCGAGCACAGCGGCGGTGCCGTCACGGGGGCGGTGCACATTCCCGTCCACGAATTGCCCAGGCGACTGGACGAAGTGCCGCCGGGCGTCGTGTGGGTGCACTGCGCGGGCGGGATGCGGGCGGCGATCGCGGCGTCACTGCTGGATGCGGCAGGACGGGATGTGGTGGCCGTCGACGACGGTTTCGGTGCGGCGGTACAGGCCGGTCTGAGCCTGACCGTCCCTGCTTCCACCGCTTCCCCGGCTTCCGCGGTCTGACCGCACGACGTCCCTACGCCGCGCCCGAGGAGTGTTTTCCTTGTCTTCCCTGATGTCCTTCTTCCATCGCGGCCCCGGCCGCGTCACCCCGGCCGAGGCCGCCCGGCGGACCGCCGAAGGTGCGGCGGTTCTGCTGGATGTGCGTGAATCGTCCGAGTGGTACGCCGGGCACGCGCCGGGTGCGATCCATCTGCCGCTGAGCCGGCTCGCCGAGGGCGCATCGCTGCCGGACTCGGCGACGGGCCGTCCGGTGGTGGTGATCTGTCGCTCCGGCAACCGGTCCCGGCAGGCGGCCCGGATCCTCGCCGACGGTGGCTCACAGGCCGTCGACGTCGTGGGCGGCATGATCGCCTGGGCCGCCGCGGGCCTGCCTGTGCGCGACCGGCACGGAGCTGCGGGCGCCGTCGCATGACCACGCTGATCCTGGCGTCGGCCGCCGGGGCGGTGGTGGGTCTGGCGCTCGGCGGGCTGGGCGGCGGCGGAAGCGTTCTCGCCGTCCCCGCGCTGATCTATCTGCTCGGCTTCACCCCGGCCGCCGCCACCACCGCCGGCTTGCTCATCGTCGTCATCACGTCCCTCACCGGGCTGGTCGCCCATGCCAGGGAAGGCAAGGTCCGCTGGCGTACGGGAGGGCTCTTCGCGGCAGCCGGAATCGTTCCGGCCGCGGTCGCCGGGGCGCTGTCGGTGCGGATTCCGTCCGGGGTGCTCACTGCGGCGTTCGCCGGGCTCGCGGCGTTCGCCGCGGTACGGATGCTCCGCCCCCGGTCCGAGCCCGCGTCACAGGACCCCGTGCCCGCCGGGCGGGCCGCGCGGACGGGCGCCGGGCTCGGTGCCGTGACCGGTTTTCTCGGCGTGGGCGGCGGGTTTCTCGCGGTGCCCGCCCTGGTCACCGTGCTGGCCGTCCCGATGACCGCGGCGGTCGGTACCAGCCTGCTGGTCATCACGGTGAACTCCACGGCCGCCCTGGCCACCCGCCTCGCCACGCCCACCGCACTGGACTGGGCGGCGATCGCCCCGTTCACGGCGGCGGCGGTGCTCGGGGCCTGGGACGGGCAGCGCCTGGCCGCGAGGGTTTCCACAGCCGCGTTGCAACGGATCTTCGGCGCGGTACTGCTGGCCGTGGCCGTGTTCATGCTCGTCGACGCCGTGGTGTGAGCCACGGCATCACCCCCGGCCACCAGCCCCCGCGCCTTCTGGCTCAGGCCAGCGAGAGAAAGAGTTTCTCCAGTCGCGCCCGCATCCGGTCGCGGTCCGCGGGCTCACTGCCGCCATCGGCCATGCAGTGCTGCAGGCCCGTCGCGATGATCGCGAAACCGGCCCGGTCGAGCGCCCGGGAAACGGCCGCTATCTGTGTGATGACGTCCTCGCAGTCCCGGCCCTCCTCGATCATCCTGATGATCCCGGCGAGCTGGCCCTGTGCGCGGCGAAGCCGGTTGAGGACCGACTTCAGTTCGTCGGCCGCCATGTCGAGTTCCACAACACCCTCCTCCTGATACCCCGAGGGGTATTCTAACCTGAATGGGGAAGGAAGGACCGAGTCCCTCCTCAGCCCCGGTGAACGAAAGGAAACACTGCTCGTGACCAGCCCCGTCTCCCTCTCCCCCGCCCAGGCCGCGGCCCGTCTCGCGGAGTTCACCGTCATCGATGTGCGGGCCCCCGGCGAGTACGCCTCCGGGCACGTTCCCGGTGCTCTGAACATCCCGCTGGACCGCCTCCACGAGGCCGTGCCCGCGCTGAAGTCCGCCGCGGCCCGCGGATCGCTTCTCGTGGTGTGCGCCTCCGGCGTCCGCTCCACCCGGGCCTGCGACATTCTCGCAGCGGCCGACATCGACGCCGTGACCCTGTCCGGCGGCACCTCGGCCTGGGAGGGCGAGGGCCGCGACCTCGACCGTCCCGCCGGCACCCGGGCAACCTGGCCGATGGAGCGTCAGGTCCGGCTCGCCGCCGGTTCGCTCGTGGTGGCCGGCCTGCTCGCCGGGATGCGCTTCCCGGCCGCGCGCTGGATCTCCGCCGGCGTCGGCTCCGGGCTCGTCTTCTCCGCCGTGACCAACACGTGCGGCATGGCGGCGGCCCTGTCGAAGCTTCCGCACAACCGGGCCCCGCACTCGGCCGCGAACCTGGACGCGACGCTGGATGCCCTCCAGAGCTGAGCCGCCCCGCAACGGGACGAGCCCCCCGTACGGTAAGAGCCCTCCGTAGCGGAAGGAGCCGGTCACGCACCCGCGCGACCGGCTCCTCCCGTTGCGGGAACGGATCAGACGTCCTCCCGGACCAGGGCAAGCAGCCGGTCCAGTACGCGCGGTCCTCCCGCACGCAGCCCGTCGTGCTCGAACTCGTTGGTCACCCAGGTACGCAGACCGCGGATCGACTCCGCCGTGCTCAGCGCGTGCCCGGTGTCGACATACATGTCGTCGTGGTAGACGGCTGCGGCGACCGGCACCTCGTTGGCGGCCAGCCGCTCGGTGTCGTACAGCGGCGCCCAGTCGGTACGGGAGGCCAGCAGCTCGGCCGTCTCGCGCAGCGGGCGCAGCGCCGGGTCCACCTCGAAGTGCCAGGGGTGGATGCTCTCACCGGTGAAGAGCACCGGTCCGTCGCCCTTGAGCGCCGTGGCCGCGTCGAACCGGGGGAATTCGGCACGGACCCGCTCGGCGGCCCAGCCGGTGGGCTGTTCGCCCTGACCGTAGATCGACTCATGCATCAGCGCGTACAGCGGATGTCCGGCGAACGAGTTGGCCGTGCGCAACGCTTCCTGGAAGGTGTCGGAGAGTTCGGTGCCGAGCGGTGTCCGGACGAAGGCGTTCTCCAGCAGGTAGTGCAGCTGGTGGCTGCCGTTGCCGCCGCCCAGCATGATGCCGAGGGACTGGAACCCCTCGGGTGTCAGACGGTGTCCCGCGCTTTCCGGGCGGTGCTCGGCGAGGTGCGCGGTGATCTCCCGGGCGCGCTCGACATCCTGCGGGTAGCGGGCGTAGTGGGCGGCGACCTTGCGCTCGATCCGCGGGTAGGCGGCCCGGTAGACGTCGTCGGCGTGCGCGTCGAGCGAGGGCAGTCCCCCGGTGATGAGGACGGCCTTGAGCCCTTCTGGAGCGGCCGACAGATAGCGGACGGCGCAGAAGCCGCCGAAGGACTGGCCGAGTACCGTCCACGGTTCGCCGCCGGTCAGCTGCGGGCGGATCAGTTCGCAGTCGCGCACGATGTTGTCGGAGCGGAAGTGGGCGAGATAGTCGGCCTGCTCGCGCGGGCCGCCGCGCAGCGGCAGGGTCTGCCGGTTGGCCGGGGTGGAAAGGCCGGTGCCGCGCTGGTCGAGGAGCAGCACACGGAACTCCTGCACGGCCCGCCCCAGCCATGCCTCCGTGCCGATGAAGCGCCGGGCGCCGAAGCCGGGGCCACCCTCCAGATAGACCAGCCAGGGCAGCTCTTCGCCGTCCTTGCCGCTCGCCACGGCCTCCCTGCCGAAGACCTCGATCTGCTCACCGCCCGGATCGGTGTGGTCGAGCGGGACCGTGAAATAGCGGTCGGTGAAGACGATGCCGGGGTGCCGGTAGCTGCTCACAAGGTGCTCCTGAATCAGATGTTCCACGGACAGTTCAGCACATGGCCGTGACACGGACAGTCGCGGCCCGTGTGCGGCACGCCCGGGGGCCTCCTACCGTGCAGGCATGATCCGGTTCGAGCAGGTCGGCAAGGTCTATCCGGACGGTACGAACGCGGTCGACGGCCTTTCCTTCGAGGTCGCCGAGGGGGAACTCGTCACCCTGGTCGGACCGTCCGGCTGCGGCAAGACCACCACGATGATGATGGTGAACCGGCTGATCGAGCCGTCGTCGGGCCGGATCCTGGTCGACGGCGAGGACATCTCCCGCGTCGATCCGGTGAAACTGCGCCGCCGGATCGGCTATGTCATCCAGCAGGTCGGCCTCTTCCCGCACCGTACGATCCTCGACAACACCGCGACGGTCCCCTCGCTGGTCGGCTGGAAGCGGGCGAGGGCCCGCGAGCGGGCGGCCGAGCTGCTGGATCTGGTGGGCCTCGACCCGAAGACGTACGGCTCCCGCTACCCCGCCCAGCTCTCCGGAGGGCAGCGTCAACGGGTCGGCGTGGCGAGGGCGTTGGCCGCCGACCCGCCGGTGCTGCTGATGGACGAGCCGTTCGGCGCGGTCGACCCGGTGGTGCGTGAGCGGCTGCAGGACGAATTCCTGAGTCTTCAGGCGACGGTCAGGAAGACGGTCCTGATGGTCACCCATGACATCGAGGAAGCGGTCCGGATGGGTGACCGGATCGCGGTCTACGGGGCGGGGCGCATCGAGCAGTTCGACAGCCCGGCGGCGGTGCTCGGGTCTCCCGCGACCTCGTATGTGGCGCGGTTCGTGGGCGCCGACCGGGGTCTGAAGCGCCTTTCGGTCACCACGATCGAGCCGGACGATCTGGAGGAGCCGCCGGTCGCCCGGCTGAACGAGCCGGTGAGGTCGGCGGCGGCCCGCCTGAACAGTGCGGGTGCCCGCTGGGCGGTGGTGCTGAACAGCGAGGGCGACCTGCACGGCTGGGTGCCGGCGGCCGCGCTGCGGATCGCCGGGGAACACGCCACGGTCGGCGAGCTGGCCCGCCGGATGGACGCCTGGGTGCCGGTCGGTGCGCCGCTGAAGCAGGCGTTCAGCGAGATGCTCCAGCACGACGCCGGGTGGGTCGCGGTACTGGACGGGTCACGGCTCCTCGGCGTGCTGACTCCGGCCGGACTCCACGAGGCGCTGCGCCGCTCGGTGGACGCCGATGCGCAGGGAGTGGGCCGCGGCGAGGTGCAGTTCGACTCGGTGGCGGACGCTTAGGGCGCGGGCTGTGTGTCGCACGCCACGCGCCGGTCAGGACTCGCCCTACCGCCCGCGCCGGTAGCTGCTGCCGTCCTTGGGGCGGACCAGCAGACCGGCGACGACCAGGTAGCGGCGCAGCGCCGAGCAGTCCTCGTGCACCGTGAGCAGTGCCTCGTTGACCTCACGTTCGGTGTAGGTCCGGTTCCGCTCGAAGAGCGTCTCGGTGAGGTGGACCAGCAACTGCTCACGGCGTGCCGTCTTACGGGGGATCGCCGTCAGACGGCCGTGCGAGAAGAGCGCCGCGACCTGGTGCGAACCGCTTGAATCGTTGTCAGGCATGAGAGGGAGCGTCGCAGGCCTCCGGCCTGCGGGCAACGTGTTTTCGCCACGCCCGCGGGCCGGATGGCGGATGGGGCCCGCCCGACCCCGCTCCGCCGGGCAGGCCCTGAGCCGGTCTAAACCGCTCTGGCCACCGCAATGGCCCCCTGGAGCCGCTCGCCCGCCTCGTAGACCATGTACGCCGCCCCGTCCTGCGTACCGAAACTCGGCGCCGCGCTGCGCCCGTTGTCCGGCGCGCCGGAGAGCGAGTCGTGGAAGAGGCCCAGGTGGTCGCGGCGGGAGAAGTCGTTTCCGACCTCGGTGATCAGGAGGTTGCCGCCGCTCTCCTTGTCGGTGTTGTAGACGACGTACGCGCTGCCGTTCCGGGTGAGCAGATGCGGGCCCCCGACATTCACGGCACCGACGTCGGCGTGGCTGACCAGTGGTTTCTGGTCGAACGTCCAGTCGCGGCCGTCGGCGGACCAGCCCCAGTGGATGTCGCGGTGATTGGAGGTGTTGTTCAGCATGAACAGCATCACGTAGCGGGCGCCGCGCGAGGGCAGATCGTGCCGGAAGACCCGGGCGTACGACGTCTCCGTCGTCCCGGCCGGGAGCATCGCCGTGGTCAGCACCACCTTGTCGTACGTGAAGTGGATGCCGTCCTTCGAGCGGGCGAGGCGGGTCGTGGTGTTCTCGCCGTGGAAGTAGAGCCACATCTCCTGCGCGCCCTCGTTCCACAGGACGTGTGGCGACGAGACATGGCTGACCTTGTAGTGCGGCTGCCATTCGTCGGCCACGATCGGGTTGGCGGGGTACTCGGTGAAGGGGCCCTCGATGTTGTCGCCGTAGGCGAGGCAGATGCCACCGGGGGCGTCGTGCGGTGCGTAGTAGAGGTAGTACCGGCCCAGCGGCGCCGGCACCCGGCCCGCCGCTCCCCTGATGCAGGGAAAGATGATCTCACCGGTGGGGTTGTACTTCAGCTGCGAGGGCTCCAGCAGCGTCTTGACGTACCGGTAGTCGGGGAAGCCCGCGGGCGCGGCGGCCGCGGTGCCGGTCGTGGTGACGCCGACGGCGAGGACCGTACCGGCGGCTGCGGCCGAGCGCAGGAAGAGGCGTCGGCCCATCTGCGGATCGCTCTCGGGGTGGATCTGCGGTTCGTTCATGGGTGAACTCCGTTCCAGGAGTGGTGAACGTGTCAGAGGTAGGTGGCGGCGGTCACGCAGAAGCCGCCGAGGGCGACGGCCCAGACGTACGGCAGCGTGCGGACCATCACCTGCTGTGGCGTGACGCCCGCGTACTGCGCGCTCCACACCGTCTGGGTGCTCGTGGGGTCGGCGACGCCGAACACCTGGTTGTACGAGGTGGCGAGGCCCAGCACCGCGGTGGCGGGGTAGATGCCCGCGGCGATCAGGACACCGGCGATGCCCGCGCCGAGGCCGAAGACATTGAGCGGGCCGCGGTAGAGGCACAGTGGTACGAGGACGGTGAAGACGAGCACGAACAGCACGGCGTTCTGCGGGCTGACCGCCTTGACGAGGGGTTCGAGCGCGTCGATCGCTCCGGGCAGTTTCACGGCTGCGAGCAGGATGCCGATGGCGATGAACAGGGCGATCGGTGCGGCGGCGACCTCGAAGCCTCCGTAGAGGGTGCGCAGCAGCCGCTTGTTCATCTCGCGCGGCCGGGTGGTGGTGACCAGGCAGTACAGCACGCCCGCGAGCAGCGAGGGAATGATGGCCACTTCCAGACCGAGGGCCAGGATCAGGGGCACGACCGGGGTGAGCAGCGCGTACCAGGGGGCGTCGCCGAGCCGGGCGCGCCGGCCGGAACGCGGCTTGGCTGCGAGGGACTTGGCGGACCAGGCATGTTCGACACCGCGGCGGCGGGACTCGATGAGGACGAAGAGGACCGCGGCGGCCAGTGCGAACGGGAACAGCTTGACCATGAAGCCCCGGACGGTGGGGACGGGCAGTTCGAGCGCGGTGGAGAAGAACTGCCAGACCGGGAGCTCGAACGGCATTCCCGCCGCGATGCCCATGAGGATCGTGCTGGCCGCGGTGACCTTGGGGATGCCGACGGCGATCATCGCGGGGATGCCGATGATTCCGGCAAGCATCGCTGCGGGCGCGGAGCCTGTCACCGTACCGACGAGGGTGGACACGGCGAGGACGCCGAGGGCCACCACGACCGGGCGGTCACCGCCGAATTCGACGATCTTGCGGACGAGGGTGCCCGCGATGCCCGTCTCGTCGAGCAGCTTGCCGAGCCAGGAGCCGAGCAGGATGGCGATCATGGTGGCGGCGAGAGCCGGTGCGCCCTCCTGGAGGACCGTGTCGAGGACGCTGTTCTTGCCGGTGAGCGGGGCGCCCGCGACGAAGGCGATGACGACGGCCAGGACGACGAGCGCGAAGGCCGTGGGGAGTTTCCGGGTGAGCATCGCGGCGACACCGGCCGCCATGACGAGGAGGATGACGACGCCCATGGCGTTACTTCTCTCTTCCGTGCGGGGCAGTGGTGGTGAGGCCGCCGACTGCGGCGAGCGCGGCGGTCAGCAGCAGCGGGCTGCGGCCGAGTCCACAGGCGGTACGGGCGTAGGCGTGTGCGGCGATCTCCTCGGCCCCGGCGACATGGCCGTACAGCCGCCTGCGTCCGGCGTGCAGCAGGACATGGCCGAGCGCGCGTTTCAGCTCCGTCTTCGCCGGGCCGTGATGGAGCTGTTCATGGACGGCCTCGTGCGCGAGGGCTGCGCCGCGCACCGAGCCCGCCGGGTACCAGTGGCGCCAGCCGCGCTCGTCGATCAGAGCTTCGGCGCGGGCGAGCGTGTCGGTGTACAGCTCGACGGTCGCGGGGCGTGAGGTGTAGCGGGCGAGGAGGCCGTGCTCCAGTCCGCCGTCGCGTTCGACGACGCGGGCGCGGGACGGGACAGGAGTGAGCCGGGCGCCGAACTCCGTTGCCACGGTGGCCCAGTGGCGCAGCAGGTCGCGGTCGCGGCCTTCGTGTGTGGGTGTGCCGGCCAGGAGTTGTACGCCGAACTCGATGTCGTCCGTGGCGGAGAGGTCGATGAGCGCGCTCATGTCCGTACCTCCACGACCGCGACGACGGACTCGTCCGCCGAACGGGTGCCGAGTTCGCTGCGGGCAAGGGCGAGCAGCGGCTGCGGGTCCAGGACGCCGGAGAGGTCGGCGATGCGGGAACCGAGCAGCAGGCGCAGGGCGGGCGCGCGGACACCGCCGTCGCCGTACGAGGTGGCGTCGGCGACCAGCCGGGCCAGGGTCTCGGGGGCGCTTCCCACGGTGGTGGTCTCCACCAGGGCGTCGGGGGCGTGCAGCCGGACGACACCGTCGGCGTCGACGACCCGCACCGGGTGCCGGGCCGTGCGGAACCGGCGGCGGATCTCGGTGCCGTAGACCGTGTGGGCGGGGGTCCTGGCCAGGACTCTCACGGTCGACGGATCGGCTTTGAGGCTGGCCGCCGCGGCGTGCAGCCGTTCGTCCTCGTCGGCGCGGTGTGCGCGGTCCTGGGTGCGCAGTTCGGTGGCGCCGGTGGCCACCGCCCGTACGGTGCTGGTCTGCGGGTCCACGGTCACCTCGACCTCCACCCCGTCCGCCGCGGCGCCCTGCGCCACGACGGCTGCCTCGGCCTCGGCGCGGACGGCGAGGATCTGTTCCTGGCCGGCGCCCGGGATGATCCGCTCGATCTGCTCACGGACCAGGGCGAGGGCGACCCCGATGGGACTGATGACCTCGCTGTGCCGGGCGATCCGGCCCTCCTGGCCGGTGACGGAGGCGAGATGGGGGGTGACGGATGCGGCGCCTCCGCCTCCTCCGACCAGTACCGCGGTGTCCTTGTCGAGCCGGTAGTCGCGGATCATCGCGTCGGTCACGGCCCTGACCTGTTCGGCACCTGCGTCGAGGAGCCGGGCGGCTGCCGCCGCGACGTCGGTGGAGAGTACGGCGGCCAGCGGGGCCAGGGCGGCACGGGCCACGTCCTGGTCGCAGCGGGCGAAGTCGCCCTCGGGTACCCGGCCCAGCGCGTTGGCCGCACAGGTCATCGTGATCGCGTATCTGCCGCCTGCCGCGTCGATGACGGCGTAGTCGTCGGGGTCGCCCTCCATCGGCCGGACGGTGGTGATGCGCGCGTCGCGCAGCTCGTCGAGGGTGGCGAAGCAGGCGTACGGCAGACCGGCGATGTGCGCGCTGCGCGGCCCGGCTCCGATCACCTTGCCGCCGCCGATCCGGACCATGGAGCCGCCGCCGACCCCCACGGTCCGCACATCGAGCGCGGAGAGGTACGACGCCTTGCCGAGGATGGTGGCGTGCCGGACGGCGACCTTGCCGCGGCGGACGACACTGATGTCGGTGGAGGTGCCCCCGGTCTCCAGGAACAGGCCCTCGCTGATCCGTTCCTGCATCAGCGCACCCGCCACCCCCGCGGCAGGTCCGGAGAGCACGGTCAGCAGCGGGCGTCTGCGCATCTCGTCGAGCGACATCACACCGCCGTCGCAGCGCATCACCATCAGAGGTGCGCTCACCCCGGCCTTGGTGATCGAGGCGTCGACGAGGTCGGCGGTGGCGAGCATGCGCGGCAGGATCGCGGCGTTGACCACGGCGGTACGGGTCCGTTTGGCGAGTCCGTACAGAGACGTGATCTCGTGCGCGGCCGTCATCGGGAGGCCGTGCGGGCGGGCCGTATCGAGGACCGCCTGCTCGCCCTCCGGGCGGTCGACGCTGAACGGCTCGCTGGCGACGAGGACTTGGGCGCCGTCACGCGTGACGGCGTCGACGGCCCGCCGCACCTCGTCCGGGTCGGCGGGGTCGGCCACATGTGCGTAGGAGAGCGGGAGCCTCTTGCCCGGGGTGAGTTCGAGCCTGCCGAGCGAGGCAAGGCGGCGCGTGAGCGCACCGCCGGGACCCGCTCCGATGCCGATCAGTCCGACGGTGGCGACATCGCCCTCCAGCAGGGCGTTGGTAGCCTGTGTCGTGCCGTGCGCCAGGAAGGCGACGTCCTCGGCGGCGCGGCCGGTCTGCACAAGCAGCCGGTCGAGCGCTTCGACGATGCCGTGGGCGACCCCGTCCTCGTGGTGGTGGCTGGTGGGTACCTTCACCTGCCCCAGCAGTTCGAGGGTCGTGGCGTCTACGGCCACGGCATCGGTGAAGGTTCCGCCCACGTCGATGCCGACGCGGATGCGGTGGGTGGTCATGGCTGGGCACCTCCTTGTGCGAGTGGGTTGATGCGCGGGCGGGCCGGGTGGGACAGGTGGAGCTGTCCCACCCGGCGTTTCACCGGTTCGGGGCCGGCGGTCAGTAGCCGCGTACGTCGGGCCAGTGGCGCTGGACCCCGTCGCGGTCGAGCAGCCGCGCGAACGCCTCGTACCGCTTGTCCTCGGACCGGACCTGCTCCGGTTCGACGCCTTCGGCGAGACAGTGGGCGGCCAGCGCACCGGCGACCTCGCCGATGTTCCACTCGACCGGGTGGAGCCGGTAGCAGCCGTTCGTGATGTGAGTGGTGCCGATGTTCTTGCCCGCCGGCAGCAGATTGCGGACGCGGCGCGGCACGAGGGCGCCGAGCGGGATCTCGAACGGCACCGAGCCGATGTCGATGTAGTTGTCGCCTCCGGTGGAGGGGTGCAGATCGATGCGGTAGCTGCCGACTCCGACCGCGTCCCGGTGGCGTGTCCCGCCGTGCGGACCGACGAGGTCGATCGCCACGTCGTGCTCGGTGACGGTGGTGACGGCCTTGATCCGGCGGGACTCGCGTACGTACGGGGCCTTGGCGAGGCCGTCGTCGCTGCCGGTGATGTCGGGGCGGAGCCGCAGTCCGGGGAAGCCGGTGCCGCCGTCCTGACGCGGAGCCTCGGTCTGCAGCCAGTACAGGAGCGAGAGCGACAACTGCCGTGCCTCGGCGACCGCTTGGACGGACACCTCTTCACCGGCGCCGACGAGCGGCTTGAGCCAGTAGTCGTTGAGCGGCCAGTTGACCAGCGTGATGTCGGAGTCGAAGGCGCCGGGGCGGTGCATCCCGCCGGCGAGGATGCGGCGGAAGCCCCACAGTTCCTTGTCGCCCGCGTCCGCGCTCTGGTCGGCGCTGACGGCGAGCGGGTCGATGTCCGGGTTGGGGACGAAGGTGCGCGGTACCGATTCCAGGGAGCGGGGGTCGGGCGCCTGGAAGCCGAGGAGGGGGCCGGGCCAGAAGTCGGGGCGGTAGGAGCTCCAGAACCCGTAGTCGGCGGGGCGGTCGATGGTGTGGTTCTCGCCCTCGTGGTGGGAGAGCGCGAAGCAGACGGTGATGCCCTGCTGGTTGAGCGGCTGGGCCTGTTCGGGGGCGTGCGGTTCGTCGAACTCGCTCTGCGCCTCGGCGCCGATGGCGTGCTCGACGCCGCCCAGTTCGAGGAGTTCGCCGGTCTCGGTGGCGTCGATGACGTAGCGGGCGGTGATGGTGGTGCGGTCGCCGGTCCGGAGATTCTCCAGGGTCACCGCCCGGATGACATCGTTGTCCGCCTCCGCCGTCACGGCCCGGTGCTCGGTGAGCAGCGTGAGCCGGCCCGCCGCCCGGTGCGGGGCGAGCATCGCCTCCAGCACGGTGAGCGCGATGCGTGGTTCATGGCAGAGTTTGCTGACCCGGCCGGCGCCCGGGTTGAGGTCGGTGAGGGCGAGGGCTTCGGAGCGCATCGGGTACCACTGGCGGTAGTACGCCCGGATGCCTTCGCGCAGTCGCCGGTACGAGGCGGTGGTGCCGAACTGCTCCACCCACGGGTGCTCGTCCGGTGGGACGGCCTGGGAGGTGAGCTGGCCACCGATCCAGTCGGTCTCCTCGGTGAGGACGACGGTGCGTCCGGCGCGGCAGGCGGCGAGCGCGGCGGCGACGCCGCCGAGTCCGGCGCCCACGATGAGGATGTCCGGTTCGGTTATCACAGGTCTCCTTGTGCTGTACGTACAGGTGGTGCGGTCGGTCAGCTCTGGTGGGCCGAGGGCGGTGGTCCGGCGGTGGCTCCGGGCCGGAACGCGCAGGCCACCAGGGGTTCGGTGGCCTCCTCCCCCGCGACCAGCGCGGCGAGCATCCGTACGGCCGCCGCGCCGAGTTGGGTGCGGGGGATGTCGAAGCCGGTGGGTTCGGGGCCGTCCGCGAGGTCGGCGGGCGGGCTGCCGAGGAGCGCCAGCGAGGCGTCGCGCGGGCAATCGATCCCGGCTTCGGCGACGGCGCGGCTCAGGGCACGCCAGGCGGCTCCGGTGTCGGTCTCCTCGGCGACGAGCGCGGTGACGCCCTCGGCGAGCCAGTCCCGCAGGCGTTCGGGGGTGAGGTCTCGTTCCGGGTCGGCGGAACGGAAGACCGTCTCGGGGCCGCCGGGGAGCCCGGCCGCCTCCAGCCCCTTGAGGAAGCCGTGTTCACGGTCGGTGGAGGCGGGTGCCTCGTCGTCCTCGCGGATCAGCAGCATCCGCCGGTGCCCCAGTGCGGCGAGGCGGGCGACGACCTCGCGGCCGGCGCTCACGTAATCGGCACCGACCCAGGCCAGGCCCTCCAGTTCGTCCCGGCGGCCGAGATGGACCACCGGGAAGCCGTCGGCGACCAGCCGCCGCAGCTCCTGGGCCGGCGCGTGCCGGCCCAGGAACAGACAGCCGTCGGCGAGGCGGACCCGGCTCAGCGCGTCGGGCCCGGCGGCCCCCGCGCCGCCGGTGCTCGAACCGGTGAACAGCACCAAGTCGTAACCGCGTTCCGCGGCCTCGCGCTCCACGCCCACCAGGAACGGGTAGTACGAGTGCTGCACATCGGTCGGGAACGTCGCGGTGAAGCTGAAGACCCCCAGCAGGTTGTTGCGCGCCGCCGCGAGTCTGCGGGCTGCCGGGTCGGGGACATAACCGAGGCTGCGGGCCGCCTCCAGAACCTTCTGCCGGGTCTCCTCCGAGATCGTGGCGCCCTGCTTCTTGTCCGCGAGCACGAGCGAGACCGTGGCCTGTGAGACCCCGGCGAGCCGTGCGACCTCGGCCTGGCGCGGGCGGGCCGTGCGACCTGCCGGTGCGGGTGAACGGCCGGGCCTGGCCCGCTTCCTGGGTTCCTCCACCATGGCTCCTCAGATCAGGTAATGCGTATTAGTAATGCGCATTAACGAGTACTGTGCGGGCCGGTCCGGTGCCCGTCAAGCGTTCGGACACAACTTCTTCCCGGCGCGAGGGCACCCTCCTCCGCGCGCCGCCAGCACCCGTACGGTGTGATCGACCATCCCCACGGGTGATCACTCACTCCTGCGAAGAAGGCGGTTCCGCATGTCCCTGTTCGATCTGCCCCTCGACGAACTGCGCGACTATCGCAGCCGTTCGGTGGAGCCGGAGGACTTCGACGCGTTCTGGTCCAAGACCCTCGACGAGGCCAGGTCCCACGACCTCGACGCCCGGTTCGAGCTGCGTACGGGCACGGGGCTGAGCACCGTCGACGTGTACGACGTGTCGTTCGCGGGCTTCGGCGGTCACCCGGTCAAGGGCTGGTTCGTCCTCCCGGCGGGCACCACCGAACCGCTGCCGGTGGTCGTGGAGTTCATCGGCTACGGCGGCGGGCGGGGCCTGGCCCACACCCATCTGCTCTGGGCGTCGGCCGGTTTCGCCCACTTCGTGATGGACACCCGGGGCCAGGGCAGCGGCTGGCTCGTCGGCGACACCCCCGACCCGGTGGGCAGCGCGCCCTCGTATCCCGGTTTCATGACCCGGGGCATCGAGGACCCGCACGCGTTCTACTACCGGCGCGTGTTCACCGACGCGGTGCGTGCGGTGGAGGCGGCGCGCTCGCATCCGCTGACCGATGCGGCGCGTACCGCGGCCGTCGGTGTGAGCCAGGGCGGCGGCATCACGCTCGCCGTCGGCGGGCTGATACCCGACCTCACGGCGATCGCGCCGGACGTCCCGTTCCTGTGCGACTTTCCCCGCGCGCTCACCGTCACCGACCGCAACCCGTACCGCGAGGTGGGCAGCTACCTCAAGACGCACCGGGGCCGGGCCGAACAGGCGAGGGCCACTCTGTCCTACTTCGACGGGGTGCACTTCGCCGCACGCGGGCGTGCACCGGCGCTGTTCTCGACGGCTCTGGAGGACATGACCTGCCCGCCCTCGACCGTCTTCGCCGCCTTCAATGCGTACGCCCACCAGGACAAGGCCATCGAGGTGTACGACTTCAACGATCACGAGGGCGGTGGGCCGTTCCAGGAGGCCGCGCAGCTGGGCTGGCTGCCCGGGAGGCTGACGGCCTGATCCGGAAGAAGGACCCTATCCGCGCGGGATGAGGTTCCTGGACTCCAGGTAGGTGCGTGCCACGTCCTCGGGCAGCCGTCGCCAGCTGTCGACATGCTCGTTGAGCCGGGCCAGGTCGGCGGTCGTCAGTACGGTGTTGAGCTTGCCCAGCGCCCGGCGTACGCCTTCACCGCCCGCCCGTGACCGGTTGACGACGGGGACGAGGTAGTCGGCGTTCTGCAGGTGCTTGTCGTCGGCGAGCAGGACGAGGCCGAAGTCGTCGAGGGTGGCGTCGGTCGTGGTGGTGAGGACCATCTGGTCCTGACCGTTCTGGACGGCCTGTTTGGCCTGGGTGGTGCCGACACCCTTGGGGTCCACGGCCGTGATGCGGATGCCGTACTTCTTCTTCAGCCCGGGTGCGCAGTAGGGGCGTTGTACGCATTCGTCACCGGCGGCCAGACGCACGGGCAGTCCGGATCTGCCGAGGTCACTGAGGGTCTTCAGGTGGTGTTTCGCCGCGTACGGGGCGGCGACCGCGAAGGCGTTCTGGTCGACGGCGCGTCCGGGGTCGAGGACGGTGAGGCCACGGGGTGCGGCGAGGGCGCGCAGGGCCTTCATCGTGGCGGCGAGGCCGGGCGAGCCGACGGGGGCTGCGTCGGCACCGTTCTTCTTGGCGTTCAGCCAGTCCGCGAAGGTGGCCGCGTACTCCGGTACGACGTCGATCTGGCCGCTCTCCAGCGCCGGTTCGTAGATCTCACGGTTGGTGACGGAGATGATCTTCGTGGAGTAGCCGGCCCGGTCGAGCAGCAACGCGTACATCTGGGCGAGCAGATCGCTCTCGGTGAAGCCCGCGGAGCCGATGGTGAGGTGTTTGCTGTCCCCCGGCGGTGCGGTGAGTTCGCCCTGGTTCTCCAGGGAGGGCCCGGTGGTGCAGGCGCTCGCCGACAGCAGGAGCGCGAGGAGCACGGGGAGGGCCCTTCGCGGCCTCATCCTGGTTCCTCGCCGCTGAACCGGTCGGGGGCCAGGCGTTGTGCCGCTTCGAAGAGCCCTTCGACGATCAGAGCGAAGACGGCTACGAGCACCGCCCCGGCGACCACCTGCGCGGTGGAGGCGAGGTTGAAGCCCGCGGTGATGATGCGGCCGAGTCCCCCGCCGCCCGCCAGCGCCGCGAGGGTGGCGGTGGCGACGAGCTGGACGGCGGCGATCCGTACGCCGGTGAGAATCAGGGGCAGGGCGAGCGGCACCTCCACTCCCAGCATCAGCTGTCTGCCCGTCATGCCCATTCCCGTGGCCGCCCGTACGACATCGCGGTCGACCTCTCGCATGCCGACGTAGGCGTTGGTGAGCAGCGGCGGTACGGCAAAGAGGACGAGGGCGATGATGGTCGGCCACTCGCCGTGCCCGCCGATCGGGGTGAGGAGCAGCAGCACCAGCACGGCGAAGGTGGGGACGGCCCGGCCGATGTTGGAGATGTTGACGGCGAGCGCGCCGCCCTTGCCGAGATGGCCGAGGACCAGGGCGATGGGCAGGGCGATCAGACAGCTGATGAGCAGGCAGACGACGGTGAGGAACAGATGCTGGCCCAGACGGTGCCAGATGCCGCCGTCACCGGACCAGTGCGCCGGGGTCGTGAGCCAGGACCAGGCGGCGGCGAGGGTGTTCACGACCGCCTCCGGGTCCACGGGGTCAGGATTCGTTGCGCGAGAAGAAGCAGCACATCGGCGGCGACGGCGATGACGACGCAGAGGACGGAAGCGGTGAGCACCTGGGCCTTGAAGTACGTGTTCATCCCGGAGTAGATGAGGTTGCCGAGGCCGCCGTAGCCGACGATCGCACCGACCGTGACCAGGGAGACCGCGGAGACGGTCGCGATACGCAGTCCGGCCATGGCGGCGGGCAGGGCCAGGGGAAGCTCCACAGCGACGAGCAGACGCACGGGGCCGTACCCCATGCCACGTGCGGCCTGCCTGGTCTCCACGGGCACGGCGCGCAGTCCGGCGAGGATGTTCCTCACGAGGAGGGTGAGCGAGTACAGGACGAGTCCTGCGACGACGAGCGAGGCGGAGAGTCCGTACACCGGCAGCAGCAGCGAGAACATGGCGAGCGACGGCACGGTGTAGAGGATGGTCGTCACACCGAGGACCGGACCGGCCGCCCAACGCCGGCGACGCGCCGCGAGGGCGAGCGGAACGGCGAGGACCAGTCCGAGGAGTACGGAGACAGCGGTGAGCTGCAGGTGCTGGACGACCGCGTCCCAGAGAATCTCGCGACGGCTGGTCAGGTAGGCACCGCAGAGCCACTCATTGCGCGCGAGGCAGTCGTCGGGAGGCGCGGTCACCCGTCCATTGGAGCGCGGGAAGGCGGGCGGACGCGCGTCCTGATCGACTGTCCGGGGGCCGTGTGGGGGCGTACGCGCGTGACGCGGACGGTCGGGGAGGTGGCGGCACCTCCGGGCCGTGCGCCGCGTCGGTCTATTCGGACGCTGCTGCCGAGGCCGCGGGGCGTTCGACCTTCTTCACCGTGATGTCGTCCGGTCCGAGCTGCCGCCCGTCGGCCGAGTGGACCTCCAGCGCCAGGGGCGGACGGCCGTGCCGCAGGTCGACCATCTCCGAGTGCGGTTCGCCGGGATCGAAGAAATGGCCCTCACCCCACTGCCGCAGCGCGACGATGACCGGGAAGAGATCCCTGCCCTTGGACGTCAGCACATACTCGTGGTAAGCGCTGCCGTCGGCCGCCGGCGCCATGTCGAGGATGCCGCCCGCGACCAGGTCGCGCAGGCGCGACGCGAGGATGTTCTTCGCCACGCCCAGGCTGCGCTGGAACTCCCCGAAGCGGCGACTGCCGTCGAACGCGTCGCGGACGATCAGGAGCGACCACCAGTCGCCGATCGCGTCCACCGAACGAGCCACCGGGCAGTCGCTCTCGTCGAAGCGTGTCCGCTTGACCATGCCGTCCTTCCTCACATTATCGGTTGCAACATGCTACCAGGTGCGATTACGGTCAGCCTGGTAGCAACATGCAACCAACATGATCGAGGGGTGCCACGTGGCCGGCAGCGAGAGAACGATGAGATCCGCGAACGTGAACGGGGTGGCACCGGCTCCCTCCCTGTCCGGACGCACGACACTGCTGTTCGCGGTCGCGTCCGGCGTGGCGGTGGCCAATGTCTACTTCGCGCAACCCCTACTGGTCACCCTGAGCCAGGACTTCCGGATCAGTGCGGCGACCGTCGGTATCGTCGTCACCCTCACCCAGATCGGGTACGGCCTCGGGCTGTTCCTGCTCGTGCCCCTGGGCGATCTGGTCGACCGGCGGCGCCTCGTCGTGACCCAGCTGGTACTGCTGGCGACGGCACTCATCGCGACCGGGACCGCGGCCACCGCACCGATCCTGCTGACCGCCCTGGCCGCGGTGGGCTTTCTCGCCGTGGTGACGCAGACCCTCGTGGCCTTCGCCGCATCGCTGTCCGCCCCGGACCGACGCGGCCGCGCGGTCGGCCTGGTCACCAGCGGAATCGTCATCGGAATCCTGCTGGCCCGCACGGTCTCCGGTGCACTGGCCGACCTGGCGGGCTGGCGAACGGTCTACCTCACATCGGCGGCACTGACCCTCGCGCTCACCCTGTCCCTGCATCGTGTGCTGCCACGACGCGCCACACCGCCCACCTCCATGCGATACATGCAGCTGCTGCGTTCGACGCTCGTCCTGTTCGCCGAGGAACGCGTACTCCGTGTCCGAGCTCTGCTCGCCCTGCTGATCTTCGCCGCGTTCAGCACCCTGTGGAGCTGCGTCGCGCTGCCGCTGAGCGAACCCCCGCTGTCGCTGTCGCACACGGCGATCGGAGCGTTCGGGCTCGCGGGGGCGGCGGGCGCACTCGCGGCCGCTCCGGCCGGGCGCCTGCACGACCGCGGTCTCGCCGGGTGGACAACCGGCGTCGCGCTGGCCCTGCTCACCGTGTCGTGGCTCCCCCTCTCCCTCACCCGGCAGTCGCTGTGGGCACTGGCGATCGGCGCGGTCGTCCTCGACCTCGCCGTGCAGGCCGTCCATGTCACCAGTCAGAGCCTGATCTACGCGGTCCGTCCCGACGCGGGCAGCCGTCTGATCGGCGGTTACATGGTCTTCTACTCGGTCGGCAGCGCTGCGGGCGCCCTCGCCTCGACGACCGTATACGCGATGGCCGGATGGGGTGCGGTGTGCGTTCTCGGCGCCGCGATCAGCACACTCGCGCTCCTCGTCTGGGCGGCGACCCGCAATGAAACGCCGGCGGCAGGCACGAGCGGAGCTCCGAGCGCATCCGCCGGATGACCGGGAGCCGGACTTGCTGCGTATGGGGGGCACCCGCCGCGCCTACCGCCCGGTACGGCCGCACATGACGGTAGACCGGGGTTCAACGCCCCTTCCCTGTATACATACCGAGGAGCCCCCGCATGTCGTCGCCCGGCCGCACCGATGACACCTACCGCTTCGACGATCTGCGCGCCCTGTACCTCAACTGCACGCTCAAGCGCTCCCCGGAGATCAGCAATACACAGGGACTGATCGACCACAGCCGCGCGATCATGGAGGAGCACGGCGTCACCACCGAGGTGGTCCGGGCCGTCGACCACGACATCGCGACCGGCGTCTGGCCGGACATGAGGGAGCACGGCCGGCAGACGGACGCCTGGCCGGAGCTGTACGAGAAGGTGATGGCCGCCGACATCCTGGTGCTGTGCGGGCCGATCTGGCTGGGGGACAACAGCTCGGTGATGAAACGAGTCGTCGAGCGCCTCTACGCCTGTTCCAGCATCCTCAACGACAAGGGCCAGTACGCGTATTACGGCCGGGTGGGCGGCTGTCTGATCACCGGGAACGAGGACGGGGTCAAGCACTGCGCAATGAATCTGCTCTACAGCCTCCAGCACCTCGGCTACACGATCCCTCCGCAGGCCGATGCGGGGTGGAGCGGTGAAGCGGGGCCCGGCCCGTCGTATCTGGACCCGGGGTCGGGCGGTCCGGAGAACGACTTCACCAACCGCAACACCTCTTTCATGGCCTGGAACCTGATGCATCTCGCCACGATGCTGAGGCGTGCGAACGGCATCCCGGCCCACGGCAACCAGCGCTCCGCGTGGGATGCGGGCTGCCGCTCGGACTGTCCCAACCCGGAGCACCGCTGACCGCGCCCCGGCTGACGAGGCCGCGTCCGGGGGAGGCGGGGGGGGCGGGGGCGCGCGCCCCCCCCACCCCCACGTCGGTATGTATTTATAGCTGCTGGTGCCATGGGTAAAAATAGTAAAAGACC
>NZ_JBHVWS010000009.1:157588-224012 GCF_042882185.1 Streptomyces sp. NPDC058239
GGATGATCCGCCAGGCCCGGTCGTCGAGCCCGGCGGGCCGGGGCGCGGCGGGGGGCCCGGGCAGGTGGGCGGGGGGGGGGGGCCCGCCGCGCCTCCCCCGGGCGGTCGTCAGTGCTGTTCGGCTGCCGGCTCCAGGACGAAGACCGGAATCTGCCGGTCGGTCTTGAGCTGGTAGTCGGCATAGTCGGGGAACGCCTCGACCGCGCGCTGCCACCAGACCGCCTTCTCCTCGCCAGTGACCTGACGGGCGTTCATGTCCTGCCGGACCGGGCCGTCCTGCAGCTCCACACCGGGGTCGGCCACGATGTTGTGGTACCAGACGGGGTGCTTGGGCGCGCCACCCTGCGAGGCGACCACGGCGTACGTGCCGTTGTGCTCGACCCGCATGAGCGGGGTCTTGCGGATCTTGCCGCTCCTGGCCCCGCGGGTGGTCAGGATGATGACCGGCAGGCCCCGCATCGTGGTCCCCGCCGTCCCCCCGGAGCTCTCGAACAGCTCGACCTGATCGCGGACCCACTGCGCGGGGCTCGGCTCGTACTCACCCTTGAGAGGCATGGCATCTGTCCCATCGTCGACATTCGGTTACGCAGACACGCGGACATGCGGGCGCAGGTGCGTCCCGCTGCTCCGAGAACTCTTTCATCAATCCGCCCACCCGGGTCCGGGCGGATCCGCGTGTCATGGCGGCAGTCGGGCCGGCGTCAGGGGTGCGGCGGGTTCAGCCGCAGTTGCAGCATCGCTTCGAATCTGGCCTCCGGGTCGCTGAGATCGATGCCCGCCACCACGGCCAGCCGCTTGAGCCGGTAGCGGAAGGTGTTGGGGTGGATATGTACGGCGGCAGCGGCCGCTGCCACATCACCGAAGGTTCTCAGCCAGGCCTCCAGAGTTTCCGTGAGGGCGGTGTTGTGCTGGGCGTCGTAGGCGCGCAGCCGGATGACCGGGCCGTCGGGGAGATCGTCCTCGGCGGCGATCCGGTCCGTCAGCTCCTCCAGCAGCGAGGCGGCGTAGACGTCCGACAGCCTTGCGGCCCGTCGCTGCGAGCGGCCTGAGCCGAGGACGCGCAACGCCCGGTCCGCGTCGGCGCGGGAGCGGCGCAGCTCGGCCGGGCGGGCGGCGAGCCGGCCGATGCCGATGACGGCGGGGACACGGTTGCTTATCCGGCCGAGGAACGCCTCGGCCACCCGTAGCGCATGCTCGTCCGAACTCGTGGGCAGCACCGCGTAGGTGACGCCCCCCAGTGAGGCCGCGGCCGTACGGGGATGGATCGCGGCCAGGTGCAGGGCGAGGGCCTCGGCGATGCGATGGCCCGCGGCCACCCGGTCGGGCGCCGACGGCTCACCGGTCACCGCGAGCGCCAGTACGCAGGCGGGCTGCGCGGACAGGCCCAGCCGTCCGGCGGCCTGCGGTGCGTGCGTGCCGCCCTCCAGGACCGTGGCGAGCAGATCCGCGCGCAGCCGGCGTTCGATGTCCTCGCCCGTGCGGTGGCGCAGCAGATGCAGGGCGGCCACCTTCGCCGCCTCCTGCAGGGCCTGCGTACGGTCCTCGCTCAGCGGTCCGTCGACCACGACCCAGATCGAACCGAGGATCTCGCCGCCTGCGCGGACGGCGATCGCGACGCGGGGCTTGTCGGAGATGCCGGCAACATAAACCGGTTCTTCCTTGCGGTAGAGGGCCTGGAAGGCGCCGAGTTGCTCCAGGGCGCGCAGCTTCTCGGCGGGCACCTGGCGGTCGAGGATGGTCGCGATCCTGGCGTCGTCGCCCTCGTCCTGCCGGCTGGAGAAGGCGAGCACCCGCCCGCCGCGGTCCTCCACGGTGACCGGGCCGTCCAGCAGTCCGGCCGTCGCGTTGGCCAGCGCGAACAGGTCACCGGCGAGCGGCTCGGCGCCGTCGGCCTCGTCGGGGCCGCCCACCGTACCCAGTTCGTCGACCGCGAGCAGCGACCGCAGCAGGGCGGCCACCTGGGCCCAGGACGCGCCGGGGGTCAGACCGAGCACGGTCAGGCCGGTGCGCGCGGCCGCCTCGGCCACCGGCCCGTCCACCGGGACCGGGGACCGGACGACCACGGCCGCCGCGCCGAGCCCGGCCGCCCGGTCGACCAGGGCGGCGACCGGCTCGGCGCCGTACACGCCGACGCCGAGCACCACCGCGCCGGGCAGCCTGGCCGGTTCGTCCAGCGGGTCCTGGATGAGCACTCCGCTGACAGTGCGCGCCGGGTCGGCCTGCCCGGCCACCACCTCGATCAACGTCGATCCCAGATCGTTGAGGATCCGGCCGAGCACGGCCCGCGGCTGCTCCGTCATCTTCACAACGTAGTTGATCGGAGTTCGTCGACGGCGAGTGCTGCCACCTGCCCGATCACCCGGTCGGCCCGGGGGTTGTGCAGGTCCGGCCTGTCGGACCGGGTGAAGACTGCCACCGCCCAGCGCCCGCCGTCGCGGTCCTCGATCACCCCGGCCTCGTTGCGCCAGCCCGGCAGCGTCCCGGTCTTGCCGGCGATGCGATAGCTGTCGTCGAAGCCGGACCACAGCCGGTGCGGCCAGATCTGCTGGGACATCACGGCCCGTACCTCGGCGCAGGCTTCGGCGGGGCCGGCCTCGTCGCGCCAGATCCGGACCAGCAGTTCCGCGATGTCGCGGGCGGTTCCCCGGGTGGTGCGTTCGGGGACGCACACCGAAAGCTCCAGCAGCTTTTGAGGCCCCTGCGCGGCGAGTGCCGCCATCCTCGCGTGCGCCTCGACCTCGGTGGTCACGCCGAGGTCGGCGAAGAGCGAGCCGGTCAGCTCCAGACAGCCACCGATCAAGTGGGTCCGACGCAGGCCCAGTTCGGTGAGCAGTGCGTTGACGGTGTCGAGACCGACCCGGGCCAGCACCACATCGGTGGCTGCGTTGTCGCTCATCGTCAGCATCATGTGGACCAGGTCGCGCAGGCTCATCTCGACCGGGTCGGCGCAGCCGGAGGTGCCGATGCCGCCGTCGCGATAGTGCGGGTCCACCGAGTGGCGCTCGGTCCTCTCCAGCCGCCCTGCGGCGGCCTCGCGTGCGTAGGCGAGCGCGATCGGGATCTTGAACACGGAGGCGAGGCAGACCGGTTCGTCCGCCGCGACGCCGATCGTGCGGTCGCCGTCGATCTCCCGGGCGAAGAAGTACCCCTGGACCTCGGCGTCTTCGAACGCCGTCCGGATTCTGGTCTCGACGGCGCCCGATACAGTTGCGGTCATCGGCTGATCCATTCGGTCGATTCGGTCACTTCGGCCAACTGCTCGGGGATCGGGGAGAGTCCGAGCCCCGGTGCGCGGGGCACATCGAGATGGCCGTCCTTCAGCACGAACGGTTCGGTGATGTCGGTCCGGTAGTACCGGTCGGACGCGGAGGTGTCGCCGGGCAGGGTGAAACCCGGCAGGGCGGCGAGGGCGACATTGGCGGCCCGGCCGAGGCCGGTCTCCAGCATTCCGCCGCACCAGACCGGGACGCTGTGCGCGGCGCACACGTCGTGGATCCGCCGGGCCTCCAGATAGCCGCCGACCCGCCCCGGCTTGATGTTGACGACCGAGCAGGCACCCATGGCGATCGCGTCGGCCGCCGAGCGGGCGGAGACGATGGACTCGTCCAGACAGATGGGGGTGCGCACCCGCTCGGCCAGCGCCGCGTGTCCCCGGATGTCCTCCTCGTCCAGGGGCTGTTCGATCAGCAGCAGCCCGTACGGGTCGAGCCGGGCCAGCTGTGCGGCGTCGGCGAGGGTGTACGCGGTGTTGGCGTCCACCTGGAGCAGTACGCCGTCGCCGAAGCGCTCCCGGACCGCGCGCACCGGTTCCACGTCCCAGCCGGGCTCGATCTTCAGCTTGATCCGCAGATAGCCCTCGGCGAGATAGCCGTCGACGGCGTCGAGCAGTGCGGGGATCGAGTCCATGATGCCGACCGACACCCCGGCCGGCACCCGTTCGGCCGTCGCCCCCAGCCACTGCCCCATCGACAGTTCATGGGCGCGCAGCCAGGCGTCCAGCACCGCGGTCTCCAGTGCTGCCTTGGCCATCCGGTGCCCCTTGAACGCGGCCAGTGCCGGGGCGACCGCCCAGGGGTCGAGTGCCGGGAGGGCGGCGAGCGCGGGCACGAGATAGCTGCGCAGCACGTCCGCCGCGGCCGCGGTGTACTCCGAGGAGTACAGCGGATCGGCCATGGTGACGCATTCGCCGTAGCCCTCATGGTGCTCGCTCTCGACCCTGACCAGCAGGATCTCCCGGGTGGTCATCGTGGCGAACGAGGTTCGGAAGGGTGCGACCAGCGGCATCGCGATCCGGCGCAGTTCCACACCGACGAGCTTCATGCAGCACTCTCCTGACGTTTGTCGATCACGTACCAGCCGTCCCGGGTGAATCCGGTGACGGTGTGCTCCTCGGCCATCAGGCCGCCGAGTACCTCGCGCAGCGCGTACCGCCATTCGCGGGCCAGGGGCGGGTCGGTGCGGCGCAGTGTCTCGATCTCCGTGGGGATCCGGACGAGGACGGTGTCGCCGTCCCGGCGCCCGACGGCGGGGCCGCCGTCGGGTTTGGCGTCCAGACCGACCACGGCGTGTGCACCGGCGTCGTCGACCGTGACGATGTGAGGTGTGCCCGCGGCGGCTCCGACGGCCTGCCCGCCGGTCAGCTCCCAGCGGACCATCAGCCGGTCCGTCTCGGTCCCGGCATTGACCTCGTCCTGCATCGCGCCGTAGAAGTCGGCCAGGTACTCGCTCGGCGCCGCCCCCAGTTTGGCCAGGTTGAAGTAGGCGTTGCGGCTGATCAGCGGGTCGAAGGTCCAGGTGACCGCGGTGATGCCACGGGCCAGGGCCCAGGCCCGCTGATGGAGTTTGACGGCGAAGCCGACATTGCGGCCCCGGACGCTGTCGTCCACCCCGGCGATGTGCGAGTGCAGTCCGGCTGTGGCCAGGAATCCCAGGCAGAATCCGACCATCCGGCCGTCCTGGTGGACGCCGGCGACATAACTGCCGGAGTGGGCGAAGACCCGCAACAGCTCCGGGGTGATCAGCGGGTTGCCGGGATCGGGCCGCCAGACGCGGTCCAGCACCTGGCAGGCCGCCAGCATCTCGTCCAGCCCGTGCAGCTCCGTGACGGTCACGCCGGCACGGTGCGCGGCCAGATCCGCGGCCGCCGCCGCGGCAGCCCCCTCCGTACCGTTCACGATGTCACCCGGCCGGGTGCGGACAGCGGCTCGCGTACGAGCGAGGCCACCAGGGAGGCCACCAGTGCCGCGCGGCGGGGCAGTTCGGCGACGACCACGTGCTCGTCGTCCGCGTGCGCCCCGCCGCCCACGGCCCCGAGGCCGTCGAGCGTGGGCGTGCCCGCTCCGGCGGTGAGGTTGCCGTCGGATCCGCCGCCGACCGCGACACCGCGCAGTGAGCCGAAGCCCAGCTCCGCATAGCGGCTTCGGGCGAGTTGGAACAGCTCCGCCGACGCGCTCGCCTGCAGCGGCGGCCGGTCCGGGCCTCCGGCGAGCCCCAGCGAGGCGCCCGCGAGCACCGGCGCGAGACCCTGCATGGCACGGTCCACCCGGTCCTGTTCGGCGGCCGTCTCCACCCGTACGTCGACCAGCAGCCGGGCCGCATCGGGCACCGTGTTGCGGGTGGTGCCGGAGGAGGCCACGGTCGGCGTCACCGTGGTGCCGGTCGCCGGATCGGCGATTGCGGACAACGCGAGCACCTGGTGGGCCAGTTCGGTGGTCGCGTTCACGCCGCGCTGGGGTTCGAGTCCGGCGTGCGCCGCGCGTCCGGCGATGTTCAGTTCGTAGCCGGACACGCCCTTGCGCGCGGTTTTCAGTGCGCCGCCCTCGCTCGCCTCCAGGACGAGTACGGCCCGGGTCCGGCGGGCCTCGGCCTCGATCAGAGTGCGCGAGGCCGGGGAGCCGATCTCCTCGTCGCCGGTGAGCAGGACCGACACCCCGTCCAGGTCGTCGAGCACCGCAAGCGCGTGGAACAGCTGCACCACGCCGGCCTTCATGTCGAAGCAGCCGGGTCCGGTCAGCCGTCCCCCGGCCACCTCGAAGGGGTGGCCTGCCAACGAGCCCACCGGCCACACCGTGTCGAAGTGGCCGAGCAGCAGCACCCGGTCGCCGGAGCCGAAGCGCCAGCGCAGAGCGGGCCTCCCCGAACCGTCGAGCCACTCGGGCGCCGCGCCGGTCAGCCGGGTGCCGAGCCCGGCGACGACCCGGGCGCATTCGGCGACGGCGGCCAGATCCTCGCTGGGCGACTCGGTGCGGATCAGCTCCTCGATGTCGGCCAGCAGGCCCGGCAGCCCCGCCTCCAGGGCGGTGGCGATTGCGGTCACGTCAGCCCACCTTGCGGATGGCGCGGCCACCGTGGTGAATGTAGGGCGTGCCGTCGGCGAGTGTGTAGAACACGACGGGGACCCAGAGCTTCATCCCCGGCCGCTGCACCACGAACAGCCCCGGCTCGACCGGGTGCAGCTCGCTCTCCTTGTCCGTTTCGGGGATCAGTTCGGCCAGCGGTCCGGTGATCCGGTCGAGCATCACCAGGCCGCCGTCCCGCTCCACGATCTCCACCCGGCTGGAGAGCCGCTGGTACACGCCGACGTAGTCGGCGGCGTCCACCGCCACCGGCTCCGTCGCCGGCTGGATGGTGGTGCGCATCGTCACACCGGCCAGCTCCTGGACGATCTCCGCGAACACGTCCCTGAAGAGGCTCATGGTGTCGCCGCCATTGGTGAGCAGGCAGATCGCCAGGTCGGCCTCCGGCAGCACCCGCAGGAACGCGCTCTGCCCGATCGTGCCGCCGTCGTGTCCGTACACCCGGCGTCCGTCCCAGGTGTCGAGGAACCAGCCCAGCCCCCAGGCGTGGCCCAGGATGTGCGGGTCGGGCAGATCGACCTGCGGGGTCTGCATGGCGGTGACGCCCTCGGCCGACAGGATCTTGGTGCCGTCCGCGGTGACGCCGTTGTCGAGGTGCAACCGGGCGAACTCCAGTACCTCGCGCGGCGTCGAGCAGATCAGTCCGGCCGGTCCGGCCGAGCGCATCAGCCCCCACTGCGGGGCCTGTACCGGCGGCTCCCCCAGGTGCCCGATGGCGGCGCGGAAGCGCAGCACCTCCTCCGGCAGGGTCGCAGTGTGCGTCAGACCGAGCGGACGGTACAGGCGCTCACGCATCAGCTCGTCCCACTGGACGCCGGTGACGACTTCGAGGACCCGGCCGAGCAGGGTGAAGCCCGCGTTGCAGTACGACATGGTGGCGCCGAGCGGGTGGTTGGGAGCGACGTCGCCGAGCAGCGCGGCGAACTTCTCCAGGCAGTCGTCGCCACGGCCGGTGTCGGTGAAGAGGTCGCCGTCGATGCCGCTGGTGTGGTCCAGGAGGTGGCGGAGCGTCACCCCCTGGGTCAGCTCCTCGTTCGCGAGCCGCAGTTCGGGGAGTACGGAGACGATGGGTGCGTCGAGTTCGAGCAGGCCCTCGTCGACCAGGGCCATGGCCACCGTGGTGGTCCATACCTTGGAGATCGAGCCGATCTGGAAGAGGGTGTCGGTGGTCGTCTCGATCCCGGCGTCGGTGTTGGCCAGGCCGACGGCGGTCTCGGCGATCAGCTCGCCCCGGTGCAGGATGCCGAGGCTCGCGCCGGGGACGCAGTGGCGGGCGGTCAGCTCGGTGAGGCGGGCGGTCCAGCGGGCGGACAGGTCGGTGGTGTCGGTCATGTTCGTCTCCAATTCCGTTTTTCGTACGGCGGATTCAGCGGATCGAGGTGTTGGTGTGCGTGGTGACCCAGTCGATCAGGCGCCGGGAGTAGTCCTCCCGGTGCGAGGGCCGGCCGTCCAGGAGGAACAGGTGCGAGCCTCCGGGGTACACGACCAGCCGGACGGGCACGTCCCTGCTTCGCAACGCGTGGAACCACTGCTCGGCCTGGCCGACCGGGCAGGTGTCGTCCGTGCCGCCGTGCAGGATCAGGGTGGGCACGCGCACCGCGTCGGCACGGCTGATCGGCGAGAGCTCCGTCAGCCGTTCCGGGTCACCGATCTCGTGGGCGGCGATCAGGTGTCCTTCTTCGGAGGTGCCGGCCATGCTCTTCAGATCGACCAGGATGCCGCCCGGTACGACGGCGGCGAAGAGGTCGCTGCGGGCGGAGAGCCAGCAGGTCAGATAGCCGCCGTAGCTGTAGCCCGTGAGCGCGATCCGTTCCGGATCGACGAGCCCCTCGGCGACGAGGGTGGCGACCGGTTGCAGGACGTCCTGCTCGTCGGTCTCGCCCCAGGCGCCCACGGCGGCCGTGTAGAACGCCTCGCCGTAGCCGTCGCTGCCGCGGACGTTCAGCGTCAGGATCGTCCAGCCCTGCGAGGCCAGCTCCTGGTGGTAGAGGTGGACCGGGTCGGAGTGCGGCGCCCAGGCGTTGTGCGGGCCGCCGTGCACGTCGACCAGCAGCGGCCCGCCCGCGGGTGTCTGCGCGGCACGGGTGATCATGCCGTGCACCACTGTCCCGTCCGAGATGGTGAACTCGCGTTCGGTGACCGGGTGGAGAGCGATCTCGGGCAGTGACCGGGCCATGTGGTCGGTGAGCCGCGCGGGCTGTCGCCCGGCCGAGGGCTCGCCCGGTTCCCCGGACGTCCAGGCGTCCAGGTCGAGCAGAGCGATCTCGGCGAAGCTCGACGCGTCGGAGACCACCACCGCAGCTCGCCCGGCCTTCGTCGCGACCGAGCAGCCGCTGACCCCGCTTCCGACGGGCAGCGGGGACGCGCTGATCCCGGCCGCGTCCACCCGGTACAGGCGTGTGGCACCCCGGTCGCGGGCGCAGAACACGATGTCGTCGCCGTGGAACTGCGGCAGCGCACCCGGGTAACCCGGGCCGCCGCCCATGACGTTGCGGTCCAGGGCTGCGCTGATGGACACCGCCGCCGATCCGTCCAGGGGCTGGCGCAGCAGCTCCAGGTGGCCGACGCCGAACGTGTTCCGGCCGACGACGAGCAGCGCGGACCCGTCGGGGAACCAGCTCACCGGGCCGACGAGACCGCCGGCCGGGCCGACCCGGCGGGACTCGGGCGCGTCTTCCCCGACCTCTACGACATGAGCGGCCGAGGTCCCGAGCACAGCCGCGTCCGGGCCGCTCTGTGCCGGGTAGGCGAGCTGTGTGCCGTCGGGCGACCAGGTGGGCGAGCCGGCGTGCCGGTCGGCCTCGGTGAGCAGCCTGACTTCACCCGATTCCGTCCCGACCACGAACAGTTGCGTCCGGACCGACCCGATCAGGCCCGCGCCGTCCGCCTTCCAGCCGAGGGCGTCGATGACCACGGGTGCGCTGTCGTCGCGCCGGGTCGCGGGGGCCGAGAACGCGATCCGTGATCCGTCCGGGCTCCAGACCGGTGTGCCCGCCCCCGCCGGGCACCGGGCGGGCGTGGTGAGCGCTACGGCCTCCCCTCCGTCGACGGGCAGCAGATGGATCTGCCCCTCGCGCAGGAACGCCAGTTGCGTCCCGTCCGGGGACCAGCGCGGCACGGTGTCCGCAGGACCGTGGGTGAGCCGCCGGGCCGGGCCGCCTGCGCTGCGTACCTCCCAGATGGACCGCACCACGCGGTCGTTCTCGGCATCCTGGGTGGTCAGTGTGTAGGCGACGCGCTCGCCGTCGGGAGACAGTGCGGGATCGCCGGGGATCTCGAACCGGTACAAGTCGTCGATCGTCAGCGGTCGGGTCATGACGCCTCCTCGGCGAGGGCAAGGGTGGGTACGCAGGAGATCAGGTTCCGGGTCGTCGAATGCTCCGGTCGCCCCAGCACCCGTTCGGTGGGGCCGCACTCGACAAGGTGCCCGCCGTCCATCACGGCGACCTGGTCGGCCAAGTAGCGGACGACCGCGAGGTTGTGGGAGATGAAGAGCATCGCGAAGCCCAGTTCGCGCTGGAGCCGGCGGAGCAGATTGAGCACCGCGCCCTGTACGGAGACGTCCAGGGCCGAGGTGATCTCGTCCGCGATCAGCACGGCGGGCCTGGCTGCCAGGGCCCTTGCCAGGGACACCCGTTGACGCTGGCCGCCGGAGAGCGCGTCCGGGGTGAGCACGGCCCGTGCGGGGTCGATGCCGACGAGCTCCAGGTAGCGGGCCACCTCCGCGTCGCATGCTGCGCGGCGATCGCGTGCTGGTGCCCTGCGGGCGGATGTTTCGCGCGAGACCGCTTCGCGGGGCAGAGCTTCGGCGACCGTTGCGCCGATGGTCATGCGCGGGTCGAGCGAGGCGTACGGATTCTGGAACACCAGCTGGACCGGGCTGCGCCCACGCCGGCGCCCGGCATCGCTCCCGGCAACCAGTACGTGCCCGGACTGCATCGGGGCCAGCCCGACGACGGCCTTCCCGAGGGTCGATTTGCCCGACCCCGATCCGCCCACCAGTCCGGTGACCGTGCCCTCAGGCACCAGCAGGTCGACGTTCTCCACTGCGGTGAAGCGGCCGTAGCGCACGGTGATCCCGCGCAGTTCGAGTGAGCTCATGACGTTGCCTCCGCTCCGTGTGAAGTGGCCCGTGCGGGGGCGCCGGCCGTTACCGCGCCCACCGGGTACCAGCAGGCGACCTGTCGGCCCGGCCCGAAACCGGCCAGCTCGGGGGCGTCGTCGTGGCAGCGTTCCCGGACGCGTTCGCAGCGCGGCGCGAAGGGGCATCCCGCGTCGGCCTCCCCCGGTTCCGCCGGGCGGCCGGGGATGGTCGCCAGCTCGGTGCCGGGATCCGTGGCCATCGTCGGGACCGCCCCCACCAGTGCCCGGGTGTACGGGTGGGCCGCGCCGCCGACCAGCTGGGCAACCGGGAGGTCCTCGACGATCAGGCCCCCGTACATCACCAGGACCCGTTCGCAGACCTGGGCGACGACGGCGAGGTCGTGGGAGATCAGGAGCAGCGCGGCGCCGGAGTCCTCACGCACCTCGGCAAGCAGGTCGAGCACCTGTTGCTGGACGGCCACGTCGAGCGCCGTGGTCGGCTCATCGGCGATGATCAGTTTCGGCTCCCCCATCAGGCCCATCGCGATGACGGCCCGCTGTCGCATCCCGCCGGAGTACTCGTGCGGCCGCTGCCGGGCGCGCCGCTCCGGCGAGGGGATACGGACTGCGCCGAGCCGGTCGACGGCGCGTGCCGTGGCCTGTGCCCGGGTCGCGCCGAGGTGCACCTCGCTCACCTCGGCGAGCTGGCGGCCCACGCGCAGGGCCGGATTGAGCGAGGCCATCGGGTCCTGGAAGACCATGGCCAGTTCGGTGCCCAGGCGCGGGTCCGCCCGCAGATCGTGCCCGTCGAAGCGGAGGGTGCCGGCAAGGACCCGTCCGGGGTGCGGAACGAGGTCCGCCAGTGCCAGCGCGGTCAGGCTCTTTCCGGAACCCGATTCGCCGACCAGGCCGACGGCCTCGCCCACGCCGATGCTCAACGAGATCCCGCGTACGGCCCGGCGCCCACCGGGGAACGTCACCCACAGATCCCGCGCCCGGACCAATGCCCCGCCGTCACCGTCAGGGGCTGCTTCATCCTGCGGCTTCACCTGCTGCTGCGCCGTCGCCTCCCGGGCCTGTGGCGCACGTCGGCCGCCGGCCTGTGCGAGTACTTCACCGACCAGCCCGAACATCAGCCCCGTGAGAACCACGGCCGCGCCGGGCGCGAGTGCCGCCGCCGGGTTCACATAGATCCGGTTCAACTGCTCGTTGAGCAGCCGCCCCCAGTCGTACTCCGGCGGCTGTACGCCCAGTCCGAGGAACGAGAGGCCGGAGAAGGCCACCAGGATGCTCCCTGCCGCCTGGGTGGCGAACAGCACCGACGGCTCGGCGATGTTGGGGAGCAGATGACGTACCACCAGCTTGAACCGGCCCACGCCGAGGATCCGTGCCGCAGCGACATAGTCCGAGCCCGCGATCGACGCGGTCAGGTTCTGCACCAGCCGTGCCATGGGCGGGACCATGGCCAGCCCCACGGCGAACACCGCGCCGGTGCTGCCCACCCCGAAGATCGTGGCGAGGAAGAGCAGGAACAGCAGCCCGGGAAAGGCGACCAGTACGCCCACGGTGGCGGTGATCAGCCGACCGAGGCGTCGGCCCACGACCGCCGGTGCCACACCGAGCAGCAGCCCGCCGCCGACCCCGATCACGGCTGCCAGCAGGGTGAGTCGCAGGGTCAGCCGGGTCGCCACCACCACGCGGGCGGCGATGTCGCGGCCGAGCTGGTCGGTGCCCAGGAGATGGGCGGCACTGCTGCCCTGGTTGATCGCGTCCGTGTCGATCCGCGCGGCCTGATCACCGAGCAGGACGGGCCCGAACACGGCGACCAGCGCCACCAGCAGGCAGGCGGTGAGAGCGGTGATTCCGATCGGCGTCCTGAGCGTGCGCCCCAGCCGGTGCCGTAGCGAGGTGTCTTGGTCCTGATGAGGCATCGTCAACTCCCGCGGACGGTGGACTGGGGGTCGGCGACGGCCACGGCCACGTCGACGGCGAAGGTGATCAGCAGTGCGGCCGCCCCGTAGACCAGCACGACGCCCTGGACCAGCGGATAGTCCTTCTCGGTGATCGCCTGGACGATCGTGGTGCCGAGGCCGGGCCAGGCGAAGACGTTCTCGACCAGTACGGTGCCGGCGAGCAGCGAACTGAACAGCAGGCCGCCCAGGGTGAGCGAGGAGGTCAGCAGATTGGGCAGTGCGTGCCGCAGATAGCGCAGCCGGGCCGGGAGCCGTTTCGCCCGCGCCGTACGCATGTAGTCCTCGCCGAGCACCCGCAGGGTCTCCACCCTGACGATGCGCGACAGCGTGGCCGCCGGGACGACGGTGAGTGCCAGCACCGGCAGTACGTAGGAGTCCATGCCACCCCGCGAGGCCACCGGGAAGACCGGCCAGGCCACGGCGAACGCCGCGATCAGGCCGACCGCCAGCAGGAATTCGGGCACCGCGCCCAGGAAGCCGGTGACGCCGGTGAAGGCGAGCTCGCCGCGCCGTCTGCGGCCGTCCTTGGTCAGTACGGCCGCGGTCATCCCGACCGGGATGGCGAGCAGCAGGATCAGCAGGAACGCCGGGACGGCGATCTGCAAGGTCGCCGGGAGCCGGCTGGAGATGATCTCGGAGACGGGCATCTGTGCGCCGATCGAGTCACCGAGCCGGCCCTGGAAGAGATGGCCCACGAAGTCGCCGTACTGCTTCAGCAGCGGCTGGTCCAGGCCGAGCGAGTGTCTGCGGGCGGCGATCAGCGCCGGGTCGGCGGTGGTACCGAGGGCCGTCCGCACCGGGTCGCCGGGAATCAGATGGATCATCGCGAATGCGGCCGTGACCAGTGCGGCCAGCGACACCACCAGCCGCCAGGTGCGGCGCAGGGCGAATCCGACCCACGGGCTGCGGACCGTCGTACCCATGGAGTTCAGGGTGCTCGTCGCCATCAGCCGGCGCTCCGCCGCAGGGTGCTGGGGATGATGCCGGCGCCGTCCACCTCGAAGGTGATGCTCTTTCCGTAGTACCGGAGCGGCCTGCTGACGATCGGCACGATGTCGACGTGCTTGACCAGGGCGGCATCGGCCGCTTCCCACAGGGCGCAGCCCGAGGCGCCGGTCCTGGCCGAGGCCTGCGCGGCCAGACGGTGGTAGTCGGCGTTGGTGATGGAGCCGAAGTTGTTGCCCTTCGGCGGTGGCGGCCCGTCGTAGAACTGGGTCAGCTGGTCCGGGAGCGTGACTCCGATGGGCGCCCAGGCGACGTCCCAGTCGCCGCCGCTGAGAGTACTGAGGATGCTGGAGGAACCCGTGGGCTTCGCCGATGCCTTCACGCCGAAGGACGTCCACTGCTGGACGGCCAGTTCGACCGCCGAGGAGACCTGTGCGCCCTGATTGGTCGGATAACTGAGCCCGACGGTGAGGGGCTTGCCGTCCTTGGTCCAGGTGCCGCCACTCCTGGCCCAGCCGGCGGCGGTGAGCGCGGCGGCGGCCTGCGCGGTGTCATGGGCGGGGAGGTTCCCGGTCACCGTGTCGCCGGTACAGGGGGTGGGGGCGGTCTCGCCGATCGCGGTGGCGGGTTTGCCCTTGCCGCCGGTGGCGACGTTCCCGAGCTGCTTCAGATCCAGTACGGCGACCAGAGCCTTGCGTACCGCCGGATCGGCGCCCGGACGGCCTGCGGCCTGGTTGAACAGGAACTGCCCGAACAGCGCCTCGATGCTCTCGTTCTTCACCCCGGCCGCGTCCAGCCGTTCCTGGTCTGCACCGCTGATCAGGGCCCCGTTGATCTGCCCGGCCATCAGGAGATTGGCGGCGGTCGACTCGTTGGCGACCACCTTGAACACCACCTTGCCCGGGAGGCCCGCGCCGGTGGATCCGCGGGGCCCCCAGGTGTATCCGTCCCGCTTGACATACGTGTAGTGGTCGCCCGGAACCGCCTCGGTCAGCCGGTACGGTCCGCTCGCGCCGGTGGCCTTGGCAAGCGCATGGGGCGTCGCCAGGCTCTTCTTGCAGAGCAGCGGCAGCAGCCGGGCCATCTGCACGATGAACGGCGCGGGTTTCGTCGTGGTGACGGTGACGGTCCGGCTCGCCGTGTCGGCCTTCGCGACAGCGGTGACGGGGACGGACAGCCCGAGCATCGGAGACTGGTTCTTCGGATCGGCGATGTGGTTGTACTCGGCGGCCACGTCGTCAGCGGTGAGGGGCGAGCCGTCCTCGCAGGTCACCCCGGATCGGATGGTGAACTGCGCGGTGGTGGACGTGGCGGACCATTTCTCGGCCACCCCTGGAACCAGCGAACCGTCGGCTGCGAGATGCACGAGCGTGTCGTACGCGAAGGAGTTCATCGAAATTGCCGTGCTGGCCAGTGCCGTGGTGGGGCTGAGTGTGCCCGGGTCGGCGGCGACGGCGAGCACCACCGTCGCCCCGTCACCGCCGTCGGCTGACGAGCCGCCACCGCAGGCGGCCGCTGTGGCGACGAGGCCGAGCACCGTGGCCACCGCGGCCGCCGACCGGGTCCTGCGCGTGGCTCTGCTTCTCGTCTCCGTGCCTGCGGTGCTGGCCATGGTCACCTCCGAGGGAGCGGCACGCCGCCGCCGAGTGAGGGAACATTAGGCAGCGACACACCGGCCCCGAGTGGTCGCGCCGCACGAAAAACTGCCTCGCCGACGGTGCACCGCGACGAAGACGAAATCGAGAGTGCGAGGGCGTGAACAGTCCGGTCGCGCGGGGAGAAATCCGATCGCGCCGGAATCTGTTCCCTGTCAGCCTGTGGCGCATGGCCCCCCAGCACCAGGTACGAGCTCACTACGATGCCCGGACGATCGTGGTCTACCAGGCGTACTCACCGGCAGTCGCTGATCCGTCCCTACGGGCGAAGCGGTTCGTGCCACCGTTCTCGTTCAACCGGATGACCTGGATCAAACCGTCGTTCCTGTGGCTCATGCACCGTAGTAACTGGGCACAGAAGTCGGGACAGGAACGCATCCTCGCCGTACGGATGACCCGTGCCGGCTGGGAGGAGGCCCTCTCCCGGGCCGTGCTGACGACGGCCGACCCGACAGCCGTCGCCCGGGCGGCTGTACACGTCCAGTGGGATCCCGAACGCTCGCTGCGGGGAGCCGCGCTCAATCACTACAGCATCCAGGTCGGGGTCGGACGCGGGCTGATCCGCACCTTCGCGGAGGACTGGGTCGTCGACCTGACCGATGTCACTCCACAGGCCCGCAAGATCGCGGCGCTCAAGCAGAGCGGCCGGGCAGCGCAGGCCCAGCGACTGCTTCCGCCCGAGCGGATCTACCCGGTGCCACCGGCCATCGCCAGGCATGTCCTCATCGACGCGTGAGCGCCGCCCCGTACCGGCCTCGGCTCATGCATTCGGCCGCTGAACTGCTCAGTCGGCACAGCTCTACAACCAGTGGGTGCCGAAGGACCCGTAGCCGAATCTCTCCGCCATGCATGTGTAGTCGGTGGGCTGTCTTCGTTCACTTTCAGCGACAGCGTTTGTCAATGACTTTCAGCAGCAGTTGCGCATCAACCTGCTCGTGTGTGCGCACGAGAAGTGACGGCAGTGTTGCGTCGCCGGGACGGAGCTGCGTCCGCGACGGGACGCTACTGCCCAAGTCCAGCTACTCGCGATCCGGACGAAGGTGCGATGATTCGTTCGTGGTGGCAGATACCGTGACCGGCAGCCATCTCAGCCCGGGATCTTTGTCAGGCTGAGGTTGGAAGTACTGGGGGCTCTTCACCCTCACCCACAGGGGCTTCAGAGTGCTCGGCGATCCAGGCGAGCGTCTCTGGCGAAATCACGCCATGTTCCTGTTCGTTGTTCCGCTTGGCCAGTCTCCGCAACAACTCATCGTGATCAGCCTGGAAGTGGACGAGCCGCCACCTGGCGCCATACTCCGTGACCAACTGTTTGTAGTCGTCCCTGACCGCGCGGGTCCCCAGGCCGTGATCCAGCACTACCGAACGGCCTTCCCGTAGGAGTGCGACGAGCTGTCGCCGAACGTCCTCGATCACGGGAGCCTGAAGCTCGAGGTGTTCGTACTCGGCGTGGTCCTTGCCGATCCGTCCATGCCGAGCTGTCATTTGGTCATCCACTGACAGACGGACGACACCGCCTCGTGCCAACGCCTTCGCAAAGGTGGTCTTACCCGAGCCGGGCATACCGGTAAGTAGCCATACGACGGGCTGAAGATCACTCACCCGCCTGACCCTAGCGGTCCCGGCCCCCTGCAACGAACCGGATTCCGATCGCCCGGGAACACGATCACACCATCGCGCGAGGCATGCGGAGCACGATGAGCTGCATGCCCGGCAACGCCCGATCAAGTTCAGTAGCGAGGGTGTGAACGGTGGCTCAGTGACGAAAACCTGGAACACATTGCTCGCCATGACAGCGAGCCCGAACTCTCCTTCCCACACGGCTTCTTCGGCTCTGCCCAGGACCCACTCGATGTCGCCCCGTCCGCTCGCCCGGTCCAGTGCGGCACCATCGGGGTCCAGCCCGCACAGCCGACCGGTGTGTCCCGCCTCGCGCGCACGGTGCAGCAGCATGCCGGTTCCGCACCCCACGTCAAGGACGGAAGGGGCATCCATGACGCATGACAGGCAGAAGTCGTCGCTCGGTCCCCATGAGTTGAGCAGGTCGTAGAGCACGGCGGCATCGGCATCGGCATCGGAGTACATCTCAGCAGAATGCCGCCACGACATCCGCGTCCGGATCGTCGCCGGTGATCAATACCTCAGGCAGGCGCGGGTGGCATATGTGAGGATCTGGCCATGAGTACCTCTTCGCAGTCGCCGACCGACAGGCTTCAGACGGACCGGCCGCATTCGGCACGCGTATGGAACTACCTCCTGGGCGGCAAGGACAACTACTCCGTCGACCACCAAATGGGCGACATGATCCTCAAGGCGTTCCCGGACTTCGCCGCCATCGCACGCCTTCAGCGGGCCTTCCTCGCCCGCGCTGTGCGTTTCCTGACCGCAGAGGCGGGCATCCGTCAATTCCTCGACATAGGCACGGGTCTGCCGACGGCCGACAACACGCACGAGGTGGCCCAGCGGGTGGCCCCGGATTCCCGGATTGTGTACGTCGACAACGACCCGCTCGTCCTGACCCATGCCCGCGCTCTGCTCACCAGCACTCCCGAGGGCGCGTGCGCATACATCGATGCCGACATCAGGGACGCCGACGCGATTCTCGCCGAGGCCGCCAAGACGCTGGACTTCAGCCGGCCGGTCGGGCTGACCATGCTGGGGATCATGGGGCAGCTCCCCGATGAGGACGACCCGTGGGCGCTGGTCGACCGGCTGCTGGCCGCGCTCCCCTCAGGAAGCTATCTGGCCCTCAGCGACGGCACGAACACGAGTGACTCGCTGAACCGGGCCGTCGCCTCCTACAACGCGAACTCGGCAAGCTCGTACCATCTGCGCAGCCCTGAACGGATCGCCGACTTCTTCCACGGCCTGGACGTGGTGGAGCCGGGCGTCGTACGGACGTCGGCCTGGCGCCCCGATCCCGAGCAGAGCCCGGGGGACACCCTGCAGGGCCATGCGGTGAGCGGCATCGGGCTCAAGGTCTGAGACACCGGGGTCCTCCAGCGCCGAGGCCGCACGGTCCGCGACCTCGGCTCCGGAGGACCGGGGAATGGAACAGGTACCGGAGCGCGCCGACGTCGTCCGCCGGCACAACAGGCCCCCGCTCGCGTCGAGTTCTACCGGCGCTCGAGCGAGCCCCGTACGAAGGCCGCCTGGCCGGCGTGCTGCAGGTCGTCCGAGATGACGCTGATCAGACGGACCCCGAGGGTGACCGGCGGCGACCACGCCTCATCGACGACACGGCTCAGAGCCCTGCCGTCGAGCCCACTGATGAATCCGAGGGTCTGTTCATGGACGTCGTCGTAGTAGCCGAGCAGCAGTTCGGGCGAGCCCACCTGCACAGACGCCACGTCTGCGGTGCTGTGTCCGTACCCGGTGGCTTCCTTCGCGAAGGGCAGATCGAAGCGGGAGGCCCAGTCCTGGGTGAACCAGACCTGCTCGATACCTGCCGCATCAGAGATGTGGTCGTCCTGGATCCGAGTGAGGTGCCACACGAGCCACGCGATCGTGTTCGCTCCGTCGTCGAGGCGAGCGTGGAGGTCGGCGGGTGAAAGGCCCTCGACCACCGAGTGCACCGTCTCCTGGACGCGAGTGAACGCGTCCGTCAAAAGGTCAGCACTTTTCATGTCATCACCCTCTCCGCTCTCGCGCTCCTCCCCCGCCATCGACACGCGTCGCACACAACTCGGCCTCCGGTCACCGACCATGACGCACAGGGGCGGCACGCGGACACGGATCTGAGCAACGAACCATTGCGCGAGCGTTCGAACGCGCCGGGTACGAGAACTCCGCTCAGCGCGTCGGCATGGGCCGGGACCGACGACTGAGGTGGTCGGCTCCCGAGTGCACCGCCCACACGAAGACGCCGAGGGACATGACCGCGACCGTCACGGAGTCGTACGGTGCCGGCAGGTGGCCGGAACCGCCGAAGGTGCCGAGCCAGGACAGCAGCGTCAGCGCGGCCAGATGAAAGACGAGCCAGGCGCCGTGGAGCAACTCGGCGCGTGGCGAAGGCCCCTCGGTACCACGCTGCTGCAGCAGGAACAGCGGGACGCCGAGCAGGACGAGCGGCAGTGCGAGCCGCAGATCGTGCCACCCCGACCAGAAGACGAACTCGCTCGCCACGACAAAACTGACCGGCGCGATCCAGCGCACCCCCGGCACCTCGCCCTCCGTCCGTGGCACTTCGCTCTCCCGCTCGTGTGCCCGGAACGCCGCGACGGCGACCGCCGATGCCGCGTAGATGAGCAGATACATGTCGCCCATCACGCTCACGATGTCCTGCCAGCCGCCGAACGGCAGCATGAAGACGATGATGACGGCAAGGTTGAGCACCAGCGCCCGGTGCGCCATGCCGGACCGGGGATCGATCCGCATGAAGAAGCGGGGCAGCAGGCCGTTCTTGGCCAGGGCGTACGTATGCCGGGCATCGATCGCCACCCCCACGTAGGCCGAACCGCCGGGAGAGATCACCGCGTCGGCGTAGAGCAGGGTGGCCAGCCAGTGCAGGTTGAGCACCAGGGCGAGCTGCCCGAACGGCGACTCGAAGTCGACTCCCTGCCAGCCGTTGCCCAGCAGGGACTCGGGCACCGTGAAAAGGAAGGCCAGTTGGAGCCCCAGGTAGACCAGCACGGCAAGACCGATACCGGTGAGCACGGCGGCCGGCACGTTACGGCGTGGATTGCGGGCCTCTCCCGAGAAGTCGAGCGGGGCCTGGAACCCGTTGACGGAGTAGACGATGCCGCCACCGGCGAGAGCGGTGAGGCATGCCGCGTAGCCGTACGGTGCGAAGCCGCCGTGGTCGGTGAGGCGCCCGGAGTGCGTGCCCGAGAGGAACAGCGCAATGACCGTGACGACGGGGACGACGACCTTGAAGACCGACACCAGGTTGTTCAGCCGGGCGAACATCCGCACGGCGAACCAGTTGAGCGCGGTCAGCACGACGCTCAGCGCGACAGCCACGCCGAGGCCCGTGGCGCTGAGGCTGCCGCCGTCGTACAAGCCCGGCAGATAGTGCGCGGCGTACTGCATGATGGCGCTGATCTCCGCCGCCGTACCGCCGACCGAGAGCAGGACGGACCAGCCGATCACCGTTCCGACCAGCCGCCCGCTCGCGTACAGCGGCCAGCGCACGGTGCCTCCGCCCTCCGGACGGGTGGCCCCGAGTTCCACCATGACCAGAGCGACCAAGCCGCAGAGCGCGCCGGCCGCGATCCAGGACAGCAGGGCGGCGGGCCCGGCGGTCTGGGCGGCGTACATGGCCGCGAACAGCCACCCGGATCCCAGGATGTTGGAGAACCCGATCGCGGTCAGGCCCCAGAATCCGAGATCCTTGCGGAGCCGGCGCTCCTCGACCAGCACCGCAGGGGCGGCGAGCGACTCCGTCGGCTCGTTCTGCGGCACGTGGCACGTCTCCTCGGGTGGTCGGGGACATACGAGAGCCCAGCGTGCCATGTGTGATGGCAGGAACCGCCGAAGGATTGCCGCTTGAGGCGCCGATACGGGTGAACGCTCTGTCAGAGCGCCGGACAGGGCGCCGGGCACACGCCCGGCGGCAGTGAGGCCGTCAGGTGGTCAGCTCCGCGATACGGGCCAGCCGACGCAAGGAGTCCATCAGAGCCGCACGGTCGTAGGTGCTGGTGGTGACCAGCACCTCGTCCGCACGGGTCTCCTTGATGGCCGTCTCGAGCGCTGTGACCACTTGGTCCTCCGTGCCCTGGAGGTGGCCGCGCAGTCCGCTCTCGTAGAAGCCGCGCTCCTTCTCCGTCATGCTCAGTGTCTCGACCCGCCCGGCGGGGGCGAGCGGCGGGAACACGCCATGGGTCCGGGAGTACGCCATGGACCACGCCTCCGGTATCAGAAGGCGCCGGGCCTCGTCCGCGCTTCCGGCGAGCGCGATCGTGCCCGACACGACCACATAGGGCTCCGCCGCCCAGGACGAGGGGCGGAACTCCCGGCGATAGCGCTCGACAGTCCGTAGCAGCTTCTCCCGGCCGCGGAGGTCTCCGACGACCAGCGGCAGCCCGGCCGCCGCAGCGATACCGGCACCCTCGCCGGTGGCCAGTACGAACGGGGGTATGCGCAGGCCCTCGGTGGGTCGGGCATGGACCTGCGGGTGGGCTCGCTGCGTGCCGTCCAGCCAGCCGAGCAACTCGGTGAGCTGCCCCGCGAAGTCCTGCGCGTCCGACTTGTCCCGGCCGAGTGCCCTGCGGATGCCGTCGGTGAAGCCCACCGAGCGGCCGAGTCCCATATCTATCCGGCCGGGGAAGAGTGACTCCAGCACCCCGAACTGTTCGGCCACCACGAGCGGTTGATGATTGGGGAGCATCACGCCGCCCGTACCGACCCGAATGGTGGCTGTCGCCGCCGCGACGGCCGCGGCCAACACGGTCGGCGCCGAACCGGCGACGCCCGGCACACTGTGATGCTCGGACACCCAGAACCGGTGATAGCCCAGCGCCTCGACCTCCTGGCCGAGACGCACGGTGTCGCGCAGCGCCTCGGGGCCGTTGTACCCCTCACGGGTACGGGAACGGTCGAGCACGGAAAACCGGGTGGATGCGATCACAGAGCTCACACCCTTGTTCAACGTCCGGGCCACGCCAGGATTCCCCCGGCCTGCCACGGAGTCGACGTGCGCAGCCCCTGAGCGCTACTGCTCAGGGGCTGCGCGACGGTTGTGCGCCCACGGCGTCGGGGTGGAGCGGCCGTAGCATGCGGCCGCCACCCGGCGGCGTCTACTCCATGGGGTAGATGTCCCCGCTCGCCATGCCGCTGACCTGGTCGCTCTCCGCTTCGATCCTGCGGGCCTTGTCCTTCAGGCGTTGGCGTTCCTCGGGGTCGGTGGTGCGCTCGGCTGCGTCATTGAGATCCTTCGCCTTGGCGCGCATCTGCCTCACACGACCGCGATATTCTTCTGACTCGCTCATGATCACTCCTTGGATCTGCGGGCGGAGCGGGCCCACCACGGATCGGGCTTTGCCGGGGCAGCGCACTCCGGGCAGTTACCCACTGTTACGCCCAACACGGCAGAGGGTCATCCGCCGGCCCGGCGCTCCGGGCGGCGACGCCGCTCGGACGCGGTTTCCCACCTCCAGAGTAGGCAGGATGCGACTGACGTGGGCCTTCATCGTGCTCTCGCTCATCCGTAGCCGCCCACCCGTGCCCCCGGCTGCCCCGTTCAGCCTCGGGACCGGCGCCAGGGACACCGGGTTGCGCCGGCGCCCGCCCAGTGGGCATCCGCGCTCAGAAAGCCGAGTCCGATCCCGAGCATCCAGGTGTCCTTGGCCAGCGGGATGCCGTTCTGGGTGGGCCGCAGACTGCCGGGCTCCCGCATCCCGGGAACCCGCAGGTACAGGCCCAGCAGGCCGCCGGAGAACCCTGTCAGCGCCAGTCCGGCCACTCGGGTCGGCACGAGGGGACAGAGCAGGGTTCCGCCGACGGCCATCTCCGACAGAGCGAGCAGCCGGGTGAATCGCCTGGCCTCGATCTTTTTGAGGAACGGGTAGGCAGTACACGCCATGCCGTGCACGCCCTGGGCCGTCTCCTCGTCCGCTTTCAGCTTGCCCAGGCCCGAGTTGAGGATGAACGCACCGGTGGCAAGGCGTGGGGGCACATCGCGCGGTTCGAGCCTGATCATCATGGGAGCCTCCGTCGTTCTGGTACTCGGCCCCTCGTCGAGCTTAGCCAGAAGGCGCCGGGGGCGCTTCACATGGAGTCCCGACCGGCCGGGTACGGTGCCCGATCCGACTACGAGGCCGGGCCGACAGCCGCTGCCGACGCGTTGCCCGTCACCGTGACCTGCTGCCCCTGGCTCGTCGTCTGCGAGGCAGTGCTCAAGCAGCTTCCGGACGACGGATCGGTGACGGTGGGAAGGCTGCCCGAATAGTCGACGCCCGCCTCGGTGCCGATCGGCTTGCCGTATGTCACGGTGACGCGCTGGCCGCACCCGGCCGTGAGGTAGGGCTCGATGAATCCTTGATCGGCGCTCTTGAACCGGCCCGAGGCCGACGGCAGGCCGAAACTGCCGATGTGTGCCACTGGCGTTCCGGTCGTGGTCTCGACGACGTCTCCGGACATCAGCTGCGTCGCCCCGCTCACACCGGCCCGCTTGAGCACCAGGGAGTACATCGTCCCCGGCGTGTAGGGGAAACGGACCGCACAGCTCACTCCCGCGCCGCCGTCGGCTCCGTAGGTGCAGTGGTCGTCCGTGGTCGTGGCGTCGGCGTTGAATGAACTGAAGATCGCCTGGAGGACATGATTCCCGTTCGCGTCCACGGGCTTCGGCTGGAACCCCGCGTACGGGCGGGTGCCGCTCTCCAGGGTGGTGTAGTAGGCGAAGTAGATGCCGGACGCGTCCGGCGCGGAGTTCACGGCCATCGGAAGCGTCAACGTGGTCACGGGCGTGGGTGCGTTGGTGGTCCAGCGGAGTGTCGGTGTCGAGGCCCACGACTGCCCTGCCGTGCCGACAGCGAGCAGCGCGGTGGCGGCGAGGACCGTGCCCGACCTCATGAGGCGGCGCAGGGGCCTGCGGGTGAAACCACCGGATTCGACGGATGTAGTGCGCATGCCATCTCCCTTTGGGGGCTACTGCGGTTGGGGGGTCTGCTGCGGCTCACGACGTCTGCGAACGGATACCGGGTGGATGGCCCTGGGACCGAATCCCGCTTCAGTCGGCGAGCGTGCTGGGGTCGACAGGCGGTTGCGGCAGCCCCAGCGCGGCGAGCGCGGCAACGCCGGAGGGGTCGATCGGGAAGGCCCACCTGCGGACGAAGAAGTCGGTGAGGTCGCACCCGGCGGTGCGGCTGGCGTACGTTGCGAGGGCCAGGTACTGGCGGGCGTTGATGACGGGGTCGTGCGTGTAGTCGTCGACCGGGGCGTCATGCTGATGCTCCCTGCGCACGAGGCGGTGCAGCCGCGGCCAGAAGTCCTCGCCGAACGCCAGCTCCAACTGACGTAGCGGGATGAGTTTTTCGTACGCGCCGAAGGACTTCTCGTACGTGATCCCGGTGGTGCCGAGCTTCGGAAGAGCGGTCTGGTAGTAGTTCAGCCCCGTCTTGGGGTCGACCGTCAGCAGGTTGGATGCCTGACCGAGTGCGCGCTGCGCGGCCAGTGAGTAGATGTTGACGGTGACCTCGGTCAACTGATCAGCCTGGTAGGCGGCTTGCTGGTGGAGGTGGCCGAGCTCGTGGTAAAGGCCCCAGCCTCGGGTGCGGAGCCCGGAGACGGTGCACAGCCGGTCCATGTACGCACGCGGGAAGCCGTTGTAGCCGTGCCAGGCATATGCGCCCACCCCACTGGGCACGACGCTGACTTCATTGAAGTGGTAGCGGCCCGCCTTGGGCCGGTCGAGCGGCCCCCCGCCGTCCAGACCGCTGATTCGGGCGTGGCTGTCGATGACGGTGTCGAACAGTTCCATCAGTGTGGTGTGATCCTCGCCGCGGTAGAGCAACGCCCCTTCGCGGGTGAGAGTGAGGATCGCCTGATCAGTCGTCAACTCGACCCAGGGGATGTCGGTTCTTTCGTCGAGTTGCGTCTGGAATGCGGCTTCGTCGGTGCGGCCCAGCTCGAAGACGGCCATGTGCTGAGCGCCGTTGCCGAACGTGACTGCGGCCCTCTCCCCGTGTCCCGCGAAGCTCAGATAGATGGGGCCTCCGTGGGCGTCGCTGACCGTATTGCGGCCCGGGCTCAGCGGGATGGTGCGCGGCTCCTGGAGGGTGGTGTCGGTGTTGTAGTAGTCGAAGGTGCCGATGTGCAGCGTCGGTACGCGGCCGCCTGCCGGTCGGACGGTCACGGAGACGGGCGTGCCCGCGGGGGCATAACGGCCCGTGGGGATGAAATCACTGGACCGGAGTGAGCGTGCAAGGCGCATCCGCTCCTTCTCGGCTTCGGGAAACGCCTTGATCAGGAGTGTGTCTTTGGAGTGTTGTACGGGGTGCCGACCGGCCCCCTGGGCCGAGGCGGTGCCAGAGCCCAGCAGAGCAGTGGCGCCGGCACCGGCGAGGGCGCCGAGGATCATCCGGCGGCCGACGGCACGAGAGACGGAGCCGTCCGACGAGATGGCGACCGGGCCCCCGACGTCTTCGGACAGCGAGGAGGAGGCGGCGAGGTGGGCCGGGGTGGTGAACGGCGTTCGGGCAGAGCGCATCCGGAGACTCCCATGGGGATCAACAGCATCGGAGTGAAGTGCGGGCTGCGCGCCAGCATGTAAGCGATTGCCATGGAGTCGCAAGAGGGTCCTCAATGTTTCTATCTTTTACTATGGCCAGGGCATACGGAGAAGGAAGTAACCGCTCACATTCATGGGGCATTTCGAGTGGAGATGGCAACGCTCGAATCGCTGACGACCGTGCTGCTGGGCGGAGTTCGACGTCGGCTGCTTCGGCCGGATGACGAGGTATTACCGGAACGTGCGAGCAGCGAAGCACCGGCCGGCGCCGATGCCCGTGCAGTCCCAGGACGTGGACGAGGGCTACAGGCCCATCGGTCCCGACGGCACCCCGACTTCCGTTGTGGAGCACGTGCAGTGGGTCGGCAATCACCCGGCCGGCCCGGATACACACGTGGTTGTCTCGTTCGAGGACGGCACGGACGTCGAGTTCCCGTTCGGCCTTCCGCTTACCGCCGTCCGGCATGGCGAGCGGCGCCCGGTGCTCCGGACCGAACGCACCGCAATGTCGACTTCTGTTGATCGCGGAGCAACCTCGGACACGCCACTGCCGTCTTGATCCACAGCAATGCGGTTCGCCGCAAGCGACAGACCACGTCCGACCCCCCACGAGCGCCCGGGTCCGATCAGCAGACAACTATGCACTTAATGTATACAAGAAATGTATAGTTGCCCGGCTGCCGTCCCGGCCGCACGCGAAAGGCTCCCATGCACAGCAAGGCACTGGCGCCCGAGTACCAAGGCGCCCTCACCAAGATGTCGGTGAACTCCTCACTCACGGATGTACTCGCAGAAGGAGTACGTCACTTGAGGGAGGCCGAGCGAGGCGGCTCGCAACAGGAAGTGGCGCGTTGCGGGCTCGCGGTCGCCGAGGCGCATCGCAGGCTCGGCAATGTGAAGGAAGCCGATCAGGCGTGGAAGGCCAGTTACCGGGCCGCCCGCTCGGCCGGTGACCTGGGGGCGATGGCCTGGGCACTGTGGAGCGGTGGGACGCTCGCCCGGCAGCGCGGTGAACTCAGGCTCGCTTTCAGGCTGTTGGGGCTCGCGGCCGACATGGGGAAACGCGGCGGGGATATCGTCGCCCGCGGCTACTCGCTCGCCGGCCTTGCGGAGACCGGGCGAATACAGGGCGACTACCAGACCGTCGCCGTCCTGCACGAACAGTTGCTCGCCGAGGCGCGCGCCCGTGGCGAGGCACGCCACACCGTGTGGGCGCTGGAGGGCATCGCACAGATCCACCGCAACACCGGATCGCTCGACAGCGCCCTGGCCATGTTCGAGGAAGCGGCGCAGTTGGCCGGGAATGCGGACGACCGGCGTGGCCGCGCGTGGGCCCTGCGCGGCATGGCCGACATCATCTCCCTGCGGGACGACGATCCGGAGCGGGCCCTGGCCCTGCTCACAGAGGCCGAACTCACCTGCCGTGAGATGAAGTTGTCCAGTGCGCTCGCATACAACCACAAGATGCGCGCCAACGTGTTCTTCCGCGCCCGCCGTTACGAGGAGGCACGCCAGGTCTACGAGGAAGCGCTCGCCGAATTCCGCGCCATGTCCGAACCCCGCGGTGAAGCGCTGGCCCGGCTCGGTCTCGTCAAGTCACTCGCCCGGCTCGGCCGCGACCGGAACGAGACCGCCGCCGATCTGGACGAGTTGCACCGCACACTGAGCCGGATCGGCCTGCTCAACGCCCGGGACATGGTGGACAAGGCGTACGCCGAACTCGGTGTGACACCGGTCGGTGGCGAGACGGACGAGGAAAGCGGACGACGATGACACCGCCCGTAACCCACCGGGCCACGGCACCGCAGATTCTCGCCCGCTGCCGCGACCTCGTACGCCCGGCGCTTGCACAGGCCGTGCAGCGCCTGCACCCGTGGCACGCGGAGATGGCCGCCTTCTCGCTCGGGTGGGACACGGCGGACGGCAGCCCGGCCACGGGCTCACAGGGCAAAGGGGTGCGCCAGGCCCTCGCGCTGCTGAGCGCCGAGGCCGCCGGTGCCCCTGCAAAGGACGCTGTCGTCGGCGCGGTCGCCGTCGAGCTGATCCATGTCTTCTCCCTCCTGCACGACGACATCATGGACGGCGACGAGACCCGCAGACAGCGCGCCACCGTCTGGAAGGTGTACGGGACCGGCCCCGCGATCCTCGCGGGGGACGCGCTCTTCGCACTGGCTGTACAGACTCTGGCCGACGCTCCGGGCGTGCACAGTGCGGCGGCGGTACGGCATCTCGCCGGAACGCTGACCGACCTGGTACGCGGTCAGGCCGAGGACCTGCTCTTCGAGTCCCGGCCCTGGACCGGACCCGAATCGGTGCAGCCGCACGAGTACCGGTGGATGGCCGAGCACAAGACCGGCGCGCTGCTCGGCTGTGCGGCAGGCCTGGGTGGGGTGCTGGCCGGAGCCCCTGCCACGACCGTCGGCGCCCTCGCCAGGGCCGGTCGGCACCTCGGGGTGGCATTCCAGGCCGTGGACGATCTCCTGGGGATCTGGGGAGATCCGCAGGTCACGGGCAAGCCCGTCCACAATGATCTGCGTCGGCTGAAGAAGACGTACCCCGTCCTCGCGGCCCTGGCCACGGACCACCCCGCTGCCCGGCGCCTCGCCACGCTTCTCGGCACCGGCAACCCGCTCGACCGCACCACCGCCCGGCGGGCCGCCGACCTCGTCGAAGAAGCCGGTGGGCGCTCCGCGACACTGGCCGAAGCCCACCAGCAGTTGGAGAGCGCCCGCCGCAGCCTGGACGGCGTTCCGCTGGCCCCGGCCGCGCTCGGTGATTTCCTCGCGCTTCTCCCGTTCTTCGTCGACCGCACCATGTGAACCGACGCGGGACCCCGACCCGGGGCCACCACTCCCCCGGCTCTCCCCGTCGGTGCCGGGGGCCGGAACCCCGTCACCCGGGTCCGGCCACCGGCCCATCCCGAACTGCGGCGGAGAGCTGACGGGGCCCCCGCGCCCACCGGGACTGCTCTACTCCTCGATGGCCCCACCGGTCCGCCGGAGATGCTGCCGGAAGGTGTACGACGGATCGGCTGTGCGCTGTGCCAGATAGCCGTCGAAGGACGTCTGCTCGCGCAGTGTCCCGCCCGCCCTGATCCTGCGGGCCTGTTCACGCTCGGTCTGCCGGATCGTGTGCGCCGTCGCCAGCACTTCTTCGACATGCTCGGCCGGCACGAACAGCACGCCGTCCTCGTCGCCGAAGACGATGTCATCTCCGCTCACCAGGTGCGGGCCGAACCGGGCCGTGGTCAGGGCCTCCGGTTCCCGCTCGTCCAACCGGACGGGACCGGGCGGGTAGTTGCCGTAGCTGAACACGGGAAGGCCGATCTCCACCAGTTCCGGGGTGTCGCGGTGCAGCCCCCACACCACAAGGGCCGCCACGCCCGCCGCTTCGGCCTCAAGTACCGCCAGATCTCCGATGCACGCCTCGTCCGACCGGCCGCCGTTGTCGATGACCAGCACGTCGCCCTGCTCGGCCTCGCCGAATGCCTCCAGGAACACGTCCACGCTGCCGTAGTGCCGCACCGGCAGTGCCCGGCCCGCGATCCGGTGTCCTGAGATCACCGCTCGGATACCGGATGGTGCGGCACGCAGCGGCACATGGACGCGGAGGCAGGCATCGGCCACGAGTGGTGTGGACAGATCATCAAAGACCTTCAGCATGATGTTCTCCCTGGCACGGTGCTGTCGTCGCCCGCCGACGGCACACGAATACAACAGCGAGGCAGGAGCCCGATGTTACTGACGTGGTCTCAACGCGTCGACGGGCCGCGTCAGCCGGTGAGCCGGGCAATGAGGGCTTGGGCAATGACTGCCGGGGCCTTCGGGTGGAGCACTTCGGTGCGATGGACGAGGCGGGGTGCGCTGACACGGACAGCGGCCGTGCCCGGTAGCGCGAGGGCGAGGGAAAGAGGCAGGGCGGTCAGCCCGTGCCCGGTGGCGACGAGCATTCCCAGGCCGCGTACATCGGTTCCGCTGTACGTGATGTGGGCGCGGAACCCGTCGGTGTTGGCGGCGGCACGCAGTTGCGCGAGGGGGACGGCGGTGTCGGGTGCGTCGATCCAGTGGGCGTCGGCGAGGTCGAAGAGGCGCAGGGAGCGCCGTCGCGCCAGTGGGTGATCGGCCGGGAACAGGACAGCGAGGGATTGCTCGGCCACCGCGAGGCCGGTCATGGGTCCGGCGTCCGGCAGTGGCAGCGGGTCGCTGGGCGCTGCGGCACCGTCGGCGAGGCCCAGGTCCGCGTCACCTGTCAGCACCGCCTGCGCCACCGCTTCTCGCCCCAGTACCCGGATCTCCACCGCGAGCCCGGGCGTGTCGTTGCGCAGGCGGGCCAGCTGCTCGGCGACAGCGGGCGCGAAGGCGACGGGACTGCAGGCAAGGGTCAGCCCGGCGCCGTGTGTCTGCCCGACCCGGGCGACATCGGCACGGGCCGCGTTGAGACGGAGCAGCAGCGGTCGGGCGTGTTCCATGAGCCGCTCGCCCGCTGCCGTGGGCCCGACCGGCCGACGTTCCACCAGCCGGGTGCCGAGATCGTTCTCGAGGGCTGCGATGTGCTGCGACACGGCGGACTGGGTGTAGCCCAGGGACTGGGCGGCGGCGGAGAAGGAGCGGGCTTCGACGACGGCGACGAAGGTGCGCAGCAGATGCGGATCCATGAGTATCAGTATCGCTAATGCCAGATGCACTGATCATCGTTGGACGCGATGTGGAAGCTGCGTTTCGATGGGGTCCATGAACCACACCGCACGTATCGCCCTGGTCGGCGACCGGGATCCGGCCGTCCGCTCCCACACCCGCGTCCCCGTTCTGCTGGAGTCCCTGCGCAACCGCGACGGCCTCGACCTGGACGCCTACTGGATCCCCACGCAGGAAGCCGTGGAGGGCATCGAGGGCTTCGACGCGGTCTGGATGCTGCCCGGCAGCCCGTACCGCAGCGAGTCGGGCGCGCTCGCGGCCATCCGCACCGCACGCGAGGAAGACATCCCATTTCTGGGCACCTGTGGGGGCTTCCAGCACGCCCTGCTCGAGTACGCCCGCAATGTGTGCGGCCTGGCCGGTGCCGGTCACACCGAGAACGCGCCGCAGACCGCCGCCGAAGACGCGGTGGTGGTCCCGCTGGCCTGCTCGCTGGTCGGCCACGAGGGTGCGATCAGGCTCACCGACGGCTCATGGGCCGCCCGGCTCCTGGGCGCCGAACGCACGGTGGAGCGCTACTACTGCAACTACGGCCCCAACCCGCGCCACCTGGACCTGTTGCGGTCGCACGGGCTGCACTTCACGGGCGTCGACGATGCGGGCGAGGTCCGTATCGCCGAACTCCCGGCACACCCGTTCTTTCTGGCCACCCTCTTCCAGCCCGAACTGTTCGGCGACGGCACCCGGCCCCACCCCTTGATCACAGGACTGGCAGAAGCCGCCGTCCGTCACGCGAAAGGCGCACTCTGATGCAGGTCCAAAAGGACACCCCTCGCAGCTGGAGGACTCGCGTGGCTGTCGCGGTGTCCGCGTATGTACGAGCGTGCACGGTCCCAGATGCCCATGCCGCCAGCCCGCTCGCGCCGGTGCCGGACGCCGCACTGACCGCGATCCGCACCGACATTCCGAAGACGCACCTGGGCGTGCCCCCGCGTTATCCGGACGTCACGTTCGGGGGCTCGTAGTGGGTGGTCCAGCCGCGGCGCATGTCCCAGGTGCCACCGTCGGCGGAAGCGCCGCGCAGACCCTGGACGGTGTCGGCACCGGCGAGTTCGACGAGCCGCGGGGTGCCGAGCGAGGCGAAACCGAAGGTGCGGGCCGGATCCCAGTCGGTGGACCGACGAAGGCGCCGGGCGAGCTGCGCCACTCCGAGCGGCGCGCCTGCCAGCACCCACGCGTCCGGGGCCTGGGCGGTCAGTCGCCGGGCGGGACGCAGCCACGAGGCGGCGTCCTCGGGCCAGTCGACGACGGCGAGCACATCCCTGTGCAGGTCCTGCCATGCGCGGATGAACGTCTGGGCGGCGGAACGGGACTTGGCGTCGCGCCCGTGCCCGACGGCAACGGACCGGATACGCGAGCGGGGCGCGGTCAGCAGGCCGATCAATGCGGCCAGCTCCGCTTCCGTGTGGGCATTCGGTGCCGGGCTGTCGACGACAGGGTTGCGGAGCTTGGGTGACCTGCTCCGCGCGGCATCTTTGATCAGGCTCAAGAGGTGTCCCCGGAGCTCTGCTCCTGCTTCTCTTTCAGTTCCCTTTCCCATTCTCTTTCCAGTTCTCCTTCCCGTTCTCTTTCCAGCGGGCGTACTCCTCCGGCAGGCACACCGCACACGGTCGGTATCCGGCCTCGATGGCAGTTGTCTCGTCGGCGAAGAACACGCGCTGGGACACGTAGTGGCCGCGGGCTATCGCCCTCAGCGCGGAGGGGCAGTCCAGCCGCCCGTACAGCCGGCCCCGCCGGTGTCCGCCGAGTGTGCCCGGCGTGTCGCTGCGGTAGGGCTCGCCGTCGGGGCCGAGCAGTGTGCGGATGCGCTGACCGGCTTGTTGGCGGGCATCGGTGCGGTCGTTCATCTGGCGTCGTGGAAGACGAGGCCGAGGGTGCGGCGCCGGCCGGAACGGACGGTGCTGACACCGTGCCTCATCGGCGCGGTCGACCAACCACGCTTGGAGGCGACCGGCCGGTCGCGGGTGGTGAAGACCAGCCCGTGTCCCCGGAGAAGTGCGGTGGCCGATCCCCGGGACTGGGCGCGGGGTCGCTGTTCGGTCATGAGGAATTCGCCACCGGAGTAGTCGATGCCCGGCGCGTCGAGTCCGATGACGACCTGGAGCGGAAAGAGCATGTCGCCGAAGACGTCGCGGTGCAGGGCGTTCCAGTCTCCGGCACCGTAACGCAGAAGGATCTGGGCGGACTTGCTCTGCCCGGCCTCGTGACACATACCGAGCCATTCCTCCAACTCGTCCGGCCACGGGGCGAGCTTTCCCAATTTTTCGGCCCAGGCACGGGCGATCGGGAGCAGGTGCGGATAGAACGCCTCACGCAATTCCCTTACCACCTCGGGCAGATCGTGGGTGAAGTAGCGGTACTGGCCGGAGCCGAATCGGTGGCGCGCCATGTCGATGGTGGAGCGGAAGCGTTCGGTCTCGTCGTACAGCCCGGCGAGCTCGCGGCACCGGTCGGAAGTGAGAAGCGGCCCGGTCAGCGCGCTGCCGTATTCGTCGACCTCTTCGGTGAGCGCGGCCCAATCGGTGGCATCGACCAGGTCGCTCACAGTTCCGGCCGGGCGTGTTGTGTCGATCACGGGTCTGGTTCCTCAGTATGCGGCTGGCAACGGGCAGGGTCGTGAGCGTCGCCGCGGCCCTGCCGGAAGGGGCACGGGGCGCGACGACGCCGGTCAGGCGGCTGCCTGGGCGAGGCTCTCGGCGACGCCTTCATGGCGCAGCAGCTGGGCATTTGCGGTACTTCGTCCGGCAGTTCTCGGACGGCGCATTCCGCCGGAACTGCGTGGCCCCGCACGGCGTTCCGGAACCTGGCGGATGGATTCAGCGGGCGTTGTGGAAGATGAGGCCCAAGGTGTTGCGTCGCCCGGATTCAACGGCTCCGGTGCCGTGCCGTACGGGGTGCCGGCGGTAGCCGTTCTTGCCGCGCACAGGCCGATGGCGGACCGGGAAGATCATCCCTTGGCCCAGCTCCGGCTTGACGACAACGGCCTTCGACTGGAAGCGGGGGCGTTGTTCGACGAAGACGTTCTCCCCGCCCGTGAAGTCCTCGCCCGGCTGGTTCAGCATGATCGCGATCTGGAGCGGGAACACGATGTCGCCGTAGATGTCCTGGTGCAGGCAGGCGTAGTCGCCCTCCCTGTAGGCGAGGATCAGCGGAGTCGGGCGGTTCTGGCCATGGGCCGCGCACTCCTCGGTGAGTTCCGCAAGCGTGTCCGGGAAGGTGCGTTCACCCAGCATCGGCGCCCATTGGTTGGCCATCCACGCCAGCGGCGGGTAGAGGCTCTCGCGCAGCGCCTGCACCAGCGGTGGGAGTGGGTTCGCGTAGTACTTGTAGGTGCCGCGGCCGAAGTTGTAGCGCTGCATCACCACCGTGCTGCGGAACATTCCGTCGTCGTCGAACGTGCCGATGAGCTCCTCGCACAGCTCGCGACTGAGCAGGGGTGGTGTCAGCGCCATGCCGCGATCGTTCAACTGCCCATACATTGCGGGCCAGTCCAGCTCACTCAACGCGGGAAGGTCCTTGTTGTACGGAACGTGTGGTGCGTCACCGGTCCCGGGTGTTTCGCCGAACAGCGGCGGGGCGACGGCGGAGTGGTTCATGGTGTGTTCCTCGGTGGTGTGTGTTGTCGTCGCAGCGGTCAGGGCCCGGCCGACACCTCTCGACCACTCGGGTGCGTGCGGCTTCACAGCCTGCGCACTGTCACGGCCTCGCGGCAAAGCCCTCGTCGATCAATGCTGACTGCCCCCGGTCAGCAAATCTGGCGCTATTCGGACATTGCGCTACGGGTCGTGTGCTGAGAGCAGCCCGAGGACGGTGTTCACCGCTCAGCGGACCGGATGAACGATCGAAACGGCTCAGAACCCCGGCATCGACTTGTCGAGCACGCCGCCCACTGCGCCGTGAAAGCTGCACTTGACGGAGTGCCCGGATCTTCTGAGGAGACGCCTTTCTCGCGGAGCGAGGATGCGCAGAGCCTCGTGGCCGATGTCGTCAACCACCCCTCGGCCACCAGGAAGTCCGCCGGCTTGGTCAGGCTCCAGGCAGAGAACGGCAGGTCGTGCTCGGTCGGCTTCGACTTCACGATCTTGCGCCGCTCGGACAGCGTGAACGTGTTGGGCGGCCCGCCCTTGTACTTCGGATACAGCGACTCGAAGCTGTCGGCGTTGAAGTTGTGGATCACGTCCCGAACCCGGTCATCGCTGGTGCACGACACCTCGGCAATCTTCGATGCCGCCATGCCCTGTGCGCACAGCCGCCGCACCATCCGGGCCCGCCGCCAGGTGACCACCGAGCCAGTGCCGCGGCGGTGATCCACAGCAGGCGCCGACCCCCTCATCGTCTGTCTCGCGCACGGGTTCGGCCATGCCGAACACTCCGGCCCAAGCGCCGGCCGCGACCAGAACTCGATGGTCGCGGCCTGGAGCGCGGCTGCAGCAGCTGGTCGGATCCTCAATCCGGATGCCCGTCGGTCCGTTCCTTCAGTAGCCGGTCCAGCGCGTTTCCGGCCTCGTCGTACCCGGCGTCGGAGATCCGTTGCAGCTCGCGCAGGTCGCCGGTCGCGGCCGCGCGTTGAGTGAGCAGGAACCCGGCGTGCATCGATCCCTCGTCCAGCAGCTCGCTCAGCTCCCTGAGGTCGCCGACCGCGTCGGCGAGGTCAGCCAGCCGGTCCAAAGCGGTCGCGTTGCCCTCATCGGCCAGATCGCGCAGAATCTCCCTATCGACATTCATGTTCGCCATGACGCCATACTGCAACCCCGCCCCAGGGGAAAGGTCAAGTGGGAGGATGGCCTGGTGATCACCATCGGGCAACTGGCCGGGTACGTCGGGGTGTCGATCAAGACCATTCGCGTCTATCACGACAAAGGGCTGCTCCCCGAACCCGACCGCGATGCGTCCGGCTACCGGCGGTACGGCGCGAACGATGCCATCGACCTGATCAAGATCCGGACGCTCGCCGAAGCCGGCGTCCCCCTGGCCCGTATCCGGGACCTGAGATCAGCGACCGCCGAGGAGTTCCAGCAGGCGATGCGCGAGATCGACGACGAGCTCACCGCCCGCATCCGCGGCCTGCGGACAACACAGGGGCGCCTGCGTCAGCTCGCCGCCGGGCATCCGGCACCGCTGCCCACCGAGGTCGGTACCCATCTGGAGCACCTGGCCCGCTGGGGATTCACCCCTCGATGGGTGGACCTGCAGCGCGACCTGTGGATCCTCGTATTCGCCACCCACTCAAACAGCGCGATCACGCTGCTTCGCGACCAAGCCGAGACCCTGGCCAACCCAGTGCTACGGCAGCTCTTCCTCGACTACGACCACGCGCACGACCTGGACGCTGACGATCCCCGCATCGACGACCTCGCCCGCCGGATCGCCGAGGCGACCCGGGAACGCTACGGACCCGATGAACTGGCCGAGCTGAATGCAGCCTCCGATATCCCCGCCCTCATCCAGGGCACGGTCAACGCCTCGTCCCCAGCATGGCAGCGACTCGACACGCTTATTCGCGCACAACTGGACATATGACTCGACGTGTACGGACGCATGGTCTCGGCTGTGTGCGGAAATCAGTCAGCGAGCGCCGCGAACCGCAGGGCGAACGTTGCCTGATGCGGCTTCGCCGGCAGGTAATTGATGCGACGTGGTGTGTCTGCGCCTGAGAGCATGACCGGGTCTCACACGCACCGAAGGGGACTGCTGTGGCTCGTGCTATCACCCTGATTCGTTCCAGCTCGCTGTCCGACGTCGCCGAGTACGCGTATGCGGCCACCGCGCCGGCCGAATCACGTTTGGTCTTCCTCGCCGGGGCATGCCCACTGAACGAAGACGGGTCCACGGCAGCTATCGGGGACTACGCGGGGCAGGCGGCGAAAGCCTTTGAGAACATGCGGATTGCGCTGACCGAGGCTGGTGCATCGGTCGAGGACGTAATCAGCACCCGAGTGCTCGTCGCGTCAGCCAGCCAGGCAGATCTGGTGGCCGCCTGGGAGGTAGTCCGGGAATCGTTCGGAGACCACGACGTCCCCAGCACCCTGATCGGAGTCACCGTGCTCGGCTACGCCGACCAGCTCGTAGAGATCGAAGCCGTCGCTGCCGTGCTCGACTAGCCAGAACTTGGTGCGCCTCAGACGTCGTTCGCCCCCGACACGCATCGGGACGGCTGAGGCGCCTCCGAAAACGAGTGGCCCGAAAACGGGGGCTCGGCTAACGTCGCGGCCGTGGATATCAGGGAACTGGACCGCCGTGCCCTCGCCACCTTGGGAGCGGTGATCACGCAGATTGGCCCGGACCAGCTTCGTCTTCCAACGCCGTGTGCCGACTGGACACTGCACGGCCTGCTCCGCCACCAAGTGAGCGAGAACCTCGGCTTCGCAGCCGCCGCAGCAGGCGTCACCGGTGACCTCCGGGCCTGGGACCAGGGCAACCTGGGTGGGGATCCTTACCAGGCGTACCTCGACTCGGCCGACGCCATGACGAGGGCGTTCACCGAGGATGTCCTGGACCATTCGCTCCAGATCAGGGAGTTCGGGTTCTTTCCCGGCCGGGTCGCGCTCGGTATGCATGTGCTCGACTGCGTAGTCCACGGTTGGGACGTCGCTCAGACCATCGGCGTCGCCTACGATCCGGGCGCCGACCTCGTCCGCTACTCACTCAAGGTCGCGGCACAGATCCCGACCGGAGCACCGTCCGACGACCGGGCAAGGACTTCGTTCGCCCCGGCGGTCGAGATCTCCGCGGGCTCTCCCGCCCTGGAGCGGCTGCTCGGACTCGTAGGCCGTCGTCCAGCGGCAAGCTGAGCGACGACTCACCAACGGGTCGTGCACTGACTTCTACACCGTAGAAACGCCGTCCGGTGTCGCCCGGTGCAAGAATCGACCGGCTGCACCTGGCCGTTGAGCAAGGTCAGAAGCCCATGTCGATCACGGTCACGGCAGGACAGCGCGGCGACTCGCCGCAGTTCGAACCCGTACTGGAGAAGGTCCGCGTGCCCCGCACCGGGCTGGGCCGACCACGCGTCCGCCCCGACCGCGTGCGGGCTGACAAGGCGTACGCCTCCCGCAAGAACCGCGCTTACCTGCGCCGCCGGGGAATCCGCTGCACCATCCCGGACAAGGCAGACCAAGCCCGCAACCGTAAAAAGCTTGGTTCCCGCGGCGGCCGTCCGCCGAAGTTTGACCCGGAGGATTACAAGGGCCGCCACGCGGTCGAGTGCGGCATTAATCGCCTCAAAAGGCACCGCGCTGTGGCCACAAGGTACGACAAGCTTGCAGTCCGCTACGAGGCGACCGTCCTCGTAGCGGCCATCAACGAGTGGCTGTGACCAGCGGTCATACCAAACCGGCCAGGTTGGCGCGTGGGCGTCAGGAACCCATCGCAGCTCGGTCGGACTCGCTGCGAAGAACGCAGAATTCGTTGCCTTCGGGGTCAGCAAGGACTGCCCAGCCAGAGCCATCGGGATTCCGGTGATCGGCGACCAAGGTGGCACCGAGGCCGAGCAGCCGTTCCACCTCCTGCTCACGCGATGTCTCAGGGCGCAAACACAGATGGATCCGATTCTTGATCTTCTTGGACTCGGGCACCTGATTGAAGTACAGCACTGGGCCCTCCGCCAGCAGCACCTGAGTCTCCCGGTCGCCCGGTTTGTCCTCCGGATGCAGTGGACGGCCAGCCACTCTGCTCCAGAACCGGGCCAGCTCGTAGGCATCCGCACAGTCAATCGCCACGTTCTGCAATACCGAAACCATGCGCGCGAGCCTTCCTCACTTCCACTCCAGACGCCAGCGAGTTGCACTCAGCCTTCGCGCACACAGCTCAGGCGCATGGCGGCACTTTCGATACACGCTCCAGATCCAGTTCGCCCAGCCGAAGGAGAACAGATACACCCGCCGAGTCGCTTCCCATCCGCGGATTCCTCGAAGGTGCATGACCGCCAGTGTCATGAAGAACAGTGCAACAAAGGCACCGGCTACGGAGCCTGCGAGCCGGCCACGACCGTACTCACGACGACTACGGCCCCCAGGCCGAAATGCGCGACAGGCAGATCTGCCCGCCCTGCGTCCCTCAAGTCCCTGTGCACGGCCTGGATATCGGATTCGTACCGCTCGCGCGCCCGTTCCGCGTCGGCAGCGTGCCCCTCGGGCCACTGCGTCATCTTTCCCCCGTTCCGACTGCCAGATCCTGACAGTGGCGTCAGATCATCGTGCCCAAGACGGCGGGGCATGAACAGATCCTGGGCCCCGCTGCCCAGGTTGATGCCCCTTCCTCATCCGCGCTCGCTCGTCCGAGGCGTCGGGTGCCCCGGATCAACTGCACGTCGCCCTGCACCGACGCCGAGGCCGCCACCGACCGCACCCGCGTCGTGCTCTGCGACTCGCGCGGAAACTGGGCCCCGCCTCCACTGGATTGGGCGGCGGAGGCGGAGGACGTGGTGGTCACCGCCTCGGGCGGTCGCGCCGAGATCTTCGCCGACCCGCAGTGCGGCGCCGACCACGGGCTGCTGTTCACACCGGCCGCGCCCGGCGACGCGCTGACTTGCGAGTTCCGGCTTCCGGAATCCGGTCCCCGAACGCTGAGGTTGCGGGTGAAGCGCCATGACTCCAGAGGCATCTACCAACTGTCGGTCAACGGCACACCGATGGGCGAGCCGGTGGACCTGTACAGCCCGGTCATGGCCTGCTCCGAACCGGAATTCACCCAAGCGCCCCTGCGGACCGGAAGCAACACGCTCCGCCTGACCCACGCCGGACAGCACGCCAGGAGTACCGCAGTCCCGGCGACTTGCGCGATCGACCGCATCGGTCACCTTGGCGGCGGCGTGACCGAGGAGGGCGCCGACGGTGGAACGGTAGTCCTACCAGTAATGCCGTCGGCCTCCCACCGCATGCCCCACGGCACCCAGGATCCAGAGAACGATGCCGATCACGACGAGCACAACACCGATCGTCCAAAGGATCGAGATACCTGCCACCAGGCCGATGACCAGCAGAATGACACCGAGGATGATCATGATGACCTCCATTCTGACGTCTTCTCCCAGTATGCGCCCGACGCCTTCGCGGCGTGATTCAGGTCGTGCGAGAAGCAGCGCCTCCGGCTGCGGAGGCACCGCTCGAATGGCCGAGGGCGCGAACGAGGAGCATGATGAGGAGGCGGGCGCCGCCTTCCTTTCTGCCTGCCGCCGTAGGCGGGGGCAGGAGAGTGTCCGGCAGTGCCATCTCACCGGTCACGGACTGCACACCTGCAGACGACTCCGGTGAGCGGAAACCTTGATCACTGTGCCGCGGAGCGCATCTGCGACGAGCATGTCGAGGACGCCGCCGTTCACGACCAGGCAGTGGTGTTGCGCGGCGTCACCGTCGGCCTGCTCGCGGTCGCGTGCCGGCAGCAGAGGGGTAGCCGTCGTGCGCAGTGTGGGTGTTGAGGAAGAACTCCTTCTGGTCGACCCGGCGAGCGGGGAGCCGCAGGCACTGTCGGCGGCGGTCGCCTGGCGAGCCGGCCGGTCGGGCCTGGAAGGCCAGTTGGTGCACCAGCTGACCATGTGCCCGGCCTCTGCCGCAGACGTGACGCGCGACTGTTCGATCATGTGCGCGCGGCACTGGAGGACAACGGCGACGCGGCCGCAGCCGAGGAAGCGCTGGACTCGCTGCTGAGAACCGGGAACGGTGCCCGCGTCCAGCGAGAGCTGCTGCGGCGGACCGGAAGCCTCCGGGACGTCGTCACCGAATGCATCCGCCGCACTCGCGAGTGACCGGCGTGGCCCGGCGGCGGACGCTCACCTCGTATGCGTCGCTGGAGACCCGCATGCGGAACTCCGGCGGCAGCTGGATCGACAGGTCCGTCGGCGCCGACAGCCCACGGATGGATGGCCGGTGGCTCCGCCCGTAGGGTGACTTCCTGCGCATGTCGCCTCGGGAGCCCGAAAGGACGCGGCCCGGGCTGGTACCAGCAGGGAATGCCCAGGCCATCGCATCCGCAGCCCGACAACACGGACCCCGGCGTGCCGTCCGAAGGACGACGGCACCGGATCCGCACCGCGTCACGTCAGGCGCTGCGCGGCATCACCCGCCCTGCGAACCGGAACCCGGGCGCGCAACATGCGCCGCCCGGCCCGCGGTACGAGCCACGCGTGAACCCCACGCTGCAGACGGCCGCTGCCTACGCCTGGCGAATCCTCGTCGTGGGAGCCGTCGTGTACGCCGTCTTCTCAGCGCTGGGACGGTTCCACGAGGTAGCGGTAGCCGTCTTCCTCGGCCTGGTCGGCACCGCGATGTTGCGCCCGGTGGCAGATCTCCTGGCTCGTCTGATGCCGCGGCCGCTCGCTGTCGCTGTGGCGCTTCTCGGCAGCATCGTCCTCGTCCTCGGAGTTCTGACCCTCATCGGCGAGGTAATCGCTGCGGAACGCGCCGGGCTGGAGCGGGAGTTCGGCGACGGCCTGATCAGGATCGAACACTGGCTGGAGGGGCCGCCGTTCCGGCTGAACCCCAAGACGCTCGACGACATGCAGTCCCGGATCGGGCAGTTCCTGTCCAGCCATCGCTCCACCCTCATCAGCACGGCCCTCAGTGGCGTGGGCCGGCTGGTGGAGGTGGTCACCGTGTTCGCTCTCGCATTGTTCTGCTCGGTCTTCTTCATTCACTCGGGCGACCGGCAGTGGGACTGGTTCTGCGACCAGCTTCCGGAGACGGCCCGGGCCCGGGTGACGATCACGGGCCGTGCGGCATGGCGGACGTTCACCGGGTACACACACGGCATCGTCCTGGTGGCGGCGACCAACGCAGTACTCGTCGGACTGGCCCTGTTCGCACTCGGAGTGCCGCTGGTGCTTCCCCTGGCGCTGCTGGAGTTCTTCGCCACCTTCGTTCCGTTGGTCGGCTCACCGATTGCCCTCGCGGTCGCCGCCGTGGTGGCTCTGGCGGCGAAAGGCCCGATCGTGGCGGCTGTCGTCATCGCGCTGATCGTGGTCATCGGCCAGATCGAGGGCCACATTCTGCACCCGATCGTGATGAGCTGGGCCGTCCGCCTGCACCCGGTGGTGGTCGCACTCTCGGTGATCGGCGGCGCCATCGCGGCGGGGGTGCTGGGCGCGGTGGTGGCGGTACCGCTCGTGTCCGTCGTCTGGTCGGCCCATCAGGCCCTGCGCCAGGCACGCGAATCCGCACAGGCGAAGGATTGAGGGACGCGCGGGGCGGAAGCGAGACAGAAGCCCGGCACCGGAGTTCCCGGCCGGCCTGCCACGGGCACAGGACGGAAGCCGAACTGCTGGTGCGGGTTCCGTCGTACCGCTGTTGCTGCCGCCCCCCGGCGATCTCGGCCGCCTGGTCCGAGGCAGGCTCGCCCCGGCCCACGGGGTCCTGCCTCGAATCGGGCACAGCCGCTGCGCGTCAACGGGGCGTCGTGTGCTGCCTCCTCACCACCAGGCCCTTCGGTGCCTCGATGTGCGCCGTGCCGTCGGCATCGACGGAGATGTCCAGCCGCCCGCCCGCGACATCGAGCCCCTCGACCTTCAGCGGCCGGTAAGCCTCCGCGAACCCGGGCGCGACCGTGAGCGTTCCGCCGGGGACATCGGCGGAAAGCCCCAGCACCGACTGGAGGACCATGACGGACGAGGCCGCCGCCCAGGCCTGCGGGCGGCAGGACGCCGGATAGGGCGAGGGCCGGGCATCAGTCACCGCTCCGTGACCGGCGAACAGTTCGGGGAGCCGTGCGTCGAAGGCCGCCGATGCGGTCAGCAGGCCCTCGGACAGGGACGCGGCCGCTTCGGGGAACCCGGCCCTGACCAGGCCGTGCACCGCGATCGCGGTGTCGTGCGGCCAGATGGAACCGATGTGATAGCCGTACGGGTTGTAGGCAACGGAGTCGCTGCTCAGCGTTCGCAGACCATGGCCCGAGTCGAGGTCGGGCGCGCTGAGCCTGGCGGCCAGCAGGGCGCTCTCCTCGTGGTTGAGCAGGCCCGTGCCCAGCAGGTGGCCGAAGCCCGAGGTGACCGAGTCCACCGGCTTCTTCTCCCGGTCGAGCGCAACAGCCGGATACGGCCCCCGCTCGTCCTCCACCCAGAAGTGGCTGCGGAAACGGTCCCGCAGCCGCTCGGCCCACTCCTCCCACCGGTCGGCGCCGGGGCGGCCGAAGGCGCGCAGCAGGTCCGCACCGCCGCGGGCCGCCTCGTACGCGTACGCCTGGACCTCGCAGAGCGCGATCGGGGAAGCGGCGAAGCGTCCGTCGCGATACCGGATGGAGTCGCCCGAGTCCTTCCAGCCCTGGTTGGCCAGGCCCCGTCCGGTGTGGTCGATGTACTTCAGGAAGCCGTCCCCGTCCGCGTCGCCGTGGTCGCGCATCCAGGCGAGGGCGGACTCCGCGTGCGGCAGGAGCTGTTCGACCTGCTTGGGCGCGAGGCCCCAGCGCCAGGAGTCGTGCAGCAGGGTGATCCACAGCGGGGTGGCGTCGACCGTGCCGTAGTAGCAGGGCGGCAGGGCGAAGTTCTCGTTGAAGTTCTGGGTGGCACGGCGCACTTCGTGCAGGATCTTGCCGGGCTGTTCCTCGGTGTCCTGATCGGACTTCGTGCCCTGCCGGCGGGCAAGTGTGCGCAGCGTGCCTGCGGCGAGATCGGTGCCCAGCGGCAGCAGCATGCGGGCCGCCCACAGGGAGTCGCGGCCGAAGAGAGTGAGGAACCACGGGGCTCCGGCGGCCAGGAACTGGTCGGCGGGCTTCTCCGGGTCGGTCAGCCGCAGCCGGTCGAGGTCGGCGGCCGACTGGCTCAGCCAGTGGTCGAAGCGCCGGTCGGCGCTGCGCAGGACGGGCGTGCGCCAGGGCAGGCTGTCGGCCGGTGGTGCGGGGAACTGGTCGCCGTCCTCATGCGCCGCGTCGCAGTGCAGTACGGCGGTCCATGACGAGCCGGGCGCGAGTTCGACGTCGTACTCCAGCCGTCCGGCAGCCGGGTCGAGGGCGGCGGGCCCCGGGGAGCTGGTGAGGCGTACGGCGAAGGTGTCCCGGGACCAGTCGAGTCCGCCCTCGGTGGCGGCGGCGGTGACCGGGCTCTGGGCGTGACCGGACTTGACGCGCTCGATCGGGGCGAGGTCCGTCCCGGCGGTGACGATCAGCCGGACCCGGACATGCTGCCGTCCTGCGTTGCCGACTTCGAGGGTCTCCTCCAGGCGCCCGGGGGTGATGCGGCGGCGTCGGTGCAGGGTGACTGCCGGGTCCGGTGTCTCCTCGCCCAGGCCGCGCAGCACACCGCGGAAGGCTGCCCGGTCCGCTCCCTCAAGGGCTCCTCGCACCGGTGCGATCGCGATTCCGTCCGCCGCGACGGTCAGCCGGGCAAGTGCTCTGCTGTCGCCGTGGTAGAAGCCGTCTGCGGCGCCCTCGATCTGTCCGTCGGCCTGCGAGATCGCGAAGCTCGGGGCGTACAGCGTCACACAGGCGTCATGCAGGAACGGCTGGAGGCCTTCGGCCGACGGGCCGGCCCCCGTATCGGAGTTCGTCATGTCGTGGGTCTTGACAGTTGTGTCCAACAGAGCAGAACCTCTCAGGCATTGGAGCGTTCCAAGAACCCTAACGACGACTTCAGCGCGTTGACAACGGTTTTGGAACGCTCCAATGAACTCGCCCATTCATACGACCGGTTTCGGAGACACTCATGCCCCGCTCCCCCAGCACCCCCGCGTCCAAGGCAGGTTCAGTCACCCTGGCCACGGTCGCGCGGCGGGCCGGAGTGTCGCCGCAGACGGTGTCGAACGCGCTCAACTCCCCCGAACTGCTGCGTCCGGAGACCCTGGAGCGGGTCCGTCGCACCATCGACGAGCTGGGCTATCGCCCGCACCGAGCGGCTCAGACCCTGCGCACCCGCTCCAGCAAGCTCATCGGCTACGGCATTCGTCCCACCGCCCCCGGCACCTCGGCCCCGGTCATGGACCGGTTTCTGCACGCCCTGTCCCAGACCGCCGACGAGGCCGGTTACCGGATCCTGCTCTTCGCCTCACCTCCCGGCAGCACCGGCCTCGACGGGTACGAGGAGCTCCTCGACCTGCACAGCGTGGACGGTTTCGTGCTGAGCGGCACCGACCGGGGCGACCGGCGCCAGGCCTGGCTGGAGAAGCGCGGTGTGCCGTTCGTGGGTTTCGGCCGGATGTGGTCCGGCCGGCAGATCGGCGACTGGGTGGATGTCGACGGCGCCTCGGGCACGGACGCCGCGGTGGAACATCTGGTGGCTCTGGGACATCGCAGAATCGCCTTCCTCGGCTGGCCCCGCGGCTCCGGCGTCGGCGACGACCGCGCCATGGGCTGGCAGCGCGCCATGCAACGGCACCACCTTTCGATACGCAACAGACGGGCACGGAGCGTCGATGACATCGCCTCCGCACAGGCCGCCGTCGGACCGCTGCTCGACGCGGGCGCGACGGCCGTGATCGCCGCCAGCGACATGCTCGCGCTCGGCTGCTATCACGCCCTGCGAGAGCGACGAGCCGTGCCGGGCACGGATGTGGCGGTCGTCGGCTTCGACGATTCCCCCACGGCCGCGCTGCTCTCCCCCGGACTGTCCACCGTCGCCCAGCCGCTGGAGGCCGTCGGCCGCGAATGTGTCCGGCTTCTGCTGGCCCGGATGTCGCAACTCGGCACTCCGCCCGAACGCGTCCTGCTCGAACCGTCCCTCGTCGTACGTGACAGCACATCCGCGTCGGGCGACTGAACCATCCCCGTGCCCGTCCACGGGCCACCTATTCACAGCGCGCCCCTTCCGGGCAGCTGAGCCGCAAGCCCTATCCCCCTGGAGGCATTCATGGGAACCCGTACGGCCGTCGCCGCCTTCGCCACCTGCGCTGCGCTACTGGCCGCCACCGGCTGCTCATCCAGCTTCGGCAGCGACAAGGAGCCGGAGCAGGACAAAGCCGGCAAGCAGAAACTGACGGTACTGATCGCCACCTCGGGGGACGCCGAGACCCAGGCGGTCAAGAAGGCCGCCGCCGCGTACGCGAAGAAGTCGGGCAACTCGGTCTCGGTCGAGGTCGCCAAGGACATGAACCAGCAGCTTGCCCAGTCCTTCGCCGGGCACAAGCCGCCGGACGTCTTCTACGTCAACTCCGACCAGTTCGCGAACTACGCGAAGGGCGGCTCGCTGTACCCGTACGGGGACCGGATATCCGACGCCGACGACTTCTCCGAGCAGCTGCGCACCTCGTTCTCGTACGACGGGAAGCTGGTCTGTCTGCCGAAGGACACCTCGACCCTCGCACTCGCCGTCAATACGGACCTGTGGAAGAAGGCAGGGCTGACGGAGAAGGACTATCCGAAGAGCTGGGAGGAGCTGAAGACCGTCGCGGACAAGCTCACCGGCAACGGCGTCACCGGTCTGGTCACCAGCGACGAGTACCAGCGGCTCGGAGTCTTCATGAAGCAGGCGGGCGGCTGGCTCACCGACCCGGACCAGAAGAAGATGACCGCCGACACCCCGGAGAACGCCAAGGGGCTCGACTTCGTCCAGTCCCTGCTCAAGTCCGGCTCGATGAAATTCGCCAAGCAGGTGGACACCAGCTGGGGCGGTGAGGCGCTCGGCAAGGGCAAGGCCGCCATGACGATCGAGGGCAACTGGCTCGAAGGCGGCATGAAGCTCGACTACCCCGATGTGAAGTACGCCGTCGCACCGCTGCCCGAGGGGCCGGCCGGCAAGGGCACCCTCGCCTTCAGCAACTGCTGGGGCGTCGCCGCCGACAGCGCGCACCGCGACGCGGGAGTCGACCTCGTGAAGTACCTGACCTCCGCGCAGCAGCAGCTCGACTTCGCCGACGCGTTCGGTGTCATGCCGTCGCGGACGAGCGCGCTCAAGACGTATGCCGAGAAGGAGGCGGCCGCCAAGGCCTGGGTGGACGGCAGCGCCCATGCGCAGGGCCCGGTGACGATCGCCGGCTTCGACAAGGTCCTGAGCCAGTTCAACACCGATCTGCAGTCGCTGCGCACCGCCGACCCGAAGAAGATCCTCGCCGACCTTCAGCGCAATGGCGAACAGGCGATCGCGAAGGGCAACTGAGCCCCATGCCCATCCGCACGATCCGCGCGAGCGGTATCCCCCGCACGACCGGCTCGCCCGGCGCACCTGACAGCGCCCCCGGCGAGACCGGCACGACCGCGAAGGCTCGCGCCCGGCGCGCGGGCCTTCGCGGGGAGGGCACCTGGGGCTGGCTGTTCGTCAGCCCCATGGTGCTCGTCCTCGGCCTGTTCATGGTGCTTCCCATCCTGATGGCCCTGTGGGTGAGCCTGCTGCACTGGGACGGACAGTCCAACCCGTTCTCCGGTCAGGCCGATTTCGTCGGCCTGGACAACTACCGGTCGCTGCTCACGCAGGACGGACTCGACCGCACGCTCTTCGCGACGTCCCTGCGCAACAACGCCTACTACGTACTGCTGACCGTCCCCCTGCAGACCGTGCTGGCACTGGTTCTGGCTCTGATCGTCAACCAGAAACTGCTTCGGGGGCGCGGCGCTCTCCGTACGACGTTCTTCTTCCCGTCGGTCACCAGCTCCATCGCCGTCTCGACGGTCTTCCTCTTTCTCTTCCAGGGCAGTGGAGCCGTCAACTCCATGCTGTCCTGGATCGGGATCAAGGGACCGAACTGGTTCGCAGACCCGCGCGGGGTGCTCTCCCTGATCCTGGGCGGCCTGGGCATCGTCGATCCCGAGCGGCCCACCGGGATGCTGGCCGACCACTCCACCATGGGGCTGTCGTGGTTCGAGTGGCTCTCGGGCCCCTCGGTCGCGATGTGCACGCTCATCCTGCTCGCCGTGTGGACCACTTCGGGCACGTTCATGCTGATCTTCCTCGCGGCCCTGCAGAACATCCCGCGGGAGCTGGAGGAGTCGGCCGCCATGGAAGGGGTCAACCGCCGTCAGATGCTGTGGCATGTGACGTTGCCGGCGCTGCGTCCCGTGCTGTTCCTGGTCCTGACCCTGGGGCTGATCTCCACCTGGCAGGTCTTCGACCAGGTCTATGTGATGGGCCAGGGCGCTCCGGGCAATACGACGCTCACACCCGCCTTTCTGTCGTACTCCGCGGGCTTCGACAACGCGGACTTCGGGCAGGGCTCGGCGATCGCGTTCATCCTGCTCGCCCTGATCCTCATCCTCACCGCGTTCCAGCGCTGGGCGCTGCGGGAGCGTGGCGCACGCACCGGGAGGAACCGATGACCGTCACCGGTACGGCCGTACGCGGCCGGGCTCGGCCCTCCTCTCGTCGTCGCGCCCCGCACGACCGGGGCCACCCCGTCCTGAGCCGTTTCCGCCTGCCGTGGCGGTTGGTGGGGTATGCCGCGGTGCTGGGGCTGGGTCTGCTGTACCTGCTGCCGTTCGTCCTCCAGCTGGTGACCGGTTTCAAGACGGATCCGGACGCCGCCGCGCATCCGCTGGCCCTGCTGCCCACCACTCCGACCACGGCGGCGTACCAGCGGCTGTTCGGGTTGAGCCAGGCCGCGGATGGGGTGCCCTTCCTGCGCTGGCTGGGCAACTCGGCACTGGTGGCAGTGGTGGTGACCGCAGGCCGGGTGCTGTTCGACTCCATGGCGGGATACGCGCTCGCGCGGCTGCGTTTTCGGGGCCGCTCGGTACTGTTCGGCTTTGTGCTCGCGGTGATGGCGGTGCCCGGAGTGGCCCTGCTCATCCCGAAGTTCCTGGTGCTCAACACCTTCGGGCTCTTCGACACGTACACCGGCATGATCCTGCCGTTGCTGGTGGACGCGGCGGGCATCTTCATCATGAAGCAGTTCTTCGAATCGGTACCGCGCGAGGTCGAGGAGGCCGCACGGGTCGACGGGGCGGGTGTGTTCCGGATCTTCTGGTCCGTCGTCCTGCCGATGGCCAGACCGGCGTTGATCACCCTGACGATCCTGTCGTTCCAGGGGTCGTGGAACGAGTTCACTCACTTCCTCGTCAGCACACAGTCCGGCCAGTACGAGACGCTCACCACGGGCCTGGCCCGCTTCGTCTCCGGCGGACTCGGCGGCGGAACGCAGTATCCGCTGAAACTGGCGGCGGCGCTGCTCTCCACCATCCCGGTGGCCGCGCTGTTCTTCTGCTTCCAGCGCTACTTCGTGAGCGGCGCCAACGCGGGAGCGGTCAAGGAGTGAGCTCCGGCGCCGTCGGCAACCGACGGCGCCGGAACCCGACGCACCGACCGGGCCGGGCCCCGCTGTTCCGGGCGTAACGTTCTGATCACCTAGACTCGGCGGATGGCGAAGTATTTCGACGTGCACCCCGAGAATCCTCAAGCGCGCACCATCCGCTCCGTGGCCGACAGCATCCGGGCCGGCGCGCTCGTCGCGTACCCGACGGACTCCTGTTACGCATTGGGGTGCCAGCTGGGCAGTCGTGACGGCATCAGCCGGATCCGGTCCATCCGGAACCTCGACGACCGTCACCATTTCACCCTTGTGTGCCAGAACTTCGGGCAGCTCGGTCAGTTCGTGCACATCGACAACGATGTGTTCCGTGCGATCAAGGCAGCGACACCCGGCAGTTACACCTTCATCCTCCCCGCGACGAAGGAGGTGCCGCGTCAGCTGCTGCACCCGAAGAAGAAGACGGTCGGAGTCCGGATTCCCGACCATGTCGTCGCTCAGGCGCTGCTCGCCGACCTCGGTGAACCGCTGCTGTCCAGCACCTTGCTCCTGCCCGACGAGGACGAGCCGCTGACCCAGGGCTGGGAGATCAAGGAACGGCTCGACCATGTGGTGGACGCCGTGGTCGACTCGGGCGACTGCGGCACCGAGCCGACCACGGTCATCGACTTCTCCGGCGGTGAGCCGGAGATCGTACGCCGAGGGGCGGGCGACACCGCACGGTTCGAGTAGCCGCGCCGCGGGCATCACGGTGCCTGCCGGCCGGCCTCCGTGCCAAAACTCCGGTGCCTCATGTGCGGGGCGCCTGCGGCGCGGTCGCGAGGGCGGGGTTGCGGCAGCGCCGCGCGCGGCGGACGGCCCGGGCTCCGCAGAGCGCCCTGGTGTGCGATGCACTCGGTGAGCAGGCGGTTGAACACCGCAGGCCGTGCCGCTGCCAGGTTCTTGAGCACGGCGATGGCGCGTGTGACGGACATCAGCGCCTCTTCCCGATGCCCCATCTCGTCCTGCCTGACCGCGCAGTTGCTCAGCGACAGTGCGAGGTCGGGGAGAAACGCGTCCGGGTGCGCGGTCGCCAGGCGCTCTCGGATCTCCACCGCACGGCTGATCGCAGCGAGGGCTTCCTTGTTCCGGCCCAGTTCCGCCAGCCGGTTGGACTGGTTGTTCAGCGACACGGCGAGGCTGGGCAGAAACACCTCGGGGCGCGCGGCCGCCAGCTCCTCACGGATCTCCACCGAACGCATACTCGCCGCCAACGCCTCCTCCCGCCTCCCCAGCTCGGCAAGATCCGCCGACAGATTGTTCAGCGACACCGCAAAGTCCGGCAGAAACGCCTCGGGACGCGCCGCCGCAAGTCGCTCGCGGATCTCCACCGCTCTCGCGCTGGCCGCCAACGCCTCGTCCCAGCGCCCCAGTTCGGCCAGCCGATTCGAGAGGTTGTTCAGCGCTCGGGCGAGGTCCTGGCTGAGTGTGGTGTCCCCCCGGTGTCCCAGCTTCCGCCACCATGCGCGTGAGTCCAGGGCCTCGGCGTACTGGCCGACCTGGCGGTCTGCCAGCGTCAGGGCGTGATCGGCCAGACGCTGGGTCTGATCGGGAATCGCGGCGTACAGCTGGTCGCGCAGATCGTCCATGAGTCCGGGGGAGGAACAGATCGGGTGCAGTGCTTCCAGCAGGGGTTCCGGGGTCTGCGCCTGCGGGGCGATGGTGATCGCGGGAAGCGCGAGCGTGGCCGGGTGCGCGGTGATCAGGTCCTGCAGCCTTTCTCCCAGGGGCCCCGTGGGCACCGGCAGTGCGAGCGCCCGGGTGAGGACGGTCAGGGCGTGCAGGGCCTGGTCGTGGGTGATGTGCGGCAGGACCGCGTCGAGCAGCTCCGGGTGGTGTGTGAGGGCCCGGGCGAGGTGATGCTCGGCCAGCCGGTCGGGGTGCACGCTTCCCCAGTAGACCTGCGGCGCGTCGGGCGGATAGAGGTCGTGGATCCAGGTCGCGAGGCGCAGGCGGGTGTCTTCCGGGGTGTCACGGAGGCCGGGTGCGAGCGCGAGCGTGTCGACGGCCTGCGGCCGGGTCGCCGCGCCTGTGAGGAGTGCCGCGGTCAGTGCGGTCAGCCGCTGCTGCTCGGAGCCGAGACCGTGGTGCTGGGCGGTGCGGCTCCAGTAGGAGTGCTCGTGGCTGAGGATGACGTCCTCGGGACTCTCTCCCGCCGTGCCGCTGCCGGTGAGCAGTTCGGCGAGTGCGGACATGTGCAGCGTCAGGGCATGACCGGCCCCCGGGACCGTGTCGTGGACGGCGCTCCGCCCGGGGCCCGCCGAGTATCCGGGGATACGGGCCAGCGCCGCGGCGAGCTGCCGACGTGCCTGGTCCCGGGCGTCGGAGAGCAGGGCGCCGTCAGCGGCTTCGAGCAGGGGAAGCTGCAGCGGATGTGGCGCCAGCGCGGCTGCGGGGGCGACATCGCGGCGTAACTGCTGCCACCAGTCGCCGTCCGTCCGTCCGAGCATCAGGACTCTGACCGGGTGCCCACTGGGGTGCATGGCGAGGTGGTTGATGAGGGCCGTGGCGAACGCCGTGCGCGTCTCGGCGTAGTCGAGGATCAGCAGCAGCGGACGGGCCGACGACGCCAGCGCCCTGAGGTGCTCGGCGGACAGATGCTCCGACTGGGCCAGCTGCCCCACGGCCCAGTCCTCGGCGTCGAGACGGGAGGCCACTTCACGGGCCAGACGGGTCTTGCCCTGCCCTCCGGGTCCGGTCATCAGCAGACCGGACAGCATGGGTCCCGTACGGCACCACTCCACCAGGGTGCTGAGTTCGGCGCGGGGACGGAAGGCGACGATCTCGTACTCGGGCCGCAGCAGCGAGGCCGGGGAAGCGGGGGCGAGCGCCGGGTACCAGGGGGTGAAAGCCTCCTGCATCTCGACCGGTTCGAGGACCAGGCGCCGGCCTGTCGCCCGCTCGACGATGCTCCGGAAGCCGTGCTGCCGCGCCAGAACATGTACGGGTGTGGCGGTCAGGCGGTGCGAGCCGAAACCGGGGGTGTCCTCGGTGACGACGCCCGTGATCAGGGAACCGCAGGTGACGGCCGCTCCCGAGATGCCCTGCCAGCCGGCTCGCCGGGCATCGGGCGCCGGGCGTCCTTGGTCTGGGCGGTGCCCCGCGGTGATCAGGTACTGATTCGTGCGCGAACCCGCCATCGGATTGATGTATCCGTCGACCTGGTCGATTTCCCGGTCGGTGCCGGTCGGTGTGAGGCTGTCCGGAAATCCGGCCGCCTGGCAGGCCACCCGCACATCCTGGCCGATGAGACGCCCGAACCGGGCCGGCACCAGGCCGTCCGGCACTTGCCAGGTGTCCGGTTCCCCGGCACCCGGCGCCGATACGGCGAGCAGCGCGGCGTCCAGCACCGGATCTGCCCATGCGACGTCTGCCGGACAGAGCCGCCCGCCGAGGAGCCGGACCAGCACGCGCTCGTACGCATGGCCCCGCTCGTCGGCCACGACATGCCAGGCGGTCAGCACGAGCCGGCCGACGAGCACGGTCCCCGTACCGAAGGAGGCCCCGCCGCCGGCCTCTCGCGCCGCCCACACCTCGGCCAGACGACGACGGTCGAACCATGCGCCTGCCATGACCCCTACTCAGCGGGCAGTTCGTCCACCCGGCTGCTCACCTTGGCCGGTTGGCCCTGGTCATCCGTCGGCTGCAGAGTGATCTTCAGCCGGTGCGCATCGGTGGTGGCCTTGCTCGCCCGGCCGCCCGCCGACAGGACGAACACCTTCGCAGTGACGTCCCCCGCCTTCTCCTTGCGGACGTCCACCGCGAATTCGAGCTCGACGGGCCCGACTTCGAACTTGAGTGACTCGTCCCGGCCCTGGACCATGGCCGCCTGCAACTCTGCGCGCACCCCGCGCACGGCCTCCGCCAGACCGACCCAGACCTCGTCCGGCACCGGACACACCCCCATGAGAATTGTGACGAACCAGCAGTGACCCACACGCTAGCCGCTCGGAGTGAGCCGTACGGCGGAAACCTCTTCTCGGCCTGCCCGACGACCCCGGTGTGGCGGGGCGGCGGGATCAGCTCTCCACCGGACGCGGTCCGAATCCCGATCCGGCAGATGGTGGACGGTGAGTCGGAGCGCGCCGTGGCGGCCCGGGACGTTCAAGTGGTGCGGGGCGACCGGACCGGACGCTCCCAGAGGCCGGCCAGGTGCGCGTGGAGGACGTCCTGCGCCTCTCGCGGGGTGAGATGGCCGATGAGGACGTGCGCGGTGAGGCCGTCCGCGAGAGCGAGGAGGGTGCGGGCCTCGCGTTGCGGATCGAGGGGCACCGTACAGTCGGCGCCGCCCTCGCCGGCTTCCGAGATGAGGCGGGTGAACGCCTCCTGCAGGGCTGCGTAGTTCACCTTCAGCGTCCTCGCGAGGGCCTCGCTGACAGCCGCCTGCGCAACGAAGGCGAGCCAGACCCTGGCCTCGGCGCGGTGTTCTTCCCGGAGCAGTGACATCTCGGTCACCGCATGCCCCAGGGCGGTGCCGGCCGACTGGGCCGGACTCCTTACGAGGCGGGCCTGTACGCGCTCACTGATCCGCTCGCCGATGTGCCCGAGCGCGAACACCAGCATCTCTTCCTTGGTACGGAAGCATCGCTGAACGGCGCCCATCGACACCTGCGCACAGGTGGCGACGTCGCGAAGGGTCACGCCCTCCAGCCCGCGTTCGTCGGCGAGCCGGCAGACGGCCTCAGCGATCCGGCGGCGTCGGTCCGCGTGATCCACCTGCTTGGGCATACCGGTCGCCTCCCTGGTTTCACAGTGCTCCGTTCCGCAGCTCACTTTATCCGATGCGCTCCTATCGGTTCAGGAGCTACAGTTCCGATGCAAGTGCATCGGAACATGGATGGGAAAGGACACGAGCGCATGCAGGACGCCCTGTGGAAGATGCCGGCCACCGCGCAGGCGGAGGCGGTGCGCCGCGCAGATGTCTCGGCCGTCGAACTGGTCGACAGCCACCTGGAGCGCATCGCCGACGTCAACCCGCGGATGAACGCGGTCACACAGCTCCTGGCGGAGCGCGCACGCGCCGCCGCCGCGCAGACAGACCGCCGGCGGGCCGCCGGTGAAGCGCTGGGGCCGCTGGCGGGCGTGCCGTTCACGGTGAAGGAGAGCACCGCCGTCGAAGGCGTACCGACCACTTTCGGCACGGAGCGCTTCCGCGATCTGGTGGCGTCGGCCGACGCGCCCCCGGTGGCACGGCTCCGCGCAGCCGGGGCCATCCCCATCGGGCACAGCAACATACCCACCCTGATCCTGGCGGGGATGCACACGCGAAGCGAGCTCTTCGGCGACACGGCCAACCCATGGGACAGCGGCCGGACCCCGGGCGGCACCAGCGGAGGCGACGCGGTGGCCGTCGCCACAGGCATGGCAGCGCTCGGGCTCGGCAACGACTCCGGTGGATCGGTGCGCATACCGGCCCAGTTCTGCGGCGTGGCCGGGCTGAAGCCGACAACCGGGCGCTTCCCCGCGGACCACCGCGTCCTCGGCCCCGACGACCCCGGCCCGGCGTCCCAGATGCTGGTCACCGACGGCCCGCTGGCGCGGAGTGTGGGCGACCTCCGGTTGGCGTACGAGGTGCTGGCCGGGACCGACCCGCGCGACCCGCGGGCCGTACCGGTACCTGCCTACGGCGAACCGCTCCCCGGACCGGTGAAGGTCGCGGTCGTGGCGGACCCGGGTGGGCGCGGTGTTCACCCCACGGTTCGCAGGGCCGTCGGGACCGCGGCCGAGGCGCTGCGCGACGCCGGGTACGACGTGCGGGAGGTGCAGGACGTTCCGAGGCTGGACGAGGCGCTCGAAGCGTACGGCCGGATCACCGTGACCGAGTTCGCCGCGACCTGGCCGGTGGTGCGGAAGCTGCTCGGAGCAGGCGGGGACCGCTATATCGAGATGACGATGGAGCAGACGCCGCCGGCAAGCGCGGACGAGTTCATGAAGCTGATGGGCACCTGGATGAACATCCGCCGCTCATGGGCAGAATTCCTCGACGAATACCCGCTGTTGCTCGGTCCGGTATTCACCGAGCCACCGGTCGAGCCGGGGCTGGAGTCGCGCGACAGGGCCGGACGGGACCGGGTCGGCTCGGCGATGCGCCTGTGCACCGTCACCAGTTTCGTGGGGGTGCCCGGGGTGGCCGTACCGACCGGAGTGTTCGACGGGCTGCCCTCCGGGGTGCAGATCGTCGGGCGCGCGTTCCGGGAAGACCTGTGCCTGGGCGCGGCACAGGCGATCGAGGACCGGCTCGGAGTTCTCACACCGGTCGACCCTCGCGTGGGGGTCAGGGCTGATTGAGCCCTTGGGGAGCTCTTGCACCCCCGGCTCCCGGCCGGCCGCGCGCAAGTCCGAGGCGAGGGGACGGTTCAACTCTCATGAAGCTGTCAACGCAGGAGCGCGGCCCACCGGACCTCCTCTTCACACTGCTCAGCCGGCCGGCCCTGCCCGCGCCCTCCGTCAAGACCGCACACCGCCGGGCCCTCGGCACCTGGGCTGTCGTAGGCTGACCGCCCGTGGACCGGTCCCAGCCCTGCGGTGATCCGGTGAGCAGATACCCGGCACACGGCCCCAGAGAACGGCACCCCGATGGCAGAGACAGCACCTCCCGAGTCCGGCTCCCACCTCGAAGTCCCCTGCCCCGGCCCCTCCTCCCCCACGCTCGGCTCGCCCGGCCCCGCCTGCCACGGTCCGGCCGCGTGGCCGCAGCCCAGCCGACCGGACCGGATGCGCAGTCTGCTGGATGCCGTGATGAGCCTGGGACGGGGCCTGGAACTCCCGGAGGTGCTGCGCGGCATCGTGGAGGCAGCGGTGACGCTGACCGACGCGGAGTACGGAGCACTCGGCATTGTCGGGGACGGGCAGAAGCTCCTGGAGTTCCTGCCGGTGGGCCTGTCGGACCAACTCGCCGCCAGGATCGGGCAGTCACCGTGCGGCCGCGGCATCCTCGGCGAGCTGATCCGTCACCCGGAACCGCTGCGGCTCACCGATCTGAGCAGCCACCCGCGCAGCTTCGGATTTCCGCCTCATCATCCGCCGATGCGCACCTTCCTCGGCGTACCGGTGCGGGTGCGCGACGAGGTGTTCGGCAACCTCTATCTCACCGAGAAGCGGGGCGGGGTGAGCTTCGACGCCGACGACGAGGCGGTGCTGACCACCCTGTCGATCGCCGCCGGCGTCGCCATCGACAACGCCAGGATGTACGAGGAGAGCCGCCGCCGGGAGCGGCGCCTGGAGGCACTGGGCGAGATCACCCGCACCCTGCTTTCGGGGACGGCCGCCGACGAGGTGCTGCATCTGATCGCCGAGCGGGCGATGGAAGTGGCGGGGGCCGACCGGGCAGCGATTCTGCTGCCCACGGCGCGGCCCGGTTCCGCGCCCCTCTCACAGGCTCCGGCGGCAGCGGCGGCCGAGGAACGCCTCACCGTTGCCGTCGCCCATGGCCGGGACTCCGACCGTGTGACGGGGTTGTCCGTCCCGGCGTCGGGATCGCTGGCCGGGCTCGCCGCCCGTACCGGAACGCCTGTGCACTGCGCCGACGTCCGTACGGATCCCCGGGCCCATCCGTTCAGCGACGGCACCGAGGACGGTCTGGGCCCAGTGGTGGCCGTGCCGCTGCAGATAGACACCGGGGCGCTGGGCGCACTGCGCCTGGGGCGGCCGGCGGACCGCCCGCCGTTCGACGACACCGAGGTCGAACTCGTCTCCGGCTTCGCCGACCAAGCGGCCATCGCGCTGGAACTGGCCCGCAGACGGGCCGAGTCCGAGGAACTCGCCGTGATGCACGACCGGGACCGGATCGCCCGCGATCTGCACGATCTGGCGATCCAGCGGCTGTTCGCGACCGGGATGACTCTCCAGAGCACCACCCGGGCCATAGCGGACCGCCCGGAAGCGGCCGAGCGGGTCAGCCGGGCCGTGGATGATCTGGACACCACGATCCGGATCATCCGGTCCACCATCTTCGATCTGCGCACGGCGGACGGTTCGGGCCGCAGCGGGCTGCGGCACCGGATGGCGGAGACCGCTCGTGCGGCGGCACATGTCCTCGGCTTCCGGCCCACGGTGCGGATCGACGGACCGGTGGACACCACCGTCCCGGACGAACTCGCCGAACACGTGGTGGCGGTCGCCGCCGAGGCGGTGTCCAACGCGTCCCGCCATGCCCGTGCGAGTCGTATCGGCATCGTGCTGTCGGCCGACGCCGCGGTGACCCTGACCGTCACGGACAACGGCATCGGGATCCCGGCCGGTGACACGACAACTCCCCGAACGGGGACAGCGATCGATGACGGCGGTCAGCCGGCCAGGCGCGGCGGTGGGCTGGCCAACATGCGTACGCGGGCGGATCTGTGCGGCGGCACACTCGCCATCGAACGGCCGGCGGACGGCGGCACCCGGATCACATGGTGTGTCCCGCTCCACGACTGACGCCTGATGATTTGTCAGATTCGCCGGGCCGGGGTCTGCCCCTGGCGGTCCTTGATCCGGCCGACGAGCATCGCGGCGTGAATCCGGCGGCCGACGCCCAGTTTGGCGAGGATCGAGGAGATGCGGTTCTTGACGGTCTTCTCGGCCAGGAAGAGGCGTTCCGCGATTTCGCGGTTGGTGAGACCCTCGCCGATGAGGTCCAGGATCTGACGCTCCCTGGTTGTGAGCTGGTCCAGTTCCGATGCCTGCGACTCCTCGGCAGAGGTCCGCTGCTGGCCCCGCAGCCGCGCCATCACACGAGCGGTCGTCCGTGGATCGAGCATCGAGGTGCCGGACGCGACCGTGCGTACGGCGGCGATCAGATCGGCTCCGTTGATCTGCTTCAGTACGTAGCCGGCCGCGCCCGCCATGATGGCGTCGAACAGTGCCTCGTCGTCATCGAACGACGTCAGCATCAGACATGCCAGTTCGGGCATGAGAGCACGCAGTTCCCGGCATACCTCGATACCGGCGTGGTCACCGCGGGGGTCGTCTCCGAGCCGTACGTCCAGTACGGCGACCTGTGGCCTGCTGGCCGGTACACGGGCCAGCGCCTCCCGGGCATTGGACGCCTCGCCGACGACGTCGATGCCGTCTTCGGCCTCCAACAGATCGCGTACGCCGCGCCGGACGACCTCGTGGTCGTCGAGGATGAAGACGCGTACGGGGGCTGCGGACTGCGGCGGCGTTGTGCTCAGCGGGGACTTCGCGAGGTCATTCACACCATGCTCGATCGGTTCGGTGAAGGGGGGCCTGGACCAGTATGTGCGTCCGTCCGCCGGCCGACTCGACGGGGTGTCACAGCATGTCGAACAGGCTCTGAACAGGGCCGAAAGGCCCTGTGAACAGGGCCGGTCGGCAGGCTGGGCGCGGTGCCATACTGACGCCGCCGAGATCGTCCTGGCGCTACGGACGTCTCTCCGCCCCGGCCACCCCACCGTGCCGTACCAAGGAGTCACCGGTCCATGAACACCCCGAGCGAGGACTACCACGCACTGCTCGCGCGGCATGACGCGATGCGGCTGCGACGACGCATCCTGTCCCCGGCCGGAGTCGGCGCCGAACCGTGGTGCGCCGAGGCACCGCAGCCGTACGACGGAACGTCCGACCAGCAGCTGATCAGCGAATACCTGCCGCTGGTGAGCCCGTTGGAGGAGCTGATCGCCGAGCTGTACCGGGTCCTGTTCGAGCGGCATCCGTATCTGCGGTCGTTGTTCCCCGAGTCGATGGCGTTCCAGCAGGCCCATCTCGTCGGGATCTTCCGCTGTCTGATCGGCAATCTGCACCGTACGGACGAGATGATCGCCACCTTCGCACAGTTGGGCCGCGACCATCGCAAGCTCGGTGTGCGCCCCGCGCACTTCGAGGCGTTCGAGGCGGCGCTGATCGAGGCGCTGCGCATGCGTGCGGGTGCCCGGTGGACCGGTGCCCTGGAGGACGCCTGGCTGCGGATGCTGCGGCTCGCCGTCTCGGCGATGGTCAGGGGCGCGGACGAGGCGATCGCCGAGCCGCCGAGCTGGGAGGCGACGGTGACCTCGCACGAGATCCGCACGCCGGATCTCGCGGTGCTGAGGGTGCGCCCCCATCAGCCCTACGCCTTCAGGGCCGGGCAGTTCGCGTCCTTGGAGTCGCCGCTGCTGGAGCAGGCATGGCGTCCTTACTATCTGGGCCGCGCGCCGCATCCGGACGGGGAGTTGGAGTTCCATGTACGGGCCCGGGGTGCCGACGGGGTGAGTGATGCGCTGGTGCACGGCACGCACAAGGGCGGCACCGTCCGCCTCAGCGCACCGCGCGGCGCGCTTGCCCTGCCCGATCACACCCCGTCCGCCGACGTCGTACTGATCGCCTCCGGTACCGGATGGGCCGCGGTGAAGGCGCTGCTCCAGCAGATCGACGCCGAACGGTTCCGTGCGCACCGGGTGCGTCTGCTGCTGGACAAAGGGGCGGGTGAGGGCGTGTACGACGCGGCGTTCCTGGAGGCGTTCCGGCGCGGACGCCCCTGGTTGACCGTCCTCACGGCCGGTCAGGCCGATCCGGCCGGTTCCTCCGCAGAACCCGGTCCGCGGGCCCTGGCCGGAATACTGGCGCAGCGTCCCGGGGCCGTCGCCCGGCAACACGTCTATCTGGCCCTGGCACCCGAGGCATCCACGACAGACCCGGCGCGGGCCGTCGCCGCGCGGCTGGCCGCCGCCGGAGTCCCGGCCACGCATATCCATCACGACATCACCGGCATGGTGCGGGTCACAGAAACGTCTGCCAGTACGACCAGAAGCGGATTGCTATCAGCATGACGATGGCCAGGCACCACGTCACCGGCACCGCAAGGGGGAACTCCAGTACCGCCGCGACGAGGGCGCGTGGGGCGGGCAGGACGCCGTGGCGCAGATTGTGCACGGTGGTGTGCCAGAACACGAAGATCGTGGCCACCCACACGAGTACGCACCACAGGCAGAGCGCGCCGATGTCGTACAGCGCCTGCGTCATCAGCCACATGCAGAAGCCGACGCCGAACAGGGTGCCCAGGTTCAGCCCCAGCCAGTACCACCGTCGGTAACGCGCACCTGCGAGCAGGCCCGCGCCGGTCCCCATCACCACCCCGAAGGCGATCAGTCCGACCAGCGGATCGGGGAAGCCGAACACCGACGCCTGTTCGCTGCGCATCACATCCGCGCAGGACACCACAGGGCTCAGCGAGCAGGCGGGAACGAAGCCGGGGTCGGCGAGCAGTTCGAACTTGTCGGTGGTGATCACGAAGGAGCCGAGCAGCCCGAGGGCGGCTGTGATCAACAGTAGCCATGCGAATCCCTGGCGCGCCCCGGTCCGCTGCCGTTCGTCGCTCGTCCCCGAAGCAGCGCCGGTCGCCCGGTCCTGCGAGAAGCGAACCTCCCGGTCATCGGCCTCGGGGGCTTCCAGAGCCATCTCCGACTCACGCGGCGACGCGCTCATGCCCACCCCCGCACGGAGCCGTCCGGCCAGACGACCTCCACCCGGATTCCACGCGCCCGTGCGAAGGCAACCAGATGTGCGGTGGCGTCCCGGCCGTTTGACGGCGAACCGTCCCACACAGCAAGCACGGTCCGGCACGTCTCCACCAGACGCTCATCGGCACTGACGCAAGCATTACGGTCGGCCGGATCAAAAGCCAGCAGCCGTACGCTCTCGGCCAGGACCAGCAGTTCTCCTGCGGCCCGCCGGTCCCGCTCGGGCAGCACTGCGGGCACCGCGCCCTGGGCCGGCAGCAGTACCGTCAGCTTCCGTCCGGCCTCCCGGGCGGCACGCCCGAACACGAGCGGCAGCCCCGCCCCAACCCGTACAAGAGCGGCCACGCCCTCTGCCAGGCAGTCCAGCCGCGCTCTCAGTTCAGCCTCCACCAGTGCCATGGTCCTGTTGTCGAGGTCTCTGTGTCCGACGACCGCGATCACCGCGTTCCCCTCCTGTGCACATCCGCACCGCCCGCTCCGACCGAACGCTCCACAAGCCACGGCCCGGCCCACGGAGCCGCCGTTGGGCCGGCCCGCGGCATGCGGTCCACCGCAGTGAACCCATCGGGGGTCCGACGCCGCTAGGGCCGTTCGGCCCTGGGCCGTTCGGCCCTGGCGTGGGGATGGCCGCACGCGATGTACTCGTGCGGCAAGTGAGCAGATCAGGAGACGAGGCCGCCCCATGAGCCACTCAGGTCACCAGTCGCCCCAGTCGTCCGTGCCCGCGGCTGCGCCCACGTCGTCGGCGGCGGCCCCGGCTCATGGCCCGGCGGCCACCGGACCACGCCGCACGGTCGAGTTGACGGGCGCTCAGGCGCTGAGCCTGCTCGGCGGGGTGCCGCTCGGGAGGATCGTCTTCACCCAGCGCGCGCTGCCCGCAATCCGGCCGGTGAACCATCTGCTGGACCTCGGCCAGATCGTCATCCGGACCCATCAGGACTCGGACCTGTTCGCCCAGGCCCGGCACCATGGCGACCGGGGAGTCGTGGTCGCCTACCAGGCGGATGACATCGATCCGCTGACCCATCTGGGCTGGAGCGTAGTCGCGACCGGCTACTGCCGCCCCGTGACCGATCCGCATGCCCTGATGCGCTACCGACGACTGATCCGGCCCTGGTCGGACCGGGTGATGGACTGTGCGGTCCGCATCCGTCCGCATCTGGTCACCGGGATCCGGCTGACGGTCTGATGCGGCGTCTCCCTGCTGCGGACTTCTCCGCAGCTCGCTCGGTGGGCGAAGTGCCTGGGTCGCACCAGGGCTGAGTCGCCTTTGGCTGGCACACACGGCTGAGACCATCGGCCCACCTGGTCCGACGGGCCACTGTTCGCCGGGGCCGGGCCAGGACGGTGCCCGCCCCGGCGGGCACCGTCCGCGTTTCTCAGTGCTGTGCAGCCGGGGAGGTGCCGCGGAGCCCGGCTGCCGCGAGGGCCGCTCCCAGCAGGCAGAGAACACCGGTCACGGTCACGGCGGTGTGCACACCGTTCATGAACGCCTGGCCGCTGCCCTCCACGACGGCCGCCCGGAGTTGCTCGGTCATGTTGCCGGAGACCGGGGCGACACCCATGGCGACCGCGTCGCCGGCCTCCTCCAGACCGTCCGCGACGGACGCCGGGACCCCCGCGCCGGTCAGCTCGTCGCCGAGCGTGGAGTCGACCCGGCTGCTGATCAGCGAGACCAGCACCGAAGTGCCCAGCGCGCCGCCGATCTGGAGGGCGGTCGCCTGCAGGCCGCCCGCCACACCGCCGTCCTTGACGGGGGCCTGGCCGACGATGGCGTCGGAGGAGGCCGACAGCACCATGCCGACCCCCAGGCCGAGGGCGATGAACGGCGGCCACATCGTGGCGTAGGACGAGCCGGTGTCCCAGCTGAGCAGGCCGAAGGTCGCGGCGGCTTGGAGCAGCATGCCCAGCGGCATCGAGAGCCGGGGCCCGAAGCGGCCGGTCAGCGCCGCCCCCAGCGGCGAGGCCACCAGCGAAGCGAGACTGAGGGGCAGAGTGCGTACGCCGGCCTCGACCGGCGAGAAGCCGCGCACATTCTGGAGGTAGAGCATCACGAAGAAGATCACACCGAGCATCACGAAGAAGTTGAGGGCGGTGATGATCGTGCCGACGGTCAGCGCCCGGATGCGGAACAGCCGCATCGGCAGCAGCGGGTGCGCGATCCGGTTCTCGTACCAGCCGAAGCCCACCAGGATGAGCACGCCGGCCGCGACGGCGCCCAGGGTGCCGGCCGAGGCCCAGCCCCAGGTCTCGCCCTTGACCACGCCGAAGACCACGCACAGCAGGCCGAGCGCCAGCAGCACGACACCGGGGACGTCGAAGCGGTGGTGGCCGGTCGAGTTCCTGCTCTGCGGCAGGACGGCGGCGCTGACCAGTAGCGCACACGCGAGCTGGTGGTCTCGCAACGGCGCATCGCTGGTCCGTCCGAGGATGTGATCGCTGATCCGGTAGTCGAGTCCGAGGCCGGTGCGGCAGGCACGGCATGATGCCGAGCAGGCCGGCCGGCTCCGGGGCGTCGGTGCCGAGCGCAACAGCACTCTCGACCGGGCACCGGCCGGGCCCACTTCGCATTCGTCGGTCGACCCCACCCAATGCCGAGAACAATGAGCAACGACCACCCCATGGCAGCCCTGCGACACCATCTGAAGAACTCCGCCATGAGGCGTCCTCCGACCGGCAGTCGAAGATTCAGCCCGTCACGCGATTTCTCCGGGAATCCCTCGGAACGTACGCCGGTAGGCGAGCGGCGACACACCGATGACTGCGTGCAGGTGCTGGCGGAGCGACGTGCCCGTCGCGAAGCCGACCCGGGCGGCGACGTCGTCCACCGGCAGGTCGGTGGATTCGAGCAGATGCCGTGCCCGGGAGACCCGCTGCTGGATGAGCCACCGCCCCGGACTCGTTCCGACCTCCTCGCTGAAGCGGCGGGCAAAAGTACGCAGGCTCATACGTGCATGGTCGGCGAGCTCGGCCAGGCTCAGAGGCTCGTGAAGGTTCTCCAGCGCCCACTGGCGGGTGGCGGCCGTGCTGTTCGAGGAGGTCTCGGGCACCGGCTGGTCGATGTACTGCGCCTGCCCGCCGTCCCGCCAGGGCGGTACGACACAGATGCGAGCGACCCGGTTGGCCACTTCGCTGCCGTGGTCCTTGCGTACGACGTGCAGGCAGACGTCGACACCGGACGCGGCGCCCGCGGATGTCAGCACATCGCCGTCATCGATGAACAGCACATCCGGATCGAGCGCGATGTGCGGAAACCACTCCCGGAAGACGCCGGCGAGCGCCCAGTGCGTAGTGGCAGGACGTCCGTCGAGCAGACCGGCTGCAGCGAGGACGAAGGCGCCCGTGCAGATGGACACGATGCGCGTGCCCGGTGCCACGCACGCGAGAGCCGCCGTGACAGCGGCAGGCGCCTCCCGCGCGATGAGCGAGGTGGCGAATGGTGGGATGACCACGGTGTCGGCCATGCACAGGGCGTCCGGGCCGTGCTCGACAGTAATGGAGAAATCGGAGTTGGTACGCACTGGACGGCCGTCGACGGTGCAGGTCACGACCTCGTACAGGCCCTCCGCGGCCCCGAAGACCCGGCTCGGAATGCCCAGCTCGAACGGGTACACCCCGCCCAGGGCCAGAACGACCACACGGTGAACGCTTCCCATGGCAGGATCCTGTCGAAAGATGGCAATCATGCCATGGTACGGAACGGTGGGGTTCGCGACGCTGGACGCATGAGTCGGAACACAGCGGAAAACACGGCTACCACCGCCCCCGCCACCATGCGCGCCATCAGCCAGGACGTCCACGGAACCCCGGATGTACTCACGGAAGTGCGACTGCCGAAACCTGTCCCGGGACCGAGCCAGATCCTGGTCGCCGTCCGCGCGGCCGGGGTAAACCCCACCGACTGGAAGCACCGTGCCAACGGGCTTTTCCTGGACCGGCTTCCGCTGGTCCTGGGCTGGGACGTCTCAGGAGTCGTCGAGGCCGTCGGCTTTGGCGTCACTCTCTTCAAGCCGGGCGACGAGGTCTTCGGCATGCTGCCCTACCCGCACGGGGTCGGCTCCCACGCGGAGTATGTGACCGCCCCGGCACGCGCCTTCGCCCGCAAGCCTGCCGGCATCGACCATGTCCAGGCCGGGGCCCTCCCGCTTGCCGCCCTCACTGCGTACCAGGCCCTCGTCGACACCGCCGACGTGCGCCCCGGGCAGCGGGTCCTCGTCCACGCGGCCGCAGGCGGCGTCGGCCACCTGGCAGTCCAGATCGCCAAGTCCCGTGGGGCGTACGTCATCGGTACCGCGAGCGCTCCCAAACACGACTTCGTCCGGGCACTTGGCGCGGACGAGATGATCGACTACCGCAGCGTCGACTTCGCCGAGGCCGTGAAGGACATCGATGTCGTCCTTGATCCCCTGGCGGGCGAGACCCGGACCCGCTCGCTGAACGTCCTGCGTCCTGGCGGTGTTCTCGTCTCACTCCTGTACGGCGGTTCCCCGGACGAGGCGCAGCGGGCCGCCGAGTTGGGCGTCCGTGTCGAGACCCTCCTTGTCGAGGCCGACCACGCCGGCATGAACGCGATCGCCGATCTCGTCGAGACCGGCTCCCTCCGTGCCCACGTCGAAGCCACGTTTCCGCTCGCCGAAGCAGCCAAGGCCCACGCCCTCGGCGAGACCGACCGGACCTCGGGAAAGATCGTGCTGGTCGTGACGGAGCCGGCATCAGCGGAGTTGTGATCCCCTGCGATCGCTGCCCCCCGATCCCGGCGAGCCGGTTTCATCTGGCTCCCTGTTCCACGTGCGTGAGCACGCGCACAAGTGAACTCACCGCCCCCTGAAGGCCGTTCCTGATCAGTTCGAGTCCGCGGCAGATGCCGCGGACGGTGTCAGCCGCCTTGGTGCGTGCACGGAGGCGGCTCAGGTCAGGTCCGGTCGGTGTCCTCAGGAAGTGTGCCGAGAAGTGTCTGCAGCCGTGCAGTGGTGAGGATGCCCACGGCGAAGCCGTCCTCGTCGACGACGGGCAGGATCGTCAGGGACCGCTCGCGCATGGCGGACGCGGCCTCCGAGGCGAGCATGCCGGGGTGCGCGAACGGGCCGCAGTCGTGTGCGATGTCACGGACCCGGGTGTTCTCGGCGTACCAGGGCTTCGCTGCGTGGGCGGTGAGCTGGTCGAGGGTGACGATTCCGGCGCACCGGCCGGTGTCGTCACGGATGAGTACGTACTGGTTGTGGGATCCGCGCAGGACATCGAGTGCCCTGTCGATGCTGATGTGGTCGCTGACCTGCAGGTCCGGCGCGATCATGGCGTCAGCGGCTGTGGGACTCATTCGAGAGGTGATCGTCGGCTCCAGGGGCTTGGGGGTGCGCGGCGTCACGCCCGGCGGGCACGAGAGGGCGCACCTGCTGAGGGCGCGGCGGCCCTGAGATCTTCGAGAAGTTCGCCCTGCCGGCCAGGATGCCGCTGAGGACGCTGGGGGCCACGGTCAGCAGGTCGGCAACCTCGGGCGTGGCGAAGCGGTGAAAGAACGCCGACCCTTCCTTGCGGGTGGCAACCGGATTGGCGCGTCGCAGGACGGCCGGCTGCTGCTCGCGGCCCTCTCGCCGCAGCAGGTCCCGAACGCCGACGGAGTCGAGAACCTGGCGCCGGACCGGTCGTATCCCCGACGTCATGACCGCGGTGCCACGCCGGTTCAGCTTCTGCACCGTGTCCTTGAGGACCGGCGCACCCGTCGCGTCCACGGTCGAGGCACGTGACATCCGCAGGACGATGATCCGCACGTCGGCGACCTGGCTCGGCTCCAGCAGGCGACAACGCGCGCCGGCGAAGAACAGCGGTCCGTCGATCATGGGCGGCGCCTGCCGCGTCGACACCATGTTCCGCCGTCCCGGTTGCCGGGTCCGGCCGAGGCCGATGGCGGATACAGTCCGGCTGGGCCGGCAGTGCCTCGCCGTGCGGCTTCAGCATGACGAGGCAGATGTGCGCGTTGATCGGGCGCGGGCCGGACGAGGGCATGGGCCTCTGAAGCCGGTGCATCCCGGTTGGCGTGCCCGGACAGGGACACCGCGGCCCGATTCCGGCGGGCCGGGCGGACTTCGTCACGTCACACCGGCGACTCCGTCACTCGCCTTCGTAGTCGAATTCGATCACTCGGAAGCTCGCACCCACGCCGTCGTTGACGAACACACCTCCGTCGACGCGCTGCGGGAACACGCCCGAAGTGGCGCCGTAGGGTCCGACGACGGCGACGGGGCCGCCGTTGTCACAGGTCGCCCCGCTGAAGACCTCGACGGTCCTCCGGCTTTCGTTGAAGATGTTGAAGCTCGTGGCGCCGAGGCCGCTGGCCGCTGTGACGCAGCCGCCAGGGTAGGCGGAGTACGTCCGCTCGTTGAAGTGGATCCTGCCCTCGTCGTAGCCTCGACCCCCGCCGTAGCCCCTGCCCTCGTCGTTACCCCTGCCTCCGCCGCCTCTGTCCTCGTCGTTGCCCCTGCCCTCGTCGCCCCTGCCCTGGTCACCCTTTCCGGCGTCGCCCCCGCCCTCGGGGGCCGATGCCGGGGCTGCGGCCTGTCGGACGACCGGGGCTGCCGGGGCCGCGTGAGCCGGCTGGGCCTTCTTGGCCGGCCGTGCAGGCCGGGCCGACTCGGTGGTGGCGGCCGAGGTGAAGGTGCTGCCGGTGGCTGCCAGGGCCATGGCGGCCGCGATGGCGGCGGTCACGACGGTGGAACGTGTAACCATGTCACTTCTCCTGTCTCAGGGAGGCCGGCTGCGCAGTCGGCCCGTGACTGAACGTACTTACGCTCCACAGGGCTGTCATTTCGGGCATATCGAACGGCCGACACCGAAGCACCGATCGGGATACCGCGCGAGCCAGATAGCCCACAAACGGTCATTACCGGCTTGACACGCCGAAGGACCGGCGTGGGCAGCGGTGCTGCTGCCTGTGCCGGTCCTGGCTTGTGGGGTGGGGGCTGAGTCTGTGGCTCAGTATGCGGAGTTGAC
>NZ_JBHVWS010000010.1:0-6789 GCF_042882185.1 Streptomyces sp. NPDC058239
CGGGGCGGGTGGGTCACCACGCCGCCCCGCCGTTTAGGTCCGCGACGCACCCCCCGCCACAGAGCTGCCGCCCAAAAACACCGTCCCCCCCGGGGGCCGGCACCCCGTGGTGTTAGCGGGCCCCACGCCCTTTTCCGTGCCCCGTTGCCGTCCCGCGTTCACGCCACCTTGCGCGGCAGCCGCGGACTCGGCGGCACCACCGCGGCCGGCTGCGCCGGCAGTGTCACGGCCGGCGCGTCCCGCATCCCCGAGCAGCGCCCTCAGGCCCTGGAGCCCGCCGACGCCTGATTCCCGGCGGGGACGCCCTTCGGCGCCTCCAGCCGCTCCGCGGTACGGCGCGCCGTCTCCAGCGCCCAGTGCCCACTGGTCAGTGCCCCCACCAACAGGACGCACAGCCCGCACCCGGCGAGGATCCACCAGGCGGGCTTGCTCGCGTCCACGAACGCGGCCCCGTACTCGGCGCCGCGCGGCGAACCGGTACCGGCCACGCCCGCCGCCAGCACCGCGCCGATCACGGCGACCCCGAGCGTTCCGCCGATCTGCCGACTGGTCGAGGCGACCGCCGCCGCCACACCGGCCTGTGAGCGCGGCATCCCGGAGACGGCCGTGTTGGTGATCGGCGCGTTCACCATGCCGAAGCCGAGACCGAACAGCACATAGCCGGTGAACAGCAGGACGTCGTCCGTCTCCGCGTCGAACGCGGCGAACAACAGCCCGCACGCCGTCATGGCCACACCAGCCACCAGCAGCGACAGCCTCGGTCCCCGGCTGCCGACGAGCCGGCCCGACAGCGGTGCGCAGACAAAGGTCAGGGCCGCCATCGGCAGCATGTACAGACCGGCGTGCAAAGCGCTCAGACCGCGCACGTTCTGCAGATACAGCGTGTTGAGGAAGAGGAACCCGCTCAGTGCGGCGAAGGCGCAGACCGCGATGGCGGTGGCACCGCTGAACGGGGCGCTGCGGAAGAACCTCAGATCGATGAGGGGCTCGGCGCGCCTGGGCTCGTACAGCAGCAGCCCGACGAGCGAGCACACGGCGAGCACGGCGAACACCAGGATCCGCGGCGAGGTCCAGCCCGCCGAGGGCGCCTCGATGATCGCGTACGTCAGCGAACCGAGCAGTCCGACGACCAGCAGCTGCCCCACGGGATCGGGGCGGCGCGGCTTCGGGGCCCGGGACTCGGGGACGTACCGCCAGGTGAGCAGCAGCGCGGCGAGACCGACCGGCAGATTGATCCAGAAGATGGACCGCCAGCCGACCGAGTCCACCAGCAGGCCGCCGACCACCGGGCCCGCCGCCATGGAGATGCCGACGACACCGCCCCACACCCCGATGGCGCGGGCCCGCTCGCGCGGGTCGGTGAAGGTGTTGGTGATGATCGACATCGCGACGGGGTTGAGCATCGAGCCGCCCACCGCCTGCACCATCCGGAACGCCACCAGCGACTCCAGGTTCGGCGCCAGGGAGCAGAGCACCGAGCCGAGGGTGAAGAGGACGAGCCCGATCTTGAAGATCTTCCGGCGCCCTATCCGGTCGGCGGTGGAGCCCGCGAGCATCAGCAGCGAGGCGAGGACGAGGGTGTAGGCGTCGATCGTCCACTGCATGCCCGCGACGGTGGCGTGCAGTTCCTTCTGCATGGAGGGCAGGGCGACATTGAGGACGGTGTTGTCAAGACTGACGATCAGCAGACTCATGCAGCAGATCGCCAGCACCAGCTGCCGTCGGCGGGGGCTCAGCTCGGGCATACATGGATAGTACGGTTAACTAACGAACTCTGCTGCCGGGCCGCTCCGTGCCGTACGCGACAATGGAGCAATGACCACGCTCGCCCCTTCGCTCCCGCTGCTCCGGATCGGCCCCCACACGGTGCAGCCGCCGGTGGTGCTCGCCCCCATGGCCGGCATCACCAACGCCCCGTTCCGCACCCTGTGCCGGGAGTTCTCCGGCGGCAAGGGGTTGTTCGTCAGCGAGATGATCACCACGCGTGCGCTGGTCGAGCGCAATGAGAAGACCATGCAGCTCATCCGCTTCGACGCGAGCGAGACCCCGCGCTCGATCCAGCTGTACGGAGTGGACCCGGTCACTGTCGGCAAGGCCGTCCGCATGATCGTCGACGAGAACCTCGCCGACCACATCGACCTGAACTTCGGCTGCCCGGTCCCCAAGGTGACCCGCAAGGGCGGCGGCTCGGCGCTCCCGTACAAGCGGCCGCTGCTGCGCGCGATCCTCAACCAGGCCGTCTCCAACGCGGGCGACCTGCCGGTCACCATCAAGATGCGCAAGGGCATCGACGACGACCACATCACTTACCTCGACGCGGGCCGGATCGCGGTGGAGGAGGGCGTCACGGCCGTCGCCCTGCACGGCAGGACGGCCGCCCAGCACTACGGCGGCACCGCCGACTGGGACGCCATCGCCCGCCTCAAGGAGCACGTCCCGGAGATCCCCGTCCTCGGCAACGGCGACATCTGGTGCGCGGACGACGCCCGCCGGATGATGCGCGAGACCGGCTGCGACGGCGTGGTCGTGGGCCGCGGCTGCCTGGGCCGCCCCTGGCTCTTCGGTGACCTGGTGAGCGCGTTCGAGGGTACGGAGACGAGGCGGGCGCCGGCACCCCGTGGAAGCCACCTCCCCACAGCAACCGCCCACGCCCCCGGCTCGGGCCAACCCCGTACCGGGGCGGCGCCGGGGCTGCGCGAGGTGGCCGACGTCATGCTGAGGCACGCGACACTGCTGGGCGAGTGGATCGGTGACGAGACCCGTGGCGTGATCGACTTCCGCAAGCATGTCGCCTGGTACCTCAAGGGCTTCTCGGTCGGATCCGAGATGCGCAAGAAGCTGGCGGTCACCTCGTCGCTGGAGGAGCTGGGCGGGCAGCTGCAGGAGCTGGACCTGGACCAGCCGTGGCCGGACGGCGCGGACGGGCCGCGCGGGCGCACCTCTGGCAACAACCGGGTGGTCCTGCCGGACGGCTGGTTGAAGGACCCGTACGACTGCGCGGGCGTGAGCGCCGACGCGGAGCTGGACACCTCGGGCGGCTGAGAACGCTCCTGGGGCCTGGCAGCGGTACGACGGGGGCCTTCCCCGGCTTCCCCGGCTTCCCCGGCCCTCCGGCCCTTCAAGAGGCACGCGGCATCACAGGCACCGCGTGCCTCTTCCTTTACCTCGCTCATCTGAGCGCTATATCAAGCCGGATTCGACGATATCCGGCCAAGAGTGAACGTCGAAGCGCCCGCATGGGGCATCGCGCGTCGAATCCGCTCACACTCGGCTGCATCTTGATGATCAAAGGGTGACCATCGGCCGCCCCTCACCCGTCCGGATGGTGACATCTGAGCGCCGATCGTAGAGTGATTCTCGCCACCCTGAGAACCCTATCGCTCAAATGAGCGTCGATTTGGGAGCTGCATTTCTCAAATGGTGGCACTGGGTGCCAAGGGACTCCACTTTGATCGATCGACGCTTCCATTGCACTGTGTGATCGAGTTGGAGGATTCTGATCGCACTGAGTGCTTATTCGTTCAAGAAATGAAGGCATTCTTCGATCGAGGGACAGGCCATGTCACTTTCGATCTGCTGGCGGACGGGTGGTTGAGGCCTCATGACGCGCAAGTGGACGTACCCAGACACCTTCGATCTGGGTATGTTCCTCGCCGTCAGGGCAGCCACCGCGTCCTCGAGGAGCCGAGACCCGTGTCGGAAAACAAAGATCCCCACGCATCCACCCCGGAATCCCGGGAGCCCCAGGGCGAGAAGTTCGTTTATGACTTCACCGAGGGCAACAAGGATCTGAAGGACCTGCTCGGCGGGAAGGGTGCCAACCTCGCCGAGATGACCAATCTCGGGCTCCCCGTCCCTCCGGGCTTCACCATCACCACCGAGGCGTGCAAGGTCTACCTCGACAGTGGCGAGGAGCCGACGAAGCTGCGCGACGAGGTCAGCGCGCATCTCGACGCCCTTGAGGCACGGATGGGCAAGAAGCTCGGCCAGGCGGACGACCCGCTCCTGGTCTCGGTCCGTTCCGGCGCGAAGTTCTCGATGCCCGGCATGATGGACACGGTCCTCAACATCGGCCTCTCCGACGAGTCCGTGGTCGGTCTCACCGCCCAGGCCGGCGACGAGCGGTTCGCGTGGGACTCCTACCGCCGCCTCATCCAGATGTTCGGCAAGACCGTCCTCGGTGTCGACGGCGACCTCTTCGAGGAGGCGCTGGAGGCGGCGAAGGAGGCCAAGGGCGTCACGGTCGATGTGGATCTCGACGCGGCCGACCTGAAGAAGCTGGTCAAGCAGTTCAAGAAGATCGTCTCGCGGGACGCCGGACGTGACTTCCCGCAGGACCCGCGCGAGCAGATGGACCTGGCCATAAAGGCCGTCTTCGACTCGTGGAACACCGACCGGGCCAAGCTCTACCGCCGCCAGGAGCGTATCCCCGGCGACCTCGGCACGGCCGTCAACATCTGCTCGATGGTCTTCGGCAACCTCGGACCCGACTCCGGTACGGGTGTCGCGTTCACCCGCGACCCGGCCAGCGGCCACCAGGGCGTCTACGGCGACTACCTGCAGAACGCGCAGGGCGAGGACGTCGTCGCGGGCATCCGCAACACCGTGCCGCTCGCCGATCTGGAGTCGATCGACAAGAAGTCGTACGACCAGCTGATGCAGATCATGCAGACCCTCGAAACGCACTACAAGGACCTGTGCGACATCGAGTTCACCATCGAGCGCGGTCAGCTGTGGATGCTCCAGACCCGGGTCGGCAAGCGCACCGCCGGTGCCGCCTTCCGGATCGCCACGCAACTGGTCGACCAGGGGCTCATCGACGAGGCCGAGGCGCTCCAGCGGGTCACCGGGGCGCAACTGGCGCAGCTGATGTTCCCGCGCTTCGACGAGGACGCGAAGACGGTGCTGCTCGGCCGTGGCATCGCCGCGTCGCCGGGTGCCGCCGTCGGCAAGGCGGTCTTCGACTCGTACACCGCCGTCAAGTGGTCCCGCTCCGGCGAGAAGGTCATCCTGATCCGCCGGGAGACCAACCCCGACGACCTCGACGGCATGATCGCCGCCGAGGGCATCCTGACCTCACGCGGCGGCAAGACCTCGCACGCCGCCGTCGTCGCCCGCGGCATGGGCAAGACGTGTGTCTGCGGCGCCGAGGAGATCGAGGTCGACACCAAGCGGCGGCGGCTGACCGTCGACGGGACCGTCGTCGAGGAGGGCGACGTCGTCTCGGTCGACGGCTCCACCGGCAAGGTGTACCTCGGTGAGGTCCCCGTCGTGCCGTCCCCGGTCGTCGAGTACTTCGAGGGCCGGATGCACGCGGGCGCCGATGATGCCGACGAGCTGGTCGCCGCCGTGCACCGGATCATGGCGTACGCGGACCGGGTGCGCCGGCTGCGGGTGCGGGCCAACGCCGACAACGCCGAGGACGCGCTGCGCGCCCGCCGCTTCGGCGCCCAGGGCATCGGCCTGTGCCGTACCGAGCACATGTTCCTCGGCGAGCGCCGCGAGATGGTCGAGAAGCTGATCCTCGCGGACACCGACGCCGAGCGCGAGACCGCGCTGGAGGAGCTGCTTCCGCTCCAGAAGGCCGACTTCATCGAGCTGTTCGAGGCGATGGACGGACTGCCCGTCACCGTACGGCTGCTCGACCCGCCGCTGCACGAGTTCCTGCCCGACATCACCGAGCTCTCGGTACGGGTCGCGCTCGCCGAGTCCCGCAAGGACGCCAACGAGAACGACCTGCGTCTGCTCCAGGCCGTGCACAAGCTGCACGAGCAGAACCCGATGCTCGGTCTGCGCGGGGTCCGTCTCGGTCTCGTCATCCCCGGCCTGTTCGCCATGCAGGTACGGGCGATCGCCGAGGCCGCTGCCGAACGCAAGAACGCCAAGGGCGACCCGCGCGCCGAGATCATGATTCCGCTGGTCGGCACGGTCCAGGAGCTGGAGATCGTCCGCGAGGAGGCCGACCAGGTCATCGCCGAGGTCGAGGCCGCCACCGGCACCGAGCTGAAGCTGACCATCGGCACGATGATCGAGCTGCCGCGCGCCGCGCTGACCGCTGGTCAGATCGCCGAGGCCGCACAGTTCTTCTCCTTCGGTACGAACGACCTGACCCAGACGGTGTGGGGCTTCTCCCGGGACGACGTGGAGGCCTCGTTCTTCACCGCGTACCTGGAGAAGGGCATCTTCGGGGTGTCGCCGTTCGAGACGATCGACAAGGACGGTGTGGGCTCCCTGGTCCGCAGCGCGGTCGCGGCCGGCCGGGCCACCCGCCCGGACCTGAAGCTCGGCGTCTGCGGCGAGCACGGCGGCGACCCGGAGTCGGTGCACTTCTTCCACGAGGTCGGCCTCGACTACGTCTCCTGCTCGCCGTTCCGGATCCCGGTCGCGCGTCTGGAGGCGGGCAGGGCTGCCGCGGAGTCGAAGGGCAGCGACAGCCGCTGACCCGACACCACACCCCCTGAACCCGGAGCTGCCGTCGGCTCACCCGTACCCTCACCGACTCGACGGCAACTCCGGAACTCCCGGAGGCGGCGGCACCCTGTGCGGGGATGCCGCCGCCTCGTTTTGTTCTGGGGAAAATGGTTGTTCGACGTTGTGCCTTTTCTTCGTTCAATACGCAAAGTTCGTTCAATACGCAAAGATATGGACCGGGAACGGACCGGGGTGGGGGGGGCCCGGGCGCGCCCCCACGAGGGCCCCCCCCCCCCCCCCCCCCGCGCCGGGGGCGGCCCCCCCCCCCCCCCCCCCCCCCCACCCCAAACACCACCCCCCCCCCAACAACCCACACGG
>NZ_JBHVWS010000010.1:6799-212473 GCF_042882185.1 Streptomyces sp. NPDC058239
TGTGTGTGCGTTGTTGGGCCTTTTTTTTGTTAAATTCGAAATTTTCGTTAAAACGCCACCCATTTGGACGGGGACGGGCCCGGGGTGGGCCCAAGGGATCCCCATCCGTGGGCCGCACCCGGCTTACCCCCGTCGGGCACGGAGCCGCACCGTCGCCGACCGCCGCCGAACGAGCAAAACCCCCCACGGCCTTCACTCGCTCTTCCGGTGGCTCCGGATTCGTACCCGACGTCGTACAGCTTTTCGGGAGACGGCATGTGGAGGCGAGACGTTTCACCTCTGGCCGAAACCCCGTGGTGACGTGCTGTTACGGATCACATACCCTTGGGTGGGGGTAATTGCAGGTGCAACAGATGGGGGTTCGGTGCTGCGTATCCATATGTCCGGAGTGGACCTTTCCAAGGTGCGGATGGCCACCCGGCCGGATGCGCTGTGGGAAACCATTCTGAGTTTCCATCGGCTGAGGGACCGGCGCGGTTCCACGGTGTTCGGGAAATGGCGTACGGAAACCCGGCCCCGGTTGAATGCTGAAGTACGCCTGCTGGCCACCGTGATTCCACCGCGCGGCTATTTCCCGGACTTTCTGACGCCTTCTCAGGGAGGCAGTGAGCCGTACGGCATAGACGCCGGAATTGAAGCGCTGCGCGACACCCCGCCCCGGCGGATCCGCGCCGAACTCGCCTTGCTGGGCACCGAAAACCGCGAGGCGGGCCGCACCCCGGACGGGCACGCCGAGTCGCTCGGCCGGCTCGTCGGCGCCCTGCGCGGTTACCACCGCGCCGCGATCGAACCGTACTGGCCGCACATCCAGGCCAGCGTCGAGGCCGACCGCGCCGTCCGCGGCCGCGCCCTCCTGGACGGCGGGGCGGAAGAACTGCTCGCCTCACTCCCGCCCATGATCCGCTGGCGGACCCCCGTGCTGGAGGCGGACTACCCCGTCGACCGCGAACTCCATCTGGACGGGCGGGGGTTATTGCTCCTGCCGTCCTACTTCTGCCGCGTCACCCCGGTCGTCTACCGCGACCCGCAGCTCCCGCCGGTCCTCGTCTACCCGGTCACCCACTCCCGTGCCCCGGTCTTCGCCGAACCGGGGCCCTGGCTCGGCAGGCTCCTCGGCAATACCCGCTCGACGATCCTGAGGGCCATCGGCAACGGCTGCACGACCAGCGAACTCGCCCGCCGGGCAGGAGTCTCCCTCGCCTCGGCGAGCCAGCACGCCTGTGTGCTGCGCGAGGCCGGCCTGATCCACACCCTGCGGCACGGCAGCTCGGTACTGCACACGCTGACCCCGCTGGGCGGATCGCTGCTCCGGGGCGGCGCGCCGCTCGCCATGTCCTGACGCCGGAGGGCCAAAGTTTTCTTCGCGGGGCCGATGAGTTCTGCGCGGCCCAGCCGTCTACCTGTCGTAAAGCGTTCGGACAACAGAGAGAGCGAAACGGCCATGCCTCAGATGATCTTCGTGAACCTGCCGGTCAAGGACCTCGAGACGACCAAGAGCTTCTTCGGCAAGCTCGGCTTCTCGTTCAACCCGCAGTTCAGCGACGAGAACACCGCATGCCTCGTCATCAGCGACACCATCTTCGCCATGCTCCTCACGGAGCCCCGCTTCAAGGAGTTCACCAAGAAGGACATCGCCGACGCCTCGAAGTCCACCGAGGTGATCCTCGCCCTGAGCGCCGAGAGCCGGGAGAAGGTGGACGAGCTGGTCGACACCGCCCTCGCCTCCGGGGGATCGCCCGCCAACGAGCCGATCGACTACGGCTTCATGTACGGCCGTTCCTTCCAGGACCCGAACCACCACATCTGGGAGGTCGTGTGGATGGATCCCTCCGCCGTCGAGGGCCGGCAGGGCTGAGCCCGGTCGATGAGGGGGTGGGGGAGCGGTCCTCAGGACGTCAGGCCCGGATACGCCACCCCCGTGAGCTGCTCGGACGCCACCCACAGCCGTTCGCTCGCCACATCGTTCAGTGTCCAGCCCGCCCGCCAGGACGGGGCGGGCGCACCGCGCCAGCCCAGCAGCCTCGGCCCGGTGAACGAGTCGGGGCGTACGCCGGGCGCGGTGGCCGCGTACAGGGTGGGCAGCGCACCGGACGACGCGGGCTGGGCGATGATCCGGTTGCCGAGCTCGACCACCCGTTCCGCCGCCTTGCGGTTCTCCATCCGGACGCCCGCCGTCTGCAGATTGGTCGCCGCGTAACCGGGGTGCGCTGCGGCGGCCACCACCTCGGAACCGGCTGCCGACAGCCGCCGCGCCAGCTCGTGGATGAAGAGCAGATTGGCGGTCTTCGAGCGGCCGTAGGCGATCCAACGGCGGTAGTTCCGCTCGCTGTTGAGATCCCCGATGTCGATGTTGGACAGGGCGTGCATGCCGCTGGAGACGCTCACCACGCGCGCCCCGGGGGTGTCGAGGAGCTTCGGGAGCAGCAGTCCGGTGAGCGCGAAGTGCCCGAGGTGGTTGACGCCGAACTGCCTCTCGAAGCCGTCGGCCGTCTTCCCGTACGGAAGGGCCATCACGCCCGCGTTGTTGATCAGCAGATCGACCCGGTCGGGCGTGTGGGCCGCGGCGAACTTGCGTACGGAATCCAGATCGGCCAGATCGAGCGGTACGAACTCCACGTCCGCGCCGGTCACGGCGGTCCGGATGCGGGACTCGGCCTCCTTGCCGCGCGTCTCGTCACGGCAGGCGAGCAGCACCCGCGCGCCGTGCCGGGCCAGCTCCCGCGCCGTGATCAGTCCGATGCCGCTGTTGGCTCCGGTGACCACGGCCGTACGGCCGCTCTGATCGGGGATGTCGCTCGCGTTCCAGCCCTGGCTCATGGACCAAAGCGTACGACTGCGGCGAGCCGGCCGGACGGGCCGGTCCGGTCCGGATTCCGCCGGGCTCGCGAGGGAAGGGCGGGCCCGGAAGCCCGGAACCTCAGAGTTGGCTCAACTTTCCCGCGATCCGGCCGAGACAGTTGGACGGGGCACGTATCGCCTCCTTATGGTCGCGACCATGCCCGACATAGCACTCACCACTCTGGTCGTCCTCTGCCTCGCCGCGGCCGCGGCCGGCTGGATCGACGCGGTGGTCGGCGGCGGCGGACTGCTGCTGCTGCCCGCCCTGCTGCTTGGACTGCCGCACGTCCCGGCCGCGCACGTCCTCGGCACGAACAAGGCGATCGCGATCGTCGGTACGTCGGGCGCCGCCGTGACGTACGTACGCAAGGCACCGGTGAAGGTCGGGACGGCCCTGCGGATCGGGCTCGCGGCACTGGCCGGATCGATGACCGGTGCGTTCTTCGCCGCCGGGATCAGCAGCGAGGTGCTGCGCCCGGTCATCATGGTTGTGCTGCTGGCAGTCGCGGCGTTCGTGATGCTGCGGCCCTCGTTCGGCAGAGCGACGGACGACGGTACGCGGCACAAGGTCACCCGGGCCCGCACCGTCACCGCGATCGTGCTGGTCGGCGGCGGCATCGGCTTCTACGACGGGCTGTTCGGCCCCGGCACCGGAACATTCCTGGTGCTGGCGCTGACCGCGGTGCTCCACCTCGATCTGGTGACGGCGTCCGCCACCGCCAAGATCGTCAACGTCTGCACCAACGGCGGGGCGCTGGCGATGTTCGCCTACCAGGGCAACGTGATGTGGCAACTGGCCGCGCTGATGGCCGTGTTCAACCTGGCGGGTGCGCTGATCGGGGCGCGGATGGCGCTCAGGAAGGGCAGCGAGTTCGTCCGCGGGGTGCTGCTGGTCGTGGTGTTCTCGCTGGTCGCCAAGTTGGCGTTCGATCAGTGGACGGCATGAACGACGGGCGTCCGGGCGGGCGGGTTCACCGCACCTCGGTGAGGTGTGCGTACGCCACAACATTGCCCTGGTATCCCGTCGTCTTCGAGAATCCGCCGCCGCAGGTGATCAGCCGCAGCGAGGCGTAGGGCGAGGCGCCGTACACCCGCTTGTCGGGGAAGTTCTTGCTCTCGTAGACCTCGATCGCGTCGATTGCGAAGACGGCGGTGCGCCCGTCCTGGCGGACCACCTCGACCGTGCTGCCCTTCTGCAGGGTGCCCAGGTTGTAGAAGACCGACGGCCCCTTTGCGTTGTCGACATGACCGGCGACGATCGCGCTGCCCTTGGAGCCGGGCGGAGTGCCGTCCCGGTACCAGCCGACGATGTCACGGTTCCCGGCCGGCGGCACATCGAGACTGCCGTCGGCTCCGAGTCCCAGTCGCATCATCGGTGCGTCCACCCGGATGCTCGGGATCCGGATGCGTACGGGCGCCGAGGGCTTCAGCGGTTCGGCGACCGGAGACCCCGGCTGCAGCTCCGGACCGCCGGCGAACGCCTGGGCGGCGGTCGGCTGGGGCGGGATCAGCTCGGCACCGGCGCCGTGACGGATCAGCCAGACACCGGCCAGCGCTGCGACGACCAGCAGCCAGCTCTTGGCCTTCTGGGACACGGTCGTCCTCCGGATGACGAAATGGGGACGGTACGGGGACGGTCCCGTCCCGGTGGCGCGCGGCCACCGGGACGGAAATCAGGCGGTACGGAGACGTGAATCCGTCTCCGTCAGCCGGTTCCTTGCGTGCCGCTCGCCCGGCGACGCAGGAGCCAGGCTCCGCCGACGGCGGTCGCGGCGAGTACGCCGGCGCCCGCCGCGATCTGGGTGGTGTCGGGCCGGACGCTGCCGCCGACGCCTGTTTTGACGTGCCCGCTGGGGGCGTTGGGTACGGACGAGTTGTCACGCCCGGACGAGGAGTTGTCGTCTCCGGACTGGTTGTCACGCCCGGACGAGGAGCTGTTGCCTCCGGACTGGTTGTCACGCCCGGACGAGGAGTTGTTGTTTCCGGACTGGTTGTCGCGTTCGGACGAGGAGTTGTTGTTTCCGGACTGGTTGTCACGCCCGGACGAGGAGTTGTCGCGCTTGTCCGAGCCTTCGTCCCCGGAGGGGAGGTGAAGCCCTGAGAGGGCGTCGAGCCCTCCGACGGAGTCGAGCAACGAGGGGACATTGAGGCCGGAAGGGTTGTTGAGGCCGAAGGGGGTTTTGTTTCCGGACCCGGCGGGGTTGTCCGTTCCGTCCTCGTCTCCGTCCTCGTCGGTCTGCGCCTCCGGGGCGCCATTGGCCCGCGGTGCGGCAGCCGAGCCGACCCGCAGCGCGCCGGCATCACCTGCGTACGCGGACGGCCCGGCGGTGAAGAGGCCGAGCGTGGCTATGGTGACCGCGGAAGCGGCGGTACCGGTCACTAGGCGGGCAGGACGCATGGGGTGTTCCTCCGGCAACTGCACGAGTGGGTGTGTCCTGACCTCGAGCTAACGGGCGGTCCGCCACCCATGCCTGCTGACATGAAGTCAGCTTTCACCCGAATGGCTCGGCGCGGCATCCTTGCCAAGCTGCATGTGTGCAGGTCACAGCGGTGATCGAAGCGAGGGTGGCCGGTCCCGTACCGCCCGGTGCCGATTGGGTGACGCCACCCAGGAAGAGAGTGGCGCACATCACATGCATGACCTTGCGGGTGTCGGGCACACGTCTGACACCCCCCACGGGACGGTGAACCAGGCCGCCCCAGGCCGCCGCCCTCACCGGGCCCATCCCCCCTGGGTCCGGCGGGGGCGGTTTCGTGCCGTGGCGTCCCGCGGTGCGGCGTTCTCAGGCCGGGGCGGCGGCGGACCATTCGACGGCCGGCGGCCGCACCCGGGCACAGAGCGGCTGCCCCTTGGCATCGGAGAGAGACAGCCGTGCGGTGAGATGCCCGGAGCGCACGGCGGCTTCGAGCACGGCCGGATCGATGTCGCCCAGCATCAGCTTGGCCCGCCGGAACATGGTGAAGACGCCGTTCTCGTCGACCGTGCCCCAGGACAGGTAGAAGAAGCGCCCGCCCAGCCGGTTCTGCACGTAAGGCCCCTTGATCTCGACACCGTCCTCGGTCGGCGCGACGGTGCAGTCCAAGGTCCACGAGGCCGACGGGGCGTCCCCCGGGTGCAAGTCGAGCAGTTCACCGGGCCTGTCCTTGCGCTGCACGCCCACGTGGATGTTGTGGGCACCGGGGAAGTCGCTGTCGGGCCCACAGGTGAGGCCGGGGAGATGCGAGCCTTCGATATGGATCTGCATGCCCCCATGCTCCCTCCCTCCGGACGCCGGCCCTGCCCCGTGTGCCGTCACGCCGCCGTATGCAGCAGGGCGTGGAGTTCGCCGTGCGGGAGGCGGGACGCGGCGAGAAAGCCTTCGGCTCCCGCGGTCCACCCACGGTCCGCGGCCCCGGTCGGGCCCGTGACGGACACGCCGGCCTCGCGCGCAGGCAGCGCACCGGCGAGGAGGTTCGAGTCGTCCCGGCCGTACTCCCGGAACGCGTCGAGCCGCCCATCCGGCGGTGCACGGCGCCATGGCCACCACCGGTACCGCCAACCTCCGTCTCGCGGTGTGGCTGCCCGACCTGACGGCCCTCTATCGCTTTCTGGCACAGGACATCGGCGCCCACGGCGTCACGGCCGTCGAGACCGTCCTGGTCGGCCGGGCAGTGAAGCACCCGGGCAGCGATGGGGGGCCGGCGTGGCGCCGGGAGGCGTCAGATCGTGTCCCACGGCGCACCGTCGTACGCCTGCCCGATCCGCTTCATCAGCTCCTCGTCCACCGTGAACTCGGTGTCGTCGATGCGCCGGACCGGCGCGATGCCCTGCGAGTTGGTGATGAACGCCGACCGGAACGCGGCCAGCCCGTCCAGCGTCACCGGGCGCCGTACGGACTCCAGCCCCGCTCCGGGCAGCTCCTGCTCCAGCAGCGCCATGGTGATGCCGAGCAGGGAAGGGGCCTTTGGCCAGACGACCGAAGTGCCGTCCCAGAAACCGATGTTGGTGATCGAACCCTCGGTCACCGCACCGTCCGGCATGGTCAGCAGAGCCTCGTCGTAACCGGCGCGTGCCGCGAGCCTTGCGTAGTACGTCTGGCCGAATTCGCCGGGACGTTTGATGTGCGGCACGGTCCGGGCGTACGGAACGGACATCAGGTCGTGCGGTTCGGCGGACTTCTGCGCCGGCTCGCGCACCGTGACCATCACGGTCGTCTCCGTGCCGCCCTGCGACGGATAGCCGTATACCCGGGTCGAGGCGTCCCGTACCCCGGCACTGTCCAGCGCGTGCCGGATCAGCTCGCGGACTCGTTCCCCGTCGAGGCCGAGCTCGAACAGCTCCTGGTTGGCGGAGTCCAGCCGGGCCAGATGCAGGGCGAGGCCGCGCACCTTTCCGTCCCTGACCTGCATGGCCGTGAAATGGCCGTAGTTGAGGAAGGCGGGAATCCGCAGATCCGCCTCGGTGGCCGGGTGCCCGTCGAACTCGGCGTACGGGAAGGGTGCGGGAGGGGGAGTCGTCATGCGATCCACCGTATGCCGCGGCGCGCGACGGCGGCCCCCGGCGGACAGGACTTGACCTCAACCATGGTTGACATATGAGCCTCTCCGTATGGACCTCATCGCAGCATCCTCATCCATCGCACCCACGACCGCCTCCACCGCACCTTTGAAGGTCGCGGTCATCCTCGCCAGCAATCGCGAGGGACGGTTCGCCCCCGTCGTCTCCGACTGGTTCCTCTCGCGCACCACCGGTCACCCCGGCATCGAGACCGACCTGATCGACATCGCGGAGCTCGACCTCCCGATCGCCCTCTCCTACCGGCCCGATGCCGACGCCAAGGCCCAACTGGCGGCCGTGTCGGCCAGGTTGGCGCAGGCCGATGCCTTCGTCGTCATCACCCCCGAGTACAACCACTCGTACCCGGCCCCGCTGAAGAACCTCATCGACTGGCACCACGCCGAGTGGCAGGCCAAACCCGTCGCCTTCGTCTCGTACGGCGGAGTATCCGGGGGTCTGCGCGCGGTCGAGCATCTGAGGCAGGTCTTCGCCGAGCTGCACGGCGTCGGCATCCGGGAAACGGTGTCGTTCCACAACGCGGGCGCCCTGTTCGACGACGAGGGCAGGCACAAGGACCCGACGGGCTGCGACGCGGCGGCCAAGACGCTGCTCGACCAGCTGGTCTGGTGGGGGCGCGCGCTGCGCGACGCCAAGGCCGCCCATCCGTACGGCGTCTGACCACCAGGGCCTGCGCCGCGCCGCAACACCCCCGACAATCGACGATGGGAGCAAGGACACTCCGTAACCGACCCCGAGGAGCCCGAAGGTGACGACGCCGGCATTGCTGACCGTACTGACCACGACGGACAGCGAGGAGAAGGCCCATTCCCTGGCGCAGGGCGCGGTGGAGGCGCGGCTCGCCGCCTGCGTACAGATCTCCGCCCCCGTCACCTCGGTCTACCGCTGGCAGAACGCCATCGAGACCACCGAGGAGTGGCAGCTGCTGTTCAAGACGACGGCCGAGCGGTACGACGAACTGGAGGCCCATCTCCTGGCGGCGCACGACTACGAAACACCGGAGATCGTCGCGATCCCGGTGGTACGGGGCAGCGCCCGCTACCTCGACTGGGTCTTTGCCGAGACCGCTCCGGTCATCTCTCTGTAGAGCAGGCGCCCGCCCGGGGGCGCCCGCCCGGGGGCGCCCGCCCGGGGGCGCCCGCCCTCAGCGCCCGTCCGCCGCCAGGGCCTCTCCGACCCCGGGCTCCTGCGGTCCCAGGAAGTGCGGGTCGGGCCTGAAGACGGCATCCAGCGCGGCCTTCCCGGCCGCGAACATCTCCCGCGTCCCGCCGTAGTACCAGGTCGCATCGTGTACGGCGTCGACGCCGACCCCGTACGCATCGATCCCCGCGGTGCGGCACAGCGCGATCGCCCGCCGGATGTGGAACCCCTGGCTCACCAGCACCGCGCGGTCGACGCCGAAGATCTTCTTTGCCCGAACGCACGAGTCCCAGGTGTCGAACCCGGCGAAGTCGCTCACGATCCGCTCGTCCGGCACCCCGTGCGCCTTGAGATACGTGCGCATGGCGTCCGGCTCGTCGTACTCCTTCCGGCTGTTGTCACCGGTCACGAGCACGACCTTGACCTTCCCGTCCCGGTACAGCTCGGCCGCGGCGTTCAGCCGGTTCGCCAGATACGGCGACGGCTTGCCTTCCCAGAGACCGGCCCCGAACACCATGGCGACCTGCTGCGCGGGCGCGTCCGCGGTCGTTCTGACGCGGGCGTCGGCCACGGCGTACATCCAGGTCGCGGGCGCCAGCGCCGCCACACAGGCGACCATCACCCCCTGCACGAGCCGCCGCTGCCCGCGCCGCGTCCGCGGCCATCGCGGCCGGAGCCGCCCGAGCCGCCCCCGTCGTCCCGGCTGCTTCTCCCGCATGGGTGTCCCCCCTGTTCGTCCCCTGTGCCGTGCTGTCCCACATGATCGGACGAGCGACGGGGAGAAAGGGTTCTCCATCTCCCGATTTCATTGTTTTCGTAACCGTTTCCGATCTTGCCGCAGACACTTCGGGCATGATGGCCGCCATGAACCGACCTGGGACCGGGACAGACAACTGGGTGACCGTGGCCGCGTACGAGAATCTGAAGGGCCGGCCGCATCCCGCGGCTGCCGTCCGCGCTTGACTGCGGGACCGGGGCATCGACTGGATGCCGTTCGCCGTCGACGACCTGCACGTCGACCTGGCCTGCGGCCCGGGCCCGGACGGCCACTGGCACGGCTGGTTCACCGTCCGCGTCCGGGCTTCGGCGCTGATTCCGCTCGGCCTCCATCCCGACCAGCCGACCTCGCAGCCAGGATTCCCGCCTGCCCCGGCATGGTGGCACGCGGCAGCCGAACGGGCGGCCCGGAAAACCCATTGAGTACGCGCCCGCTGCCCGCCGGTCGACCCCATGCCGGGGACATCCTCTACTGGCCCGGCTCTGCGACGGCGTGGACCACCAGCCCCACGAACTGCGCCGGTACGAGAGCCGGTTGGACGAGACGGACGAGGCATGGGTGCCGGTGCTCACCCCGGACGGGCGGCCGGGCGTACTGCTCTGGTGCAATTCGGGCTGAGACCGGCGATTGTCCGGAGGACGCCCAGTAGCATCGGGCAATGTTGCTTCCACGGCTGATCGCCTCCGATCTCGACGGCACGCTCCTGCGCAACGACGGCACCCTCTCGCCCCGCACCCTGCGCGCCCTGCGCACGGCCGAGAGCGCCGGTGCGGAGGTCGTCCTCGTCACCGCCCGGCCGCCCAGATTCGTCGACCGGCTCGCCGAGGCCGCCGGCCTCGAGGGGACAGCCGTGTGCAGCAACGGGGCGCTGGTGTACGACATCGGGACGCGCACCGTCGTCTCCTCCCGAGCCCTGCCCCTCGCCACCGCCCGGCGCGTGGCCACCGCGCTCGCCGCCGCCGTGCCCGAGATCGGCTTCGCCCTGGAGACCGGCAGCCACGTCCTGTACGAACCCGCCTACCGGCTGCGGCTCTCCGAGGACATCGACGTCGAGCTGCCCGTACCGTCGCTGGCGGATCTGTGGCTGACCGACGTCCCCGTCACCAAGCTGCTCGCCTGGTCGGACCGGCTCGACGCGGATGCCCTGCTGGCCGCTGCCGAGGAAGGGGCGGGCGACGAGGTACAGCTCACCCACTCCGGCGGGCGCGGGCTGCTGGAGATCAGCGCGTCCGGCGTCACCAAGGCCGGCACCCTCTCGATGCTGTGCGCCGGGCGGGGCATCGACGCCACGGAGGTCATCGCCTTCGGCGACATGCCCAACGACCTGACCGTCCTCGACTGGGCCGGCACCGGCTACGCGATGGGCAACGCCCACCCGAGTGTGCTGGCCGCCATACGGACGCACACGCTCTCCAACGAGGAGGACGGGGTCGCGCACGTCATCGAGCGGCTCTTCGGCGGCGTGGCCTGATATCGAGGCCCGGCCCGGCACCGAGACCTCGCCCGGCACCGAGAACCCGGCCCGGCACCGAGACCTCGCCCGGCACCGAGAACCCGGCCCGGCACCGAGAACCCGGCCCGGCACCGAGAACCCGGCCCGGCACCGCCCCGACCGCTCGATGCGCCCGCGGAAAGCACCCGTCACCCTCACGCAACGGTGCGGCAACCTCGGCCCTGCACCATCGGTGCATGACGGAGTCGGCACCGGCACATCCCGATGAGTCCCTGCCCCTCGACAGCACGGCGCAACTGTTGACCCGCATCACCGCACAGCTCGGCACCCAGCTCGGCCTCGTCTCCCTGAACGGAACCCGGCGGGCCGCGCAGCCCCCCGACCCAGGGCCTGTCCGGCGGTTCGCCGCCGGGGGCGCGACGACCGAATAGCGCCTTCTGCGAGCTGTCCGCCGTGCATCCGCCTGAGCTCTCCTGTCGGCCCGGCCGTTTACTGTCGGAACCATGGACGGCATGGACGGTACGCAGGGAACGCAGGACCACGGCATGGCCCCCTATGGTGCGGCCGACGCCGAGCGCTGGGACACCGAGCCGGACAAACGGCCCGGTCGTACCGCATTCCAGCGTGACCGCGCCCGAGTGCTGCACTCCGCCGCGCTGCGCCGGCTCGCCGGGAAGACCCAGGTCGTCACCCCCGGCACCCGCAGCCACGCCTGGGACGCCAGCCCGCGGACCCGGCTCACACACTCCCTGGAATGCGCCCAGGTCGGCCGCGAGCTCGGGGCGGCGCTCGGCTGCGACCCCGATCTGGTGGAGACGGCCTGTCTCGCCCATGACCTGGGCCACCCGCCGTTCGGACACAACGGGGAGCAGGCGCTCAACGACTTCGCGTCGGACTGCGGGGGCTTCGAGGGCAATGCCCAGTCGCTGCGCCTGCTGACCAGACTCGAACCGAAGCGGTTCGTGCCCGACACCCGGACCGGCGAACTGGTCAGCGTCGGACTCAACCTGACCCGTGCCGCTCTGGACGCGGCCACCAAGTACCCGTGGTCGCGTGGCGGGCACCCCTTCGACCCCGGCTCGCCGAAATTCGGGGTGTACGAGGACGACCTGCCGGTCTTCGAGTGGGCCCGCCAGGGCGCCCCGAAGGACCGCAAGTGCTTCGAGGCCCAGGTCATGGACTGGTCCGACGACGTCGCGTACTCGGTGCACGACTTCGAGGACGGGCTGCACGCCGGGCACATCGACCCCAATTGTCTCTACGCCGAGCCCGAGCGGAACGAGATCTGGGCGGTCGCCATCGGCCGCTACGTCCCGGCGGACACCGACCCCGAGGAGCTGGCCGACGCTCTGGACCGGCTCATCGGCCAGGACTGGTGGCCGCACGGCTACGACGGATCCGCCGTCGCCCAGGCCCGGCTGAAGGACGCGACGAGTCAGCTGATCGGCCGGTTCTGTCTCGCCGCCGAGAGCAGCACCCGGCTGGCGTACGGGACGGGCCGCCTCGGCCGGTACGGCGCCGAGCTCGTCGTCCCCCGCGAGGCGCGCAACGAATGCGCCGTGCTCAAGGCGGTCGCCGACCGGTACGTCATGCAGCGCGCCGAGCAGGAGATCATCCGCGCCGACCAGCGGATCGTCATCGCGGAACTGGCCGCCGCGCTGACCGCACGTGCCCCGGAGGGGCTGGAGCCGCAGTTCCGGGCGCTGTTCCATGCCGCCCACGACGACAGGGCCCGCAAGCGGGTCCTGGTCGACCAGATCGCCGCCCTGACCGACGCCTCCGCACGCTCCCTGCACGCATCGCTCACCGGCCGTCGCCACTGACCGGAGTCCCGTCCCCGGCCGGTCGTGTCTGCGAGCCGCACGGCGCGGTACCGACCGAGCCGTGCGGACCGGCCTGTGACCACTGGGTGTGACCTGATCGGTGTACACCCTCTTTCGCCATCACGCTGCGTGCGGGACGCTCGCAGTTGGGCCCCGCGCAGCAAGCACCGAGGAGGCATCAAGTGGTCGACGCACATCGGACGTTCGTCATCGTCGGCGGAGGACTGGCAGGAGCGAAGGCAGCCGAGACACTCCGGGCGGAGGGTTTCAGCGGCCGGGTGATCCTTCTCGGCGATGAACGCGAACATCCGTACGAACGACCTCCGCTCTCCAAGGGCTATCTGACCGGCAAGGAGGAACGGGACAGCGTCTTCGTCCACGAGACCGCCTGGTACGCGGGCGCCGAGATCGAGCTCCACCTGGGCCAGCCCGTCACCAGCCTCGACCGGGAGGCCCGCTCCGTACAGCTCGGCGACGGCACCGTCGTCCACTACGACAAGCTGCTGCTCGCCACCGGGGCCGAGCCGCGCCGCCTCCCCATTCCAGGTACGGACCTGGCCGGAGTCCACCATTTGCGCCGTCTCGCCCACTCGGACCGGCTGCGCAACGTACTGGCTGCCCTCGGCCGCGACAACGGCCATCTGGTGATCGCCGGGGCCGGCTGGATCGGCCTGGAGGTCGCGGCAGCGGCGCGCGGTTACGGCGCCGAGGTCACTGTCGTCGAACCGGAGCCGACGCCACTGCATCAGGTCGTCGGGCCCGAACTGGGCCAGATCTTCACCGATCTGCACAGCGACCACGGTGTCCGCTTCCACTTCGGCGTCCGCCTCACCGAGATCATCGGCCAGGACGGCCTGGTTCTCGCGGTCCGCACCGATGACGGCGAGGAGCACCCCGCCCACGACGTGCTCGCCGCGATCGGTGCCGCCCCCCGCATCGCCCTCGCCGAAGCCGCGGGGCTCGACATCGCCGCGCGCAAGGACGGCGGCGGCATCGCCGTCGACGCCTCCCTGCGCACCTGTGACCCGCACATCTTCGCGGCCGGTGACGTCGCCAACGTGGCCCATCCGCTGCTCGGCGCCCGGCTGCGCGTGGAGCACTGGGCGAACGCGCTGAACAGCGGCCCGGCCGCGGCCCGTGCCATGCTCGGCAAGGACGTCAGCTACGACCGGGTGCCGTACTTCTTCTCCGACCAGTACGACCTCGGCCTCGAATACTCGGGCTGGGCGCCGCCGGGCAGCTACGACCAGGTGGTCATCCGCGGCGATGCGGGGAAGCGCGAGTTCATCGCCTTCTGGCTGAAGGAGCGCCGGGTACTGGCCGGGATGAACGTCAACGTGTGGGACGTCACCGAGACCGTGCAGGAGCTGATCCGGTCCGGCCGGCAGGTCGACCCGGACGCGCTGGCGGACCCGTCGGTACCGCTGGTCTCCCTGAACTGAGCCGAGCCGAGCCGGCCGTTCCGCCCGGGTGGCCCCGGACGGGACGGCTCAGCCGCACGGCACCCGCCGGGCGCCCTCGCCGCCGGGTTCCACGGATCACATCGCCGCGCGGCACAGCTGTCGTACCCCACCCGTAGACTTCACCCGTGGCAGGCAGGATCAATGACGACGATGTGAAGGCGGTACGGGACGCGGTCCCGATCGACGCCGTCGTTTCCGAGTATCTCCAGCTGCGCAACGCCGGCGGTGGCAACCTCAAGGGTCTCTGCCCGTTCCACGACGAGAAGTCCCCCTCCTTCCAGGTCAGCCCGAGCAAGGGTCTCTTCCACTGCTTCGGCTGCCAGGAGGGCGGCGACACGATCGCCTTCGTGATGAAGATCGACCATCTCTCGTTCTCCGAGACGGTCGAGCGGCTCGCCGCCAAGGCGGGCATCACCCTGCGATACGAGGAGGGCGGGTACAACCCCTCCCACCAGCGCGGTGAGCGCATCCGGCTGGTCGAGGCGCACAAGGTGGCCGCCCAGTTCTATGTCGAGCAGCTGGACAGCCCCGAGGCCGAGATCGGCCGGAAGTTCCTCGCCGAGCGCGGCTTCGACCAGGCGGCGGCCGCCCATTTCGGCGTCGGCTACAGCCCGGCGGGCTGGGACCACCTCACCCGCTATCTGCGCGGCAAGGGCTTCAGCGACAAGGAGCTGATCACCTCCGGCCTCTCCCAGGACGGCAGGCGCGGCCCCATCGACCGATTCCGCGGCCGGCTCATGTGGCCGATCAGCGACACCTCCGGCGATGTCGTCGGCTTCGGCGCCCGCAAGCTGCGCGACGACGACAACGGACCGAAGTACCTCAACACCCCCGAGACCGCGATCTACAAGAAGTCCCAGGTGCTGTACGGCATCGACCTGGCGAAGAAGGACATCGCCAAGGCCAGCCGGGCCGTGGTCGTCGAGGGCTACACCGACGTCATGGCCTGCCATCTCGCCGGGATCACCACTGCCATCGCCACCTGCGGTACGGCCTTCGGCGGCGACCACATCAAGATCCTGCGCCGCCTCCTGATGGACAACGGCAGCGCCCGGGTGATCTTCACCTTCGACGGTGACGCGGCCGGGCAGAAGGCCGCTCTGCGCGCCTTCGAGGACGACCAGAAGTTCGCCGCCGAGACGTACATCGCGATCGCCCCGGACAACATGGACCCGTGCGATCTGCGCCTGGCCAAGGGTGACGAGGCCGTCCGTGGCCTGGTCGAACCCCGCACCCCGCTCTTCGAGTTCGCGCTCCGCCAGATCGTCGGCCGGTACGACCTGGAGACCCCGGCGGGCCGCGGCGCCGCGCTCGACGAGGCGGCACCCGTCGTCGCCCGGATCAAGAACAGCTCCTCGCAGCACGAGGTCGCCGTCCAGCTGGCCGGCATGCTCGGAATCCTGGACACCCAGTTCGTGGTCAAGCGCGTCGGCCAGCTCGCCCGCTGGGCCCGCGAGCGGGGCGAGCAGCGGGGCCCCGCGCAGGCCCCGTCCCGCGGCGGCCCCCAGCCCCAGCAGGTCCGGGCGCCCGCCGCCTCCTCGGGCCCCGCCCTCAACCTCCGCAGCCCCGCCCACCGCACCGAGCGCGAGCTGCTCAAGCTCGCCCTGCAGAAACCCTCCCTCGTCTCACCGGCCTTCGACGCCTATGGGGCCGACGAATTCACCGCCCCGCCGTACGCCGCGGTCCGGCAGTGCATCGCGGAGGCGGGCGGCGCCGAGATGGGTGTCCCGGAGACCCGCGAATACCTCGTTCAGGTGCTGGACGCGGCCCCCAACGACACGGTGCGCAATCTGGTCACCGAGCTGGCCGTGGAGGTCTTCCACGGCAAGACCATCGACGAGACCTACGCGGGCATGCAGCTCGTCCAGGTCCGGCTGCGCGCCGTCGACCGCAGGATCAACGACGTACAGGGCAGCCTCGCCCGTCTCGGCAGCAATGTCGCCCCCGACCACCTCGCGGCCGCGCAGAACGAGGTCTGGGTCCTCCAGCAGTACGCCCAGGCCCTGCGCAACAACGGCGCCGACGCGCTCTGACGCGAGGTTCCGGCGCCTCGACCCGGGAAGGCGCACCGGGCACGTCCGGTCGCCGCTGCGTCCTCGATCGCCGGACGGGCTCGAAAACCCCGACCGTCCCCGTAACCGCTCGGTCACGGACCGGACTCAGAAAGTCCCCGCACGCCCCTCGTGGCAGCGATGTGTCTTCCCCCACACTGGGGGGCGGTGCCTGAGTCATCGGAGCGCGGCCGGCCCACCGAACGGTGGTCCTCCATCCCCGCGATCCGGCAGCGATCACCTGGAGGTCGCCCCCGTGCAGACCCGGACCCTGACCGAAACCGAGCATGTCTCGGCAATACCCGCGCAGAACCGGGCCGTGCATCATCCGGAGGCCGCGGTGCAGCCGCAGACACCATCCGACCCACCCGACCCACCCGAGGCACTCATGGAGGAGCTGCCGGAGGCGCCCGAAACGCCGGAGCCGCGGGGCCGCCCGGAGACCGCCGGCCCATCCTCCGATCTCTTCCGCCAGTATCTGCGGGAGATAGGCCGGATTCCGCTGCTCACCGCCGCCGACGAGGTGGAGCTCGCCCGCCGCGTCGAGGCCGGTCTCTTCGCCGAGGAACGGCTCGCCGGCACCCCGGACCCGGACACCCGACTGGCCGTCGATCTCGACCGGTTGGTGGTCATGGGACGGATGGCGAAGCGCCGTCTCATCGAGGCCAACCTCCGCCTCGTCGTCTCCGTCGCCAAACGCTATGTCGGCCGCGGTCTGACCATGCTCGATCTGGTCCAGGAGGGAAACCTCGGACTGATCAGGGCGGTCGAGAAGTTCGACTACGCCCGGGGCTACAAGTTCTCGACGTACGCGACCTGGTGGATCCGGCAGGCCATGTCCCGCGCCCTCGCCGACCAGGCGCGGACCATACGGGTCCCGGTCCATGTCGTCGAACTGATCAACCGCGTCGTACGGGTCCAGCGCCGGATGCTCCAGGAGCGCGGCTACGAGCCGACGCCCGAGGAGGTCGCCGACCAGCTCGACCTCACCCCGGAACGGGTCGGCGAAGTCCTGCGGCTCGCCCAGGAACCCGTCTCGCTGCACGCCCCGGTCGGCGAGGAGGAGGACGTCGCCCTCGGTGACCTGATCGAGGACGGTGACGCCGCGTCCCCGGTCGAGTCGGCCGCGTTCCTGCTGCTGCGCGAGCACCTGGAAGCGGTGCTCTCCACTCTGAACGAGCGTGAACGGAAGGTGGTCCAGCTGCGTTACGGGCTGGCCGACGGGCGGCCCCGCACACTGGAGGAGATAGGCAGGATCTTCGGCGTGACACGCGAACGCATCCGCCAGATCGAGTCCAAGACCCTCAACAAGCTGCGGGACCACGCCTTCGCCGACCAGCTTCGCGGCTACCTCGACTGACCCCGCAGGGACGCCGGGCCGTACGGGCACCGCCGGTGGACCGGCCGGGTCGGCGCCTCGCCCGTGAGAGCGGCCCGGTCCGGCCCGAAGAAGGAGGGCCCGCACCGCCGGCCGGCGGTACGGGCCCTCCCCATGTGCTGACTGCTTCTAGTCGACCTCGGCGACCGCCTGCGCGAACTGGGCCGAATACAGCCGGGCGTACGCGCCCTCGGCATCCAGCAGTTCGTCGTGCGTGCCCTGTTCGACGATCGAGCCGTTCTCCATCACCAGGATGACGTCGGCATCCCGGATGGTGGAGAGCCGGTGCGCGATCACAAAGCTCGTGCGACCGTGCGCCAGGCGCGCCATCGCCTTCTGGATCAGTACCTCGGTACGGGTGTCGACGGAGCTCGTCGCCTCGTCGAGCACCAGGATCACCGGGTCGGACAGGAACGCCCGCGCGATGGTGATCAGTTGCTTCTCGCCCGCGCTGACACCGGAGCCCTCGTCGTCGATCACCGTGTCGTAGCCGTCCGGCAGGGTGCGGATGAAACGGTCGGCGTGGGCCGCCTTCGCCGCCTCCTCGATCTCCTCCCGGGTGACCTCGCGCGAAGCGCCGTACGCGATGTTGTCCGCGATCGACCCGCCGAACAGCCAGGTGTCCTGGAGGACCATGCCTATCCCCGACCGCAGGTCGTCGCGCGACATGTTCGCCACGTCGACCCCGTCGAGGGTGATCCGGCCGCCCGTCACCTCGTAGAACCGCATCAGCAGATTGACGAGCGTGGTCTTGCCGGCGCCTGTCGGGCCGACGATCGCGACCGTGTGACCCGGCTCGACGTTCAGCGACAGGTCCTCTATGAGCGGCTTCTCCGGGTCGTAGCGGAACGACACCTTCTCCAGCGCGACGGTGCCCCGCAGCTCCTCGGGGTGCTCGCCGGTACCCGGCGCGGGGTCGGCGCCCTGCTCCTCGGCGTCCAGCAGCTCGAAGATCCGCTCGGCCGACGCGACGCCCGACTGCACCAGGTTCGCCATCGAGGCGACCTGGGTCAGCGGCATCGAGAACTGCCGTGAGTACTGGATGAAGGCCTGTACATCACCGATCGACAGCGAACCCGAAGCGACCCGCAGACCACCGACGACGGCGATCAGCACATAGTTCAGGTTGGAGACGAACATCATAAGCGGCTGCATGATCCCGCTGTTGAACTGCGCCTTGAAGCCCGCCTCGTACAGTGCCTCGTTCTGCTCGGCGAAGTCCCGCGCGGACTCCTCCTGCCGCCCGAAGACCTTCACCAGGGTGTGCCCGGTGTACATCTCCTCGATATGGGCGTTGAGCTTGCCCGTCACCTTCCACTGCTGCACGAACTGCGGCTGGGACCGCTTGCCGATCTTCGCGGCCACGACCACCGAGAGCGGCACCGTCACCAGCGCGACCAGCGCCAGCAGCGGCGAGACCCAGAACATCATGATCAGTACACCGACGATGGTGAGCAGGGAGTTGATGAGCTGGCCCATCGTCTGCTGCATCGTCTGCGAGATGTTGTCGATGTCGTTCGTCGCCCGGCTGAGCACCTCGCCGCGCTTGGCCCGGTCGAAGTAGGACAGCGGCAGCCGCGACAGCTTCGTCTGGATGTCCTCGCGCAGTTGGAACACGACCCGGTTGATGATCCGGATCGACAGCCGTGTCGACACCAGCATCAGCAGCCCGGCACCGACGTAGACCGCCAGCGCCACCAGCAGTACGTCGCCCACCGCGCCGAAGTCGATGCCGTGACCGGGGACGAAGTCCACCCCGGAGAGCATGTCGGCGAGGCCGCTGTTGGTCCTGCGCAGGCCCTCGACGGCCTGTTCCTTGGTCGTTCCCTCCCGCATGCGCCGGCCGATGACCCCGGCGAACACCAGGTCGGTCGCCTTGCCGAGAATCTTCGGCCCGACCACCGAGAGGCCGACGCTCAGCACACCGGCCGCGAGCATCACGTACAGCGAGGTCTTCTCCGCAGCGAAGCGCTTCAGCAGCCGCTTCGACGACCCCTTGAAGTCCATGGACCGGTCGGTCGGCGCCCCGCCCGCCATCATGCGTCCGCCAGGCCCGGCCATTACGCGGCCTCCGCTTCCGTCAGCTGGGAGAGCACGATCTCCCGGTACGTGTCATTGCCGTCCATCAGCTCGTGATGGGTGCCGGAGCCGACGACCCGGCCCTCGTCCAGCACCAGGATCCGGTCGGCGTCACGGATGGTGGACACCCGCTGCGCCACGATCACCACGGTCGCCTCGGCCGTCTCCTGCGAGAGCGCCCCTCGCAGTGCGGCGTCGGTCGCATAGTCGAGCGCGGAGAACGAGTCGTCGAAGAGGTAGATCTCCGGCCGCTGCACCAGCGTCCTGGCGATCGCCAGACGCTGCCGCTGCCCGCCGGAGACATTGGTGCCGCCCTGCGCGATCGGCGCGTGCAGGCCGTGTTCCAGCGCCTCGACGAACTCCTTGGCCTGCGCGACCTCCAGCGCGTGCCACAGCTCCTCGTCGGTGGCGTCCGGGTTTCCGTACCGCAGATTCGTCGCGACCGTCCCGGAGAACAGATACGGCTTCTGCGGAACGAGACTCACAGTCTTCGCCAGCAGCGCCGGCTCCAGCGTCCGTACGTCCGTGCCGTCGACCAGAACCTGGCCGTCCGTCACATCGAACAGTCGCGGTACGAGTCCGAGCAGCGTCGACTTGCCGCTGCCCGTCGACCCGATGATCGCGGTGGTCTCGCCGGGACGGGCCACCAGATCCACCGACCGCAGCACCGGCTCCTCGGCGCCCGGGTAGCGGAAGTCCGCGCCGCGGACCTCCAGATGACCGTGGGCGCGCAGCTCGCTGACCGGCCTGACCGGCGGAACCACGCTCGACTCGGTCTCCAGGACCTCCTGGATGCGCTCCGCGCAGACCTCGGCGCGCGGCACCATCATGAACATGAAGGTGGCCATCATCACCGACATGACGATCTGCATCAGATAGGCGAGGAACGCGGTCAGAGCGCCGATCTCCATGCCGCCGCTGTCGATGCGGTGAGCACCGAACCAGACCACGGCGATCGAGGACACGTTCACGACCGTCATCACGGTCGGGAACATCAGCGCCATCAGCCGGCCCGTGGACAGCGCCACATCGGTCAGCTCGTTGTTCGCGCCGCGGAAACGCTCCTCCTCGTAACGGTCACGGACGAAGGCGCGGATCACGCGGTTGCCGGTGATCTGCTCGCGCAGCACCCGGTTCACGGTGTCGACCCGCTCCTGCATGGTGCGGAACAGCGGCCGCATCCGCTTGACGATCAGGCTCACCGCGATGCCGAGCACCGGCACCACGGCGAGCAGCACCGCCGACAGCGGGACGTCCTGGCCGAGCGCCATGATGATGCCGCCGACACACATGATCGGCGCCGACACCATCAGGGTGAACGTCATCAGCACGAGCATCTGGACCTGCTGGACGTCATTGGTCGTACGCGTGATCAGCGAGGGTGCGCCGAACCGTCCGACCTCACGCGCCGAGAACGACTGCACCCGGTCGAAGACCGACGCCCGGACATCACGGCCGAGGGCGGACGCGGTGCGGGCGCCGTAGTAGACGGCCCCCATGTTGCAGACCACCTGGGCGATGCTGACGGCGATCATGATGCCGCCGAACTCCAGGATGTAGCCCGTGTCCCCCTTGACGACACCGTTGTCGATGATGTCGGCGTTCAGGGTGGGCAGATAGAGGCTGGCGCAGGTCTGCAGGAGTTGGAGCAGGACCAGGATCAGGATGGGTTTCTTGTACGGACCGAGATAGGCCCGCAGGAGTTTTATGAGCATGCGTGTCTCTCGGAGTCGGCAGAGGTCGGGAGTCGACCCATTTTCCGGTACCCCCGACCGGGACCACGAACGATTTTATTCAAGACCAGGTCAAAAAAAAGACCGAGTACACATGTAGAAGATCGATCTCCTCGGGTGTACCCGGTCATGTCACGCAGGGTGGGCGGCTCAGGGCGCGGAGTCGAACGCCCCCGGATGAATCTGGTCGCGCGTGGCCACGTACTGCTGGCGCACCGCCCGGCCGACCGCCAGCTCCTCGCCCGGCTCCAGCACCTGCGCCGCGGCACCCTGCCAGGCCGGGGGAGTGAGCGGATCGGCCGTCCCCTGCGAGACCCCCAGTGCCCAGGCCGCCTGTCGGGCCGCGCCCAGCGCCGCGTACTCGGCGGGCTGCGGCACGACCACCTGTGTACCGAACAGTGCGGGCGCGAGCCCCTGCACTGCGGGCAGTTCGGCCGCCGCCCCCAGCAGGAACACCCGCCGCACCTCGACACCGCGGCCGCGCAGTACATCGAGCGCGTCGGCCAGCGAGCACAGCATTCCCTCGAACGCCGCCCGCGCCATATGCTCCGGCTTCATCGACTCGCGCCGCAGCCCGCACAGCGTTCCCGCCGTGTGCGGCAGATGCGGGGTGCGCTCGCCCTCCAGATACGGCAGGAGTACGAGCCCGGAGGCGCCCGGCGTCGACTTCAGCGCCAGCGCGGACAGCTCCTCCAGCCCCTCCAGACCCAGCATCTCGACGGACCCGCGCAACGCACGTACCGCGTTCGACGTGTACACCACCGGCAGATGCATACCGGTCGCGTCCGCGAACGAAGTGATCATCCCGCTCGGATCGGGCAGCGCCTCGTGGTGCACCGCCATGACCGAACCCGACGCGCCCAGCGACACCACCGCATCGCCGGCCCCGACCCCGAGCCCGAACGCCGCCGCCATCGTCTCGCCGGTCCCCGCGGAGATCAGCAGCCCCTCGGGCGTCGTCCCGGCCGCATCGGAGGGGCCGAGCACCTCGGGCAGCGCCGCCTGGTGCCCGAGAGCGAGCTCCACCAGGTCGGGCCGGTAGGCATCACTGCCCGCCGACCAGTAACCGGTGCCGGACGCGGCGCCCCGGTCGGTGGTCCGCCGGGCCGGCCGCCCCAGCAGTTGCCACACGAGCCAGTCGTGCGGCTGCAGCACCGAGGCCACGCGCTGGGCCGACTCCGGCTCGGTCCGTGCCAGCCAGCGCAGCTTCGACACCGGCTGCGCGGCCTGCGGCACCGACCCGACCGCCTCGGCCCAGGACTGCCGCCCGCCGAGCCCGTCGATCAGATCGGCCGCGGCGACCTGCGCCCGCCTGTCATTGCCGAGCAGCGCAGGGCGTACGAGATTGCCCTGGTGGTCCAGCGGCACCAGACCGTGCTGCTGCGCGGAGACACCGATGGCCTGCACGCCTTCGAGCAGCCCTCCGTCGGCGGCCTCACCGAGCGAGAGCAGCCACGCCTGCGGGTCGACCTCGGTGGCCTTCGCCTCGACGGGGTGTGCGGCGTACCCGCGGCGCAGCACGGCGCCTGTGTCCGTATCGCAGACGACGATGTGTGTGAAGGCGGAAGAACTGTCCAAGCCGGCGACTATGCCCATGCCCAAGATTCTGCCGCACCGCCGGAGCGTTTCCGCACCGGTGGAGCGGCAGCGGGCGGGCGGCCCCCCCCCGACTAGGTGTTGGTCGTGCCCCAGTCGTCCTCGCCGTTCTGGCCGCGGTCCCGGAGTGAGCGCACCCGGTCGGCCACCGAGGCGGGCACCTTCTCGCCGACCTTGTCGCTGACCGCGTGGTAGGCCTTGCCGGCCAGATCGCGGCCGCTCTGTGCCGCGGACTCGGCGGTATTGCGCACGGCCGGATTCTGGGCGAACTGACGTGCGGACTTCTTCAGCTGCTCGTAACGCTCGCGCCCGGCCCGCGTGCCGATCACGTATCCGAGGGCCAGTCCGGCGATGAACGTGAGCCGGTACCGCATGGCTGCCACCCTTCCTTGCTCAGTGCGACGTGTGCTGCCCGCCTACCCGCGGGCACCCGAGATCACCCCGGGCGATACCGATTGGCAAAGCACCCCCCTGCTTGCGCTAATGTATGTGTCGCAGCGAACGCGCGCCGCCCGGCAGGAGCCAGGCAGGTAGGGTTCGGTGCAAACGCAGCAATCCCCTGTAGCTCAATTGGCAGAGCAGCCGGCTGTTAACCGGCAGGTTACTGGTTCGAGTCCAGTCGGGGGAGCGCGATCCCCTGTAGCTCAATTGGCAGAGCATTCGGCTGTTAACCGGAGGGTTACTGGTTCGAGTCCAGTCGGGGGAGCGGAACGGAAGAGGACCCTGCGGGGTCCTTTTTCGCGTGCCTTGCGTCGGTCCTTCGCCGTGGTACGTGTGGGGTGCACGGTGACTCTTTCGCGTCTACTCCGCTCCGTTCGGAACCGGGCAGGGAGCAGCGCAGTCTTCATGGTCATGCGAAGCCGACCATCCGGAGCGAGAGATCGTATGACCGGCTATGCTGCGGCAGACGGCGCGCACACTTGTACGCGCCACGCCGAAAAGGGGCGGTAGCTCAGCCGGTTAGAGCAGCGGACTCATAATCCGTCGGCCGTGGGTTCGAGTCCCACCCGCCCCACTGTTGCTGCTCCGGCAGAAACGTTATGACCTGCGTGTCTGCAGGCGGCAGGGCCCTCATGGATTCCATGGGGGCCCTCACCATAGCTCCGGATCAAGATCAAGTGGCCGCGCCGTGGCCCGGCGCGTCGCCGGTGGGTTCTCTCGCGCCGTCAGGAGTCTTGCGGGCAGGCCCGATTGTGCGTGGCCGCGAAGGGCCCGTCAGGCCCGTGCCGTCTGTGCGACGACCTGCTTCGGGCTCTGGCGGTGATCTTTGCCGTGGGCAAAGGTGTCCAGTCGCTGCAGGGCTGTTTGCGTCCTGGCTCTGGAGGGTGTGCCAGAGAGTCACTTGTGACAACGCTCCGAAGGTTTACGGCATTTCGCGACTTTTATCCGGATTGCGGCTTGTACGACTTGTTGGTCGTAGGGGGTAGTCGTAGTGTCGAAAGTGCCGCAGCAAAAGCAAGGAGCGGCGCAGATACCTCTCCAAAGGAGACGAAGATGAACGTACGCAGCATCTTCGATTACAGCGGCCACGGCGGTGGCGGTGGCGGCGGACGCGGCGGCGGACGTGGCGGCGGACGCGGCGGCGGACGTGGCGGCGGACGTGGCGGAGGCTACGGACGTGGCGGCGGTTACGGACGTGGCGGAGGCTACGGACGTGGCGGTTACGGACGTGGCGGTTACGGCCGTGGCGGCGGTGGGTGGGGTTACTGACCCGACACCCCCGACACCATCCCCAGATCGAGGCAGGCTCGCGCTGCGGCGCGGGTCCGCCTCGCGGTTTTGGGGTCCGCGCCTATGGAGATGGTCCATAGTCCGAGCACCTCTGGGTGACGCCCATGCGCCTCCGCAGCTCATCCCGGCGCTCAGCGCCCCCCGAAGAGACTTCTCAGGACTCGGTGACGGATGTACCGATCCGCACCGATCCCATCAGCATCGCGGTGGCATTCCGGCGCTTCTGGCCACTGACCATGGGCGACCGGCGCTGGCTCGTCGTCATCTTCCTGTGCGCCGTCCTGGCCGCCATCGCCGAGACCATCACGGTCCTGCTCTTCGCCAAACTCACCGACACCGCTCTGCAGACCGGCTCCGTCAGCGCCTTCTGGAAACCCGCCGGCCAGTGGCTCGCCGTGGCCGTCGTCGGTGCCGTGGTGGGGTATCTGGGCAACTCGATCGCGGCCTGGGTCGCCGAACGCTTCGTGCTGCGCCTGCGGGCCCGTGTCTTCAGCCATCTCCAGACGCTCCCGCCGCACTTCTACCAACGCAATCGCCGCGGTGACCTGGTGGAGCGGCTGACGGGTGACGTGGAAGCCATCGAAGCGCTCGTCGTCTCCGGCATCGTCGGGGCGGCCTCGGCCCTGTTCAGTACGGTCTTCTACGCGGCCGCCGCCGTGTGGCTGCGCTGGGATCTGGCCCTGGCCACCTTTGTCATGGTGCCGTTCTTCTGGTTCACGACCACCCGTTTCGCCGGGCCCCTGCGCGCGGTGTCCCGGCGCGGTCGCGCGGCGGACGGTGCCATCACGGCAGTGGTCGAGGAGACGTTGGTCAACGTCGTCATGACCCAGGCGTACAACAGGCAGCACGACGAGGAGGAGCGGCTCCTCAGCAAGGCACGTATCCGGCTGAAGACAGCGGTGAAGGCCGTCCGCCTCACCGAGTTCTACGAGCAGCTCGTCGAGGTCCTCGAAACGTTGTGCGTCCTGGCGATCATCGGTCTGGGGGCGTGGGAGATCTCCCGGCAGCGGATGACACTCGGACAACTGCTGGCCTTCGCCGCCTTCATCGGCTACCTCTATCCGCCGATCCGCTCCCTGGGCCAGCTGGGCCTGACGGCCACCGCCGCGACCGCGGGAGCCGAACGGCTGCTGGAGATCCTCGACGCCGAGCCCGCCGTCACCGACCCGGCCGTCTCCGTGCCCGCCCCGCCCCGCAACCGCGCGCTCGGCGAGGTGGAGGCGTGTCAGATCGTCTTCCACTACCCCGACAGCAGCGAGCCGGTTCTCCGGGATCTCTCGTTCACCGCGAGCCCCGGGGAACTACTGGTCATCACCGGCCCCAGTGGCGCGGGAAAGTCGACCCTGGCGGCCCTGCTGCTGAGGTTCTACGACCCGGATGCCGGCAGTGTCCGGCTGGACGGCGTGTCCGTGGACCAGCTGCCGCTGACCTACCTCCGCCGGAACATCACGCTGCTGCCCCAGGACACGCTCGTCCTGCACGACACCATCGAGGAGAACATCGGCTGCGGGCGCACGGATGTGAGCCACCGTGACGTCGTGGAAGCCGCGAAGGCGGCCGACGCCCATGGGTTCATCCGCACTCTGCCGGATGGATATGACACTGTCATTGCCACCGGCACTTCTCGGCTCTCCGGAGGCCAGCTGCAGCGCATCGCGATCGCCCGCGCCATGCTGCGCGACGCGCCCGTCCTCCTCCTCGACGAACCCACCACCGGACTGGACAGAATGGCCGCACAGCGCATCCTCGCACCGCTGCGGCGCCTCGCCGAGGGACGCACCACCATCGTGATCACGCACGACCTGGCCCTTGCCGCGAACGCCGACCGCATCCTTGTCCTGGACGAGGGACGTCTGGTGGAGTCGGGCACGCATACCCAACTCCTGGGCCGGAGAGGTCTGTACGCCACTCTTTTCGAGCGCCGTGCCCAACAACCGCACAACGGCACTGTGTACTCGCCTGCCCGCCCGTCAGGAATCCACTGGCGGTAGGCGGGCGGGAGCGGGCGCCGAACTGCGCGGCCGGTCGCGCCTCCTGACGTGGAGGCGTGGCCGGGAACAGGCTGTGCCCGATGGATACCGGGCCACCGGACACACGCCGGTCGTTACCATCCGCTGTGACCGAAACAGCCGAAGAACCTGCACACCGCACACGAATACTCGCCGACCTGACGCCGTTGCGGACCTCCCCCGACTACCGGCGGCTCTGGTTCGGGAACACGGTCTCCTGGATCGGGCAGGGAATGACGGCGCTCGCCGTCTCGCTCCAGGTCTACGACATCACCGGGTCCGCCTTCTCGGTCGGGCTCATCGGGTTCTGTTCGTTCCTGCCGCTGGTCGTCTTCGGGCTGTACGGCGGGGCCGTCGCAGACACCATCGACCGCCGCAAGCTGGGACTGGCCAGCTCCGCGGGGTCGTTCGTCCTCTCTGTCGGGCTGGTCGCCGCCACCGTCGCCGGGGTGGAACAGGTGGGACTGCTGTACGTGATCGTCGCCCTGCAGGCGGCCTGCTTCGCGGTCAACTCACCGGCCCGCAGCTCGATGATCGCCCGGCTGCTCCCGGCCGAGCAGCTGCCCGCCGCCAACGCGCTCAACTCCATGACCAGCACCACCGGCACGCTGGTCGGGCCGATGCTCGGCGGGCTCATCGTCGGCTGGTGGGGGTACCGGGCCGCGTACACCGTCGACGCCGTCACCTTCACCGCCTCGCTGTACGCGATGTGGCGGCTGCCCTCGATGCTTCCGGAGCGGGAGGAGGGCGCGGGCGACAAACGGGCATCCGTCGCGGACGGGCTGCGCTTCCTCGGGACCAGGCCCAATCTGCGGATGACCTTCTTCACCGACCTGTGCGCCATGGTGCTGGCCCACCCCCGGGCGCTGTTCCCCGTCGTCGCCGTGGTCTGGTACGGCGGTGACGCGAAGACCACCGGGCTGCTGGTCGCCGCTCCCGCGCTGGGGGCGCTGCTCGGCGGGGTGTTCTCCGGATGGCTGGGACGCATCCGCCGCCAGGGTCTCGCCGTGCTCCTCGCCGTCGCCTCCTGGGGCACCGCCATCGCGATCTTCGGGCTGACCCGTCAGCTCTGGCTCGGGCTGATCTTCCTCGCGCTCGCCGGGTGCGCGGACACCACGTCGATGGTCTTCCGGAACACCATGCTCCAGGCGGCCGTGCCGGACGAGATACGAGGACGGTTGCAGGGCGTGTTCATCGTCGTCGTGGCGGGCGGACCGAGGCTCGGCGACTTTCTGGCCGGATCGGTCGCCGATCTGGCCTCGCCCGGCCTGGCGGTGACCGGCGGTGGGATCGCCTGTGTCGTCGCCGTGACGCTGCTGGGGCTGCGGTGGCGCGGGTTCGCGCGGTACGACGCGAAGGACCCGCAGCCCTGACGGCTCACTCCTCGCACGGATCCGGCAGCACCACGGCGCGGGCGATGCCCAGCTCCACCAGGTCCTGGGGGCGCAGCCGCAGCTGGTCGGCCGTGGCATGCACCTCGTCCGGGGTGCGCTTCAGGATCGCCGCCGCCGACTCCGGGGCGATCACCGAGAAATAGCTGTCCTGGGTGACATAGGTGTTCCCCGGTGCCGCCAGGGCCAGTGCGCCGCCCGAACCGCCCTCGCCGATCACCAGCGTCGTGACGGGGACCACGGCCTCGGCTATCGCCGCGAAGGTGTCGGCGATGGCCGCGCCCGCGCCCGCACGTTCCGCCTCGGCGTCGTTCGCCGCGCCCGGGGTGTCGATCAGGGTGAGCACGGGGACACCGAGCCGGTCGGCCAGCCGGATCACCCGGGCCGCCGTGCGGTAGCCGGCCGGGCGGGTCGCGGTGCCGCACTGGGCGACGTACGCGATCGTCCTGCCGTCGCGCCGCCCGAAACCGCAGCGCAGCCCCGGATCCGTACCGCCGCAGCGGTCGCCGCCGAGCGGGAGCCGGTGGTCGAAATACGCGTCCAGATACTCCTCGGCGCGCGGCCGGGAGGGGGAGCGGGCCTGCCGGACCGCGTCCCAGCCGGTCAGCGGGAGACCGGTGGCGGACAGGGCGTCCGGCACCGGAGCGGGGCCGGGGGCCGAGGAACCGGGTGGGTGGAGCGCCTGCAGCCAGCGGGCCACTGTCTTTGGGAGCTCGTCCGGCGGGACGACGGCGTCGATCTGGCCCGCGGCCAGCTGGCCCTCGGCGGTGTACGCGTGAGGGTCCGCGTCCGCGGGCCGCACCCGGGACCCGGCGAACCCCACCTGGGCGCCCGGCAGCGCCAGGATCACATCGGCGCCCGCGCCCAGCGTTGCCCAGCCGCCGCCCGTCGTCGGGTCACGCAGGACCGCGAGCTGAGCGGGGCCGGCCGCCCGCAGCCGTGCCGAGGCGCGGGCCACACGCTGCAGCTGGGTCAGGGCGACCATGCCCTCCTGCATCCGGCTGCCGCCCGTCGCGATGAGCGAGACCAGCGGAAGCCCCCGGGTCCGGGCGGCCTCGTACGCGGCCTCCAGCAGGTCCCCGGTGCGCTGCCCGAGTGAGCCGCCCAGGAATCCGAACTCGAACGAGACCAGGACACAGCTCCGGCCGCCGACGGAGGCGAGGCCGTGGACGACGGACTCCTCCTCGCCGGTACGGGCGGCGGCGCGGGCCCGGGAGTCCGCGTACCCGGCCCAGGACAGGGGCCCGTCACCATCCGTGTCCCGGTCGGCCACGCCGGATTCGGTGAACTCCTCGAACTCGGTGGTGACGGCCGCGATCGCCGCCCTCGCCGTCAGCCGGTCAGGCATGGAGCGACCGCTTCATGATCTTGCCCAGGTCGTTGCGGGGAAGTTCGTCCAGGTAACGGACCGTGCGCGGGCGCTTGTGCGGGGACAGCTGGGCGGCCACATGGTCCGCGAGCTCGTCCTTCGTCGGGGGCGAGGCGGGGTCGGCCGGTACCACCCAGGCGACGATCCGCTCGCCCAGATCCGGGTCCGGTTCACCGGTGACGGCGGCCTCGCGGACACCGGGGTGGTCGAGGAGCGCGTTCTCGATCTCACCGGCGCCGATCTTGTACCCGCCGCTCTTGATCAGATCGGTCGCCTTGCGGCCGACGATCCGTACATAGCCGTCGGTGTCACGGGTGGCCATGTCTCCCGTGCGGAACCAGCCGTCCTCGGTGAGCGCGGCGGCCGTGGCGTCGGGGCGGTTCAGATAGCCGGTGAAGAGGTTCGGGCCGCGCACCTGGATCTCGCCGATGGCGTCGGGGTCGGTGAGGAGGGTGCCGTCCTCCTCGACCAGGCGGAGCTCGACGCCGCGAAGGGGTGCGCCGACCGTGCCGGGGCGTGGTTCGCCGTCGGCCCGGACGCCCGTGTTCATCAGGGTCTCCGTCATGCCGTACCGCTCGATGACCCGGCGGCCGGTCGCCGCCGCGATCCGTTCGTGGTCGTGGACCGGCAGTGCGGCAGACCCGGACACCAGCAGCCGGGCCCCGGCCAGCGCCTTCGCCAGCTCGGTCGCACCGGGGTCGGAGCCGTCGAGGGCCTCGGCCAGCCGGTGGTACATCGTCGGTACGCCGAAGAGCATCGTGCCGCCGGACGACAGCTCCCGGGCCACACCGTCGGTGGAGAACCTGCCCAGGTGCCGCACCGATCCGCCACGGCGCAGCGGACCGAGCACGCCCAGGATCAGACCGTGCACATGGAACAGCGGCAGGGCGTGGACGAGCACGTCGTCGCCGGTCCACTGCCAGGCGTCCTCCAGCGCGTCCAGCGACGCGGCGATCGCCCGCCGCGGCAGGATCGCGCCCTTGGGCGGGCCCGTGGTGCCGGAGGTGTAGACGATCAGCGCGGGGGACTCGGGGGAGGGCTCCGGGAGCGCGGCGCCGCCGCCCTCGCCGTCCGGGGCCGTGTCGACATCGATACGGCCCAGCGTGTCCAGCACCGGCGGGAGCACGTCGCCCGTCCCGGCCAGCACCGCGGTCGGTTCGCTGTCGGCCACGATGTGCGCGAGTTCGCGCGTGCCCGTCTTCGGGTTGAGCGGCACCGCCGGCACCCCGGCCCGCAGCGCGGCCACGACGGCGACCACGGTCTCGGGCGTGGGCGTGGCCCAGACGGCGACTCGTCCGGCACCACCGAGACGCGCGGCGAGCGCGGTGGAGGCGGTGGCCAACCGGTCGTACGTCATGGTGTGTTCGCCGAACCGGGTGGCTTCCCGGGCGGAACCGTCATCCGGCACAAACAGAAGAGGAGTCACCTGCCGCACCCTAGTCCGGCACCCCTGGGCCCGTCCGCCGACCGGTTCGCTCTCGATCGCCGGACGGGCTCAAAAGATGTCCTCGACCGCCGGACGGACTCGAAGATGCCCCGACCGGCTCCGAAGAAGCCACCGACCCGGCGAGACCACCGAGCCCGTCCGGCGTTCGAGGACGGAACCGTCGCGGTGGGGCGCCCGAACCCGCGCGAAGCCGAGCCCTACTCCCGTTGAAGCCCCCGCATGCACCCGTACGCGTACACGCACCCCGCCAGTGCCAGATCCGACAGCAGCATGAAGCCGATCGAGTACGACCCCTTCGCGCTGTAGATCGCCCCCATCACCAGCGGTGGCACGAAGCCCCCCAGGCCCCCCATCGCGCCGACGATCCCGGTCACACTGCCGACCTTCGCCTGGGGTGTCACCTGGGAGACCAGGGCGAAGATGCTGCCGCTCGCGGTGCCCAGGCCGGCCGCCATGCAGAGCAGTGCGATCGTGCCGCCGGGGGCCAGCTCCGGGTCGAAGGCCTGGATGATCGCCATCAGGGCGGCCAGGCCGAGCGCCGCCGCCGTGACCAGGGCCGGGCGGATGCGGTCGGAGAGCCAGCCGCCGATGGGCCGGAAGATGACCGTGACCAGGGCGAACCCGGCGGCCTTCGTACCGGCGTCGGTCGGTGAGAGGCCGTACCAGGTCTTCAGATACGTGGGGAGGTAGACGCCGAACGCGACGATCCCGCCGAAGCCGATCGCATACAGCGCGGACAGCTCCCAGGTGACCCGCAGCCGCCCCGCCTCACCCAGTCGATGGGCGAGCGAGTCGGCCGGTACCGGTCGGTCCGGGCGGTCGCTGACCAGCACCGCGGCCAGCGCCGCGTACACCACGAGGGCCGCCGCGACCACCAGGAACGGCAGATTGTCGCCGTGTTCGGCGATCCGCGGGGTGAAGTACCCGGACAGGGCGACGCCGCCCATGCCCATGCCGAACACCCCCAGCGCGAGCCCCCGGTCGGCGGGCGGGAACCACGAGTTGACCAGCGGGATACCGATCGCGAACGTCGTGCCGCCCAGGCCCAGCAGAAAGCCCACGGCGAGCATCGCGCCGTAGGAGTTCTTCGCCGGGATCAGCAGCAGCACCGGCACGATGGTGAGCGCCGAGATCAGCGGGAACATCAGCCGTGCGCCGTACTTGTCGGTGAGTGCGCCCGCCGGGATCCGGCCCAGCGAACCGACCAGCACCGGCACCGCGACCAGCAGCGACTGCTCGAACGAAGTCAGGCCCAGCCGCTCCTTGTAGTCCCCGGCCATGGGCGCGATCAGATTCCAGGCCCAGAAGGTCAGCCCGAAACCGATCGTGGCCATCACGAGGTTGCGATAGGCGGCCGCGGACGGTGCGCCGACCGGTACAGGAGGCTGTTTGGCGGCTGTATCCACCCATTCAGTCAAGGGCGGGCACAAGCCATGGGCCCGTCGGGATGCGCCATGCGGGGCAACCCGGCCGGGAACCGCGCGCGGGAGGGGAGAGCTCAGGATGCGCCTTGCGAAGTCGCAATCCGGACAAAGCTGCGACAATCGCAGTATGGACCGTCTGGACAGGGAAATCCTCGGCATCCTGCAGGAGGATGCCCGGATCTCGTACCGCGATCTGGGCGTACGGGTCGGGCTCAGCGCCAACGCCGCGGCCGACCGGGTGCGCCGGCTGCGGCGCGACGGTGTCATCCGCGGCTTCACCGTGATCATCGACCCGGCCGCCGACACCCGTACGGGCCTTGTCGTCTTCATCGACGTGTCGCTGCGGATGGACACGACGAACGAGGTGTTCGAGCGGGCGGTGCTCGCCCTGCCAGGTATCACCGAAGTGGTGCATGTGACCGGCGGCCACGACTACCTCGTACGAGCCGCCGTCGCCGACACCGCAGCACTGGACGGACTGCTGCGCAGGCTCAAGCGGGAGGCCGGCGTCGCCCACTCCAACACCCGCGTCGCGCTCAGAGCGGCGCCCGCCAGATGACGGTCGGTGAGCGCGAGCCGTCCTCGTCCCGGCCGTCGTCGGCGACCGCAAGCCGGACCGCGGCCCGCCCGTCCGGCAACACGGCCGTCGCATCCACCTCCACCTCGATCGCCGACACCCCGGCCCGCCGGTGCGCGGCCGCGAGGGCGCTCCGCAGCGCGGCGAGCAGTCGCCGGTCCACGGGGTCCCGGACCAATGTGTCGACCGCCCCGTCGAAGTGCACCGACGGCTGGAAGCCGAGGACGGCCGCGGCGCCCCTGGTCTCCCGCAGCACCCGGCCGCGGAACGTGGTGGGGGCCTCGGCGGGCGGCTGCTGGAGGGCGAAGATCGCCGTCCGTACCTCCTGAATGGTGGAGTCCAGCTCGTCGACGGCCTTGCCGAGCAGCTCGTCCGTCTCCGGGGCGGCGGCCCTGTGGCGGGTCGACTCCAGCATCATCTCGGTCGCGAACAGTCGCTGGACGACGAGGTCGTGCAGATCGCGGGCGATCCTGTCCCGGTCCTCGTACACCGCGAGCTGTTCCCGGTTGTGCTGGGCGTCCGCCAGGACCAGGGCGAGTGCGGCCTGCGAGGCGAACTGGGAGGCCAGCAACCGGTCCACGGCCGTGTACGGGCGGTCGCCGCGCCGCCGGGGCAGGGCAAGGGTGCCGATCAGTCGCCCGCCGCTCTGCAGCGGCAGCATCATGCTGGGGCCGAACCGCGAGCGCACATGTGTCGTCATTCGCGGATCGGTCGCCGAGTCCTCTATGAACACCGGTTCGCCGCCCAGCAGTTCGACCAGCACGGCGGAGCCGGGCTCGATGGTCGTACCGACGATCCCGGCCGGGTCGTCGAGCGTGGACGCGGTGACGATCTCCATCCCGCCCTCCTTGTTCGGCTGGAGGATCACCCCGGCACAGGCGTCGGCGAGGGCTCTGGCCCCCTCGGCGACGGTCGTCAGCGCGTCGGCCGCGTTCCCGCCGGTCAGCAGGGTGGTGGTGACGGCGGCCGCCCCCTCGATCCAGCGCTCCCGCTGCCGGGCCGCCTCGTACAGCCGGGCATTGCCGATCGCGATTCCGGCCTGTGCGGCCAGCACCCGCATCAGTGCCATGTCCGTATCGGTGAAGCGGCCGGTGCGCTTCTCGGTGAGGTAGAGATTGCCGAACACCTGGTTCTGCACCCGGATCGGCGACCCGAGGAAGGAGTGCATCGGCGGGTGGCCGGGCGGCACCCCGCAGGAGCGCGGGTCGGTGGTCAGATCGTCCGAGCGCAGCGGCTGCGGCTCGTCGATGAGGACGCCGAGCATCCCCGAGTGCCCGTCCGGGAAGTCGCCGATGCGCTGCCGCTCGGTGGCGTCGATGCCCGAGGTGAACAGCTCGCTGATGGTGCCGCGCTCGGGGTCGAGCACGCCGAGCGCGCCGTACCGGGCCTCGGTCAGTGCCGCGGCGGCGTCCACGATCTGCTGGAGGGTGGCCCGCAGTTCCAGATCGGTGCCGATGCTCAGCACCGCTTCCAGGAGCATCGGCAGCCGGGGTGCCTGCGGGGTGCCGGACGCGGCGGCCGTCTCCTCGTCCCCGGGCCCGGCGGCCGTGTTCGCCGCCGCTGTGTTCGCTGCCTCTTCGGCCATGCGCCGCACCCCGCGGTGGTCAGCAGGCGAGCGGGTCGAGAACCAGCGGCTGGATCTTGCCGTCCAGCATCGCACCGAGCCCCAGTACGGAGCACACGTCGGGCCGCTCCGCGATGTGCACGGGCACGCCCGTCGCATCCCGCAGCATCTGATCGAGACCGGGCAGCAGCGCGCTGCCGCCGACCATCATGATCCCGCAGTCGGCGATGTCGGCCACCAGGTCGGGCGGGCAGTCCCGCAGGATCTTGCCGAGGCCGTCGAGCACCGCGGTCAGCGGGGCGTGGATGGCCTGCTGCACGGCGGCGGTGTCGACGTGCACCGAGCGGGCCAGGCCGGTGGCCACGTCACGGCCGTGGATCTCGGTCGTGGCGGGACCGTGCGCGGTCAGACCGCTGCCGCTGAGCGCCAGCTGGAGCGGGCGTACGGACTGGCTCGGCAGCATCAACTCGTGGTGCTGGCGCAGATGCTGGATCACCGCGTGATCGATGGCGTCGCCGCCGATCGGGATGCGTACGGCGGTCACGATCGAACCGAGCGAGAGCACCGCGATCTGGGTGGTCGCCGCCCCGCACACCATGATCATGGAGGCGGTCGGCTGCTCGACGGGGAGCCCGCAGCCGACGGCCGCCGCGATCAGGGTGTCGACGAGTTCGACCCGCCGGGCGCCCAGCCCGACCAGTGTCTCGACGGTGGCCCGCTGGGCGAGCGGATCGCTGTCGTGCGGGGTGCAGGCGGCGGCCCGCAGCCGGGGCTTGCGGCGCAGCTGGCGGCGGAGCTTGTCGCCGAGCAGCTGGCGGAGCATGCGCTGGGCCATCTCGATGTCGATGACGGTTCCGCCGGTGACCGGGCGGACCACCCGGATGTAGTCGGGGGTGCGGCCCGTCATCTGCTCGGCGAGCGTGCCGACGGCGATGAGCGAGCCGGTACGGGTGTTCATGGCGGCGGCACTCGGCTCGTCGACGACGAGCCCGAGCCCCTTGATGTACACGCGGGTCCGGGCGGCCCCGAGGTCGACGGCGACATGGCAACGGCGCAACTGCTCAAGGCTGACGGTCACGGCAGGTTCTCCCGAGAGCGCTGATTGGGGTACCGGCGGCAGCCGGCTCTCTTCGCATCGTGCGCCGTTCGGAGTCATTGCGCGCGTCGGGATGGGCCGTAGGAGGTAGAAAGCTGACGAACCGACAGAAAAGTGCGGTACGGGGAAGTCAGCCGGGCAGCAGCCGCTGGAACAGCCCCCACGTGAATTCGGCGACATACCGCTCACCCGTCCCGGGCGCGGTGATCGCGAGCGCCCACCGGGTCGGTGCGCTGCCTTCCATCGGGCGAGCCGGTGCGAAGGCCCGCGCGACCTCGTCCACCGTGCCCGACCAGGGACGCAGATCCTCGACGGTACGCAGCTCGGGGCCCGGTGCTCCCGGCGCCCGGACCAGCCATTCGTTCCATACGGCCCCGCTCGGCGCGACCATCACCTCGAACCGCAGATCCGGCCAGAGCGGCACCGGCCACAGCAGCGCGTCGCACTCCAGGTCGCCGATGGTGCGGTGTACGGACGACTCGGGATCGCCGAGCACCGAACGGTAGCGGCGCAGGGCGCCCCGCCCGCGCGGCGCCCGCACCATGGCCTGCCAACGGCGGTTGGCCTCCCGCATCTCGGCGAGCGAGGCGCTCAGTTCCTGTCGGGCGTCGTCGACGAGGGCGGGTTGGTGGTCGGCCATCCGGCGCAACAGGACGAGCTGGAACTCACGAGGGCCGAAACGCGTGGGAGCGGTCATGGATTCAACAGTTCCACACAGAATCCTCACCTGAGCGGCTATCTACGTTGTCCTACAGGCATCTAATCTGCGGGCGCCATGGATTACTGCCACCCGTGTCAGCGGCATCTCAACGGTGCCCTGGCCTGTGCCGGATGCGGAACCCCCGCCGAGGCGCTGAGCCACTACGCCACGCCTGCGTTCTCCGGTCACGAACCGGATGCGGAGCGCGAAACGGCCGCACCGCCCCAGCCCGGGGGCCGACGCCGCCGGGGGCGCGGTGCTGCCCAGCCCGCGCGCGGCACGCATGGTTCCCGCAGGCCGGACCGGAGGGCCGGGGCGCAGGGGCGCGGCCGGCGTGCGCACCGCCGTCGCGGCCGGACGGCCCTGCTCGTCGTGCTCGGCGTGGTCCTCGCGGCCGGGGCGCTGAGCCTGGCCGAGCTGGCCATCGAGCCGAAGGGCGACGACAGCGCCTCGGACTACGTACGTGAATCGAACTCGGTCACGACCGAGCCGGCCCCTGACCCCTCGGCGAGCGACGCGGTCGAGCCGCCCGGTCCGGTGGACGGCCCGTCCGCGCGCCCGGCCACCGATTCCCGTCCGGCCGATGCCACGGGTGCGGGCGGGGCGACCGGCAGCGCCCGCCCCGAGGGTTCCGCCGCGTCGGCACCGGCCCCCGCCTCGCCCTCCACGTCCACGGAGCCGTCGTCCGGCCCCACCGGGGGAACGCCCGGCGACCCCTCGGGATCCGCCCGGCCCAGCGACAAACCGACGAGGTCGACGCCCCCGGCCTCGCCCACCCCCGCCCCCACGCCCACGCCGACCGAGTCCGAGTCGTGCTGGTGGATCCCGTGGTTCTGCTGAGCGGTTCGCCCGGTCGCGTGACCCCGGGCCGCGCCACGTCCTCAGTCGCGGCGCGGGCCTGATTCGCCCAGCATCCGCCGCAGCAGGTCCCGCAGCATCGTCCGGTCCTCGTCCGACAGCTCGGCCAGCGGCTCCCGGGCGAAGGTGAGCGAATCGCGCAGCTGCTGCGCCGTTTGTGCCCCCTTCTCCGTCGGGGCGGCCAGCTTCACCCGCCGGTCGGCCGGATCCGGCCTGCGCTCCACCAGGCCGCGCGTCTCCAGCCGGTCGACGATGCCGGTGATGTTCGACGGCTCGCACTTCAGCTTCTCGGCGATCTTGCGCATGGGTGTCGGCTCCAGGGCGAGCAGCCCGAGGACGCGCGCCTGGGCGCCGGTGAGGGAGTGGGCCGCCGCGGCCTCGTCGTACTCCTCGTAGTAGCGCGCCACGACGGTACCGATGAGCTCGACGACTTCGAGGGTCAGAGGGTCTGTACGAGTGGTGGCCATGACGCCCAGGATAGCCGGTTACTTGACAAGGTGAAATATTCAGGAGCATGGTTGTTTCATGTAATGAAGCATTTCGCCTTCCCCTCCGTCGGCCCCCACCGGCCCGGGCGAAGCTTCCCCCCACCCCGTAGGACATCGAGGAGACCCCGAGCCCATGTCTGCAGCACTTCCCACGTCCAGCCGTGAATGGCACCTCGTCGCCCGCCCCCACGGCTGGCCGAAGGCCGAGGATTTCGCGCTGCGTGAGGCCCCGGTCACCGCTCCCGGCGAGGGCCGCGTCCTCGTCCGCAATCTGCACTTCTCGGTCGACCCGTACATGCGGGGCCGGATGAACGACGTGAAGTCGTACACCCCGCCCTTCAAGCTCGACCACCCCATGGAAGGCGGAGCGGTCGGCGAGGTCATCGCCTCGAACGCGGAGGGCATCGCGGTCGGCGACCACGTCCTGCACGGTCTCGGCTGGCGCGAGTACGCCGACGTCCCGGCCGAGCACGCCGTGAAGGTCGACGCGTCGCTTGCCCCGCTCTCCGCCTATCTCGGCGTGCTCGGCATGACCGGGCTCACCGCCTACGCCGGCCTCTTCGACGTCGCTTCCTTCAAGGAGGGCGACGCCGTCTTCGTATCCGGCGCGGCCGGTGCGGTCGGCAGCCAGGTCGGCCAGATGGCGAAGCTCAAGGGCGCCTCGCGGGTCATCGGCTCGGCCGGCTCCGACGAGAAGGTCAAGCTCCTCGTGGAGGAGTACGGCTTCGACGCGGCCTTCAACTACAAGAACGGCCCGGTCGCCGAGCAGCTGCGCGAGGCCGCCCCCGACGGCATCGACGTCTACTTCGACAATGTCGGCGGAGAGCACCTCGAAGCGGCGATCTCCTCGCTCAACGTGCACGGACGCGTCACCGTCTGCGGAATGATCGCCCAGTACAACGCCACCGAGCCGACCCCCGGCCCGCGCAACCTCGCCCTGGTCATCGGCAAGCGGCTGCGCATCCAGGGCATGCTCGTCAGCGATCACGCCGCCCTCCAGCCGCAGTTCGTCCAGGAGGTCGCCGGCTGGCTGGCCTCGGGCGAGCTGAAGTACGGGGAGACCTTCGTCGAAGGCATCGAGAACGGCTTCGACGCGTTCACGGGTCTGCTGCGTGGCGAGAACACCGGAAAGATGATCGTTTCCCTCGCCTGACAGGGACTCCGGTGCACCCGTTAGGCTCCTCCACAGGCCGTCGCGATCGTGGGCGCGAGTCGCGGCGCACAGCAGAAGGAATTTCCAGCATGGCCATTCAGGACATCACTGTTGCCTACACCGCCGTCGCCACCGCCGAGAACGGCCGTGACGGCCGCGTCTCGTCCGACGACGGCAACCTCGACGTCATCGTCAACCCGCCCAAGGCCATGGGCGGAAGCGGCGCGGGCACCAACCCGGAGCAGCTCTTCGCGGCCGGCTACAGCGCCTGCTTCCAGGGAGCACTCGGCGTCGTGGCCCGTCAGGAGAAGGCCGACATCTCCGGCTCCACGGTGACCGCCGCGGTCGGCATCGGCAAGACCGCCGAGGGCGGCTTCGGTCTGGAGGTCGCGATCACCGCCACCATCCCGAACGTCGACACCGCAACCGCGCAGTCGCTCATCGAGAAGGCCCACCAGGTGTGCCCGTACTCGAACGCCACGCGCGGCAACATCAAGGTCGAGCTGTCGGTCGCCTGACCGCTCGGAACCGACCGAGGGCCGTACCCCCACAGGGGTGCGGCCCTCGGCCGTGCACCGGACACACCGCGGCGGGAAAGGCCTTTGCCCCCACCAGTACGCTGACGCCATGCGTGATCTAGGGGTGGGCTTCGGCTACTTGATAAAGGGACAGCGATGGGTCGGCAGGCACGGACGCTGGTTCGGTTTCGGGCTGCTGCCCGGACTCATCACTCTCGTCCTGTATGCGGCGGCTCTCGTCGGCCTCGGCTACGGCGCCGACAACCTGGTGACGTGGGCGACACCCTTCGCCGACGACTGGTCGTCGCCCTGGCTCGGCCTGCTCCGTAACACCCTTACCGTGCTGGTCTTCGCCCTCGGCCTCTTCCTCGCCGTGATCACGTTCACCGCCGTGACGCTGCTGGTCGGCCAGCCCTTCTACGAGTCGCTCTCCGAGCAGGTCGACCGTACGGAAGGCGGCGAGGTCCCCGAGTCCGGGCTGCCGCTCTGGCAAGAGCTGTGGATATCCGCCCGCGACAGCGCCCGCATCCTGGTGCGGGTGGGGCTGTACGCGGTGCTGCTCTTCGCCCTCGGATTCATTCCGGTCGTCGGCCAGACCGTCGTCCCCGTGATCGGCTTCTGCGTCACCGGCTACTTCCTCTCCGAGGAGCTCACCGCCGTCGCACTCCAGCGCCGCGGCATGGTCCTGAAGGACCGGCTCGTCCTGCTGCGCGGGCGCCGCATGCTGACCCTCGGCTTCGGCGTACCGCTGGGACTCGCCTTCCTCGTCCCGTTCGTCGCCGTGTTCCTGATGCCGGGCGCCGTCGCCGGAGCCACCCTGCTGGCGCGGGACCTGGTGGCGCCCGACGAGGACGTGGCCCCCGCCCCGTACACCCTTGACAAGGGCTGAGGAGATTCCGCGCCCATGACCGAGATCATCGCTGTCGCCGTCATCACCGTCCTCGCCGTCATCAGTCCGGGCGCGGACTTCGCGATGGTCGTCCGCAACAGCTGTCTCCACGGTCGTACGACGGGGCTGCTGGCCGCCGTCGGAGTCGCCGCAGGCGTGCTCGTCCATGTCACGTACACGATGCTCGGCGTCGGGCTGCTGATCGCGTCCTCGACCGCCCTGTTCACCGCGATCAAACTGGTCGGCGCGGCCTATCTCGTCTATATCGGGGTGCGGACCTTCTTCGCCCGCAGCGATATCGGCGTCGACCTGGACTCGAAGCCGCAGCTCACCCGGCTCGGGGCCCTGCGCACCGGCTTCCTCACCAATGCGCTGAACCCCAAGACCACGCTCTTCGTCGTATCGACCTTCACCCAGGTCGTCGGGCCCACAACCGGCCTGTGGCAGCAGGCCGGCTACGGGTTGTTCATGTCCGTCGCCCATCTCGGCTGGTTCGGCCTGGTCGCACTGTTCTTCTCGAACTCGCGTCTGCGCACCGCGATGCTGAGGTGGCAGAAGGCCCTCAACAGGGGCATCGGATCGGTGCTCGTCGGACTGGGCGTCACCCTGGGCCTGGCAGGGCACTGAAGGTCTTGGCCGAGCGACGCCCGCCGGACACGGGTCAGCTGCTGTGCACCTCCAGCGCGGACCTGACCGCCGACTCCAGGGCCCCCTCGATCCAGGCCGGCTTGATCGAGGTGTGGCAGCCGGCGAAGTGCAGCGGCCCCTCGACCGAGCGCACATCGGCGAACAACTCGGTGTGCTGGCCCGGCAGCAGCACCGAGGCCTCGCCGTACGCGTACGGATCGCGCATCCACGACTGGGTGGCGCCGACGCCCGTGTAGAAGACCTCGATGCGCTGCCCGTACACGTCCTGCACCCCGCCCAGGGCGTGCGGATAGCGCTCGTCGTCGTCCAGCGAGTCCCACTTCAGCGCGTCGTCGGCCCAGCTGTACGAGGCGAGGACGACGCCGCCCGCGCTCCCCTCGACCGGGTGGGACGGCTGGAACATGAAGCGGTTGGGGTTGTCGGTGACCGATCCGCCGCCGATGACATGCGCCGCCTCGGGCTGGTTGCGGGCGGTGGCCCGGTACGCCGCGTAGTGCACGCGCTGGTTGGGCGGGAGATGACCGGGCGGTACGGAGGGGTGGGCACCCAGCAGTGAACCGTCGGCCGGCGCCCTGCCCAGCCGGTAGGCCTCGTACAGACCGGGCCGGACCTTGTCCAGCTCGGTCTTCCAGTCCTTCTCCTCGAACTCCCACCAGCGGAGGCTGAATTCGAGCAGCACCTTGGTCGCCGCGTCGTAGTGGATCTCGGTGATCGCGCGCCGCTTCCCGTACGAGAGCGCGGGAGCGACGGGGATGTGGCGCAGCCCGGAGAACGGCACGGTGATGATCGCCCGGTCGCCGGTGAACGTCTCGCGCACGAGCGGCTTGCCGTCCCGGCCCTCGGAGACCGTCTCGACCCGGACGCGGTCTGCGCCGTAGCTGATCCTGGTGGCCCGGCGGTCCAGCCGCACGATGTCCTCGACCCGCTCGTACATCGCGTCGGCAAGAGTGGCCGTGCCGTCCGGCAGCTCGAAGAACGCGGTGTCCGGGCTGATCAGGGAGGCGCCGATGAAGCTGTGCACAAAGGCGAGATGGAGCCGGGAGGTGAGGTTCTCGACCGTGCCGACGAGGTCGATGGTGCGCTCGTCGAGCTTGGCCGCCTCGGTCAGGAAGCGGAACATCGACCAGTGTCCGTACCGCTGGATGACCCGCGCCCAGCCCTCGACGAGCTCGCGGCCCTCCTTGCCCTCGAACTCCTTGCGCACGGGTGCGAAGGCCTCCCGCACGATCGTCGCGGCGGTCTTGTTCTCGAACGCCGCGGGAACCCCGAACGAGCGGTTGATCGCCTGCGGCTTCTGCGCGTAGTCGGCCTTGCGCATCCGGATGCCGTTGACGTGGATCCAGGTGTGGTTGACCGGCCGGCCCTCGGTGTCGACATCGACCAGGTAGAAGCGGCGGCGCTTCAGGTCGAAGCTGTCCATGAGTCCGGTGACGAGCGGGTGGCTGTCGGGGATGCGCATGGCGCCGGCCTCGGCGTACTGCTTCGGGTCGGCGAACGGCGCCTTCGCGTTCTCGTGGCCGCCCTTGCGGAAGGTCTTGATCCGGCCGCCGACACGGTTGCCGTTGGCCTCGATCACGGTGACGGTGTGCCCGGCGCTGCGGAGCAGATGGGCGGCGGTGAGCCCGGCCGGGCCCGCGCCGACGACCAGCACCTTCTTGGGGGCCTTGCGGCTGCGCGGCAGGCCCTTGGTCAGCAGGATGTCGCGGTAGTGGGGGACCAGCGGCTGGTCCTGTTCGTCGCGTACGAGGACGGCGCGGGCGATGGTCAGGCAGGCGTCCCAGTCCGAGCCGGGGGCGGCCGCGGGCGCGAGCGCGGTTCCGGATGCGGCGGGCGCACCAAGGGCGCCCGGCGCGGCGGCACTTGCGGAGCCCACGGCGGTCGTGGCAAGGGCGGCGGCACCGGCGGCGGCACCTGTGATCATGGTGCGCCGGGAGGGCAGGCCGGAGGAAGGCCCAGCAGGCTTGGAAGTCATGCGCCCCACCCTGGGGCGCCCGGGACGGTGACCCTTGACCGGACGCGCGTAGATCGTTGGGAAATCACCCGCAGGTGGGGATTGTCGATCTTGTCGTACAGGTGTTGGTGCAGGTCATGTCATGGTCGAGGGTTCTCGGGTGCGCTCGATTCCGTCGACCGCAAGAGCGTCAGGAAATCCTGGAAAGCCGCCGGCATGTCCACCGAATCCGGGTCCAGCAGCCACTGGTACTGAAGCCCGTCCATCATCGCCACCAGCAGCGGCGCCGCGCGCTCCGGACTCAGGCCGCCCGGCAGCCGCTCGCCGTACTCGGCGCGCAGCATCGCCGCCATGCTGGCCCGGACCTGGGTGTAGCGGCGGGTGAAGAACTCCCGCGCGGGATGCCCCTCCGTCACGCTCTCGCCGAGCAGCGCCGAGAACGTCTGGACGATGCCGGGTCGCATCGCGTTGTACTCGACGAGCGAGGCCAGCAGATCGATCCGCCACGTGCCGTCGCTCCGGGTGCCGCCGCCCGTGTCCCATTGGTCGCGCTCCTCCAGCACGGCGACGAGCAGCGCCTCCTTGGTCGGGAAGTAGTGCAGGAGCCCCTGCTGGCTGAGGCCGACGCGCTCGGCGACAGCACCCAGCGAGGCGCCGCGATACCCGCGCTCGGCGATCACTTCGAGGGTGGCGCGGAGAATCTCCGCCCGCCGCTCCGCGCTTCTGGCCCGCACCATCTCCCGGCCCCTTTCGGTGCTCCACCGGTTCCGCCCCGAGGACCGTACGCCATCCCTATAAATCACATACTGATAACGAAGCCTACTGCTCTACCGGTTACGGAGTCAGTATGGAGACATTCAGTGCAGGAATCCGACGAGGAGGTACGGCCGTGGCAGGCGCGTCCACATCCACCAACCCCGATGCGGCCCGCGAGGCCGCGGTCGATGCGGCGCTGGCCGCACTGGGGCTCGACGACAAGACGCGGCTCCTGGCCGGCCAGGACATGTGGTCGCTGCCCGAGCTCCCCGCCGTAGGGCTGCGCTCCCTGGTGATGTCCGACGGGCCGATCGGCGTCCGCGGGGTCGCCTGGACCGCCGACGACCCGTCCGTCGCACTGCCCTCGCCCACCGCGCTCGCCGCGACCTGGGACCCGGCCCTGGCCCGCCGGGCCGGCCGGCTGCTGGCCCAGGAGGCCCGCCGCAAGGGGGTGCACGTCCTCCTCGCCCCGACCGTGAACCTCCACCGTTCCCCGCTCGGCGGGCGCCACTTCGAGACGTACAGCGAGGACCCGTACCTCACCGGCGAGATCGGCACCGGCTATGTGCGGGGCGTGCAGGACGGCGGCGTCGGTACGACCGTCAAGCACTTCGTCGCCAACGACGCCGAGACCGACCGCTTCACCGTCGACAACATCGTCGCCCCGCGCACCCTGCGCGAGATCTACCTCGCCCCGTTCGAACGCATCGTCAAGAACGCCCACCCGTGGGGCATCATGGCCGCGTACAACCAGGTCAACGGCTCCACCATGACCGAGCACCGCTATCTGCAGAACGCGGTGCTGCGCGGCGAATGGGGCTTCGACGGCTACATCGTCTCCGACTGGCTGGCCGCCCGCTCCACCGTCGCCGCCGTCAACGGCGGCCTCGACGTCGCCATGCCGGGCCCCAGGACCGTGTACGGGAAGGCGCTCGCCGACGCCGTACGGGCCGGTGAGGTCGAGGAGTCCGTCGTCGACGGGGCCGTACGCAATGTGCTGCGGCTGGCCGCCCGCGTCGGCGTCCTGGACGGCGCCCCGCCCGTCGTCGACGAGGCCGGACGCCCCGAGACCGTCGACGGCGATGCGCTGGCCCGCGAGATCGCCCGCCGCTCCTTCGTCCTCGTACGCAATGAACGCGCCGCGCTCCCCATCGACCCGGCCGCCGTCCGCAAGGTCGCGCTCAGCGGGGCGCTCGCCCGGGACGCCCGGGTCCTCGGCGGTGGCTCCGCCCAGGTCTTCCCGCCCCACATCGTCTCGCCGCTGGACGGCCTCACCGCCGCCCTCCCCGAGGACGTCCTCGACTACCGCGTCGGCGCCGACCCGAACAACGAACTCACCCCCGCAGAGAAGGGCTTCGACCTCAGGGCCGTCTGTTACGACGCCTCCGGCACCGTCATCGGCTCGGCCCCGCTGCACAGCGGCACCGTCCAGTGGATCGGCGCCGACCTCCCCGAGGGCGTGACCCGCGAGACGCTGCACAGCGTCGAGATCACCGGCACCTTCGTCCCGCGCGACGGCGGGGAGCACATCTTCGGCACCCGCGGAACCGGAGCGCTCAGCCTCACCGTCGCCGGCGAGACCCTGTACGACGAGGTCCACCGGGTCACCGGCTCCGCCGATCCCGGCGAAGCGTTCTTCGGCAACCCCCTGGAGCGCGGCCGGATCGCACTCGCGGCGGACGAACCCGTCGAGGTCTCCCTGCGGCAGATCCCCGAAACCCTGGGCGACGACGCACCGATCCCCGGCGTCTCGTTCTCCTTCTGCCACCTCGGCCCGCGCCGCGACCCCCAGGAGCTGATCGCCGAGGCCGTCGAGTCGGCCCGCACTGCGGACACCGCGATCGTCGTCGTCGGCACCACCGAACGCGTCGAGTCCGAGGGCTTCGACCGCACCGACCTGAAGCTCCCCGGCCACCAGGACGAGCTCGTCAGGGCCGTCGCCGCCGTCAACCCGAACACCGTCGTGATCGTCAACTCCGGCTCCCCGGTGGAGCTTCCCTGGCGCGACGAGGTCGCCGCGGTCCTGCTCAGCTGGTTCCCCGGCCAGGAGGCCGGGCACGCCCTTGCCGATGTCCTGCTCGGCGCCGAGGAACCGGGCGGCCGCCTCCCCACCACGTGGCCGGTCGCGCTCGCCGACGTCCCGGTCTCCTCCACCACCCCGACCGGCGGCGAACTCCACTACGAGGAGGGTGTCTTCGTCGGCTACCGGGCCTGGGAGAAGGCCGGCACCGCGCCCGCCTACCCCTTCGGCCACGGACTCGGCTACACCACCTGGGAGTACGAGAGCCTGGTGGCCGGCCCCGACACCGCCACCGTCCGCCTCCGCAACACCGGCACCCGGCCCGGAGCCGAGACCGTCCAGCTCTACCTGGCGCCCCGGGAGGACACCGCCGAACGTCCGGTCCGCTGGCTGGCCGGCTTCGCACGGGTCGAGGCGGCCCCCGGCGAGAGTGCCGAGGCAGTGATTCCGCTGGAGCGGCGCGCGTACGAGATCTGGGACGAGACGGCGTACGACTGGACACTCGTCCCCGGCACGTACGAGGTGCAGGCGGCCCGCTCGGTCGGTGACGTACGCCTGACGACGGCCGTGGACATCAAGGAGTAGCGGCCCCCGGTACGGGAGAGCCCCGGCGCGGTACCTGACCCCGCTCCGGGGCTCTCCTCATGCCGATTCATGCCGTCGGCGCACCTCGGCGCACCGCGAATCCGTACACCGTCGTCGAGACGTACTCCTCGCCCGGCCGCAGCACCGTGCCCGGGAACTCGGGCCGGTTCGGGGAGTCCGGGAAGTGCTGGGTCTCCAGCGCGATCCCGGCACAGGGCCCGAACGGCCGCCCGTCGAAGTGGTCCGCCGTGTACAGCTGCATCCCGGGTTCCGTCGTGGTGACGGTCAGGACGCGCCCCGACACCGCGTCGTACAGCTCGGCCGCCGGGCCCGGGACGGCGCCGTCCAGCACGAAGTTGTGGTCGTAGCCCGCGCCGACCGGCTTCGGCTCTCGGAAGTCGAACCGGGTTCCGTCCACCGGCAGGAACTCGCCCGTCGGGAGCGACTCGGCGTCCGCCGGAGTGATCTGCCCGGCCGCGATCCGCAGCACCTGCCCGAGCGCGCTGCCACTGCCGCCGCCCGCGAGATTCCAGTACGTGTGATTCGTCAGGTTCAGCACCGTCGGGGCGTCCGTCGTCGCCCGGTACGCGATCCGCAGCGCCCCGCCCTCGTCCAGGGTGTACGTCGCCGACACCGCGAGGCGTCCCGGGAAGCCCTCCTCGCCGTCCTCGGAGACCAGGGAGAGCCGGACACCGTCCGCCACCTCCCGCGCCTGCCACACGCGCTTGTCGAAGCCCCGGGCCCCGCCGTGCACATGGTTGCGCCCCTCATTGCGCGTCACCCGGTGTGTCCGCCCGTCCAGTTCGAAACAGGCACCACCGATCCGGTTCGCGTACCGCCCGACCAGCGCGCCGAAATACGGACCCGAATACGTCTCGTACCCGGCGAGATCCGGCAGCCCGAGCGCCACATCCGCCCGCACCCCGTCCCGGCCGGGCACCTCGACCGACTGCACGATGCCGCCGTACGTCAGGACACGCACCCGCGTACCGTCCCGCTCCAGCGTCCAGCGGTGCACCACGGCGCCGTCCGCGAGGGTGCCGAACTCTTCCGTACGCAGCGCCGTGCTCGAACCCGTGTCCATGATCACAAACCCTACGCCGGGGGCCGGGGCGAGGTGACATTGCGGTATGCGATCTCCGCCAGCCGCGCCTGCCCGTTCCGCCCCGGATGGAACCAGTCCCACTGGCTGAGCTGCTTGCCGGTGAACCGGTAGTCGAATACCGCCCCGCCGTCGTAACGGCAGCGCCGGTCCTTCGCACAGACCTTCCGCAGCACGTCGTTGTACGCCACGACCCGCTCCTGCACCGAGGTGCGCCGGGCCACGGCGCGCGCGCCCATGTCGTCCGCGTCACCCAGCATCGACTGACAGATCCCCAGCTTCCAGATCTGCTTGCCCAGCGCATTTCCGCGCCCCGTCGACCAGAGCCGCTTGAGATCCGGCACGCTCGACACATACACCTGCGCCTTCGGCGCCCCGGCGCGCAACTGACGCATCGAAGCCTCGAACGACGCCCGGAAATCCGCCACCGGAGTCATGAACCGCGCCGAGTCCCGGCAGGCGTCATTGGCACCGATCATCACCGTCACCAGATCCGGCTTCTCCTTCGCGGCCAGCGCCATCTGCTCCGGCAACTGCGCGATCCTGGCCCCCGTCCGGGCATGGTTCCAGCTGCGCTCGGCGGCCCCCGACTCACCGAGCAGCCGCACGGCGAGGCTGCGCACCCCGCTGTCCGTGCCGGTCGCCCAGGACACCTCCGGGCAGTCCGCCAGCACCGAACAGGCGTCGAAACCGCGGGTGATGGAGTCGCCGACGGCGGCCACCGACCCCGGTCTGCGGTCCCAGAGCGGGCCTGGCTTGGCCGGCGGCCGCTGCTTTTCGGCCGTCGCCCCCTTCGTCGTCCCGTCCCGGTCGGCGTCGCAGCCGGTCAGAGCGGCCGTGCCGAGCAACGAGACGGCCGTCAGGACGGCGGCCACGGTACGCGAACGGTGGCGGGCGGAACGATCCTGCATCCCTTGGCTCCCCTCGGTTATGCCCCCGGCAACCCCTCGTGGCACCGGTCGGAAGGCCCGGGCGCCCTGCAGGGTGAAAGCTGAGCGAATGATGGGCCCAGGACCGACGGTACGTCACACCTCGGACGCCGCCGCGCGGTAGCTTTTCCTCGTCGAACCAGCGGCGCTTCCCCTCACCCGGCTCTATTCGGGTGGCTTTCTGTAAATCACATCACGTCACATACTGTCCTTTTTCAGGAGATTCACCCCGATGCTGTTTACTGATGACAACCTCGGGAACCGGCCGAGAAGAGACGGTACGGGCGCGAGGCCGCTGGGGAAGGCGAACTTCGTCCCACACTGGAGGTCCCGGTGACGACACGTGGAGTTCTGTACGTTCACTCCGCACCGCGCGCGCTCTGCCCCCATGTCGAATGGGCGGTGGCGGGTGTCCTCGGTGTGCGGGTCCAGCTGGACTGGATCAGACAGCCGGCCGCGCCCGGTACCTGGCGGTCCGAGTTCTCCTGGCAGGCCAGGCCCGGCACGGCGTCGAAGCTGGCCTCCGCGCTGCGCGGCTGGGATCTGCTGCGCTTCGAGGTGACGGCTGAGCCGAGCCCCACGTCGGAGGGCGAGCGCTACAGCTCCACGCCCGAACTGGGCATCTTCCACGCCGTCACCGGCATGCACGGCGACATCCTGGTGCCCGAGGACCGGTTGCGGGCGGCGCTGGCGCGGTCGGTGCGGGGCGAGACCGACCTGGAGGCCGAGATCGCCAAGCTGCTCGGCAAGCCGTGGGACGACGAGTTGGAGTCCTTCCGCCACGCGGGAGAGGGCGCCCCGGTGCGGTGGCTGCACCAGGTGGTGTGAGGGCGCAGGATTCAGCCCTCCGGCGACCGCGGAGCGGGGGGCCGGGGGCAGAGCCCCCGAAACGCCCCGTGCAACGGACGAAACCCGTCTCCCCAGCAGGGGGAGACGGGTTTCGGTGTATCAGGGCCGCGTACCGCAGGTCAGACGCTGCGGAACGCCAGGACCACGTTGTGACCGCCGAAGCCGAACGAGTTGTTGATGGCGGCGATCGACCCCTCCGGAAGCGGCCGAGGCTCATCGCGCACGATGTCCGCCTCCACCGCCTCGTCGAGGTGCTCCACGTTGATCGTCGGCGGAGCCATCCGGTGGTGCAGCGCCAGGACCGTCGCGACGGTCTCGATGCCGCCCGCACCACCGAGGAGGTGACCGGTCATCGACTTCGTCGCGGAGATCGCGACATGGTCGAGGTCGTCGCCCAGAACCTTGCGCAGAGCCTTCAGCTCCGCGACGTCGCCCTGCGGCGTCGACGTGGCGTGCGCGTTGAGGTGCACGACCTCGGACGGCTTGAGGTCCGTCTGGTCCAGCAGGTTCTGCATCGCGGCGGCGATGCCACGACCGGTCGGCTCGGGCTGGGCGATGTGGTGGGCGTCGGCGGACAGCCCCTGGCCCAGCACCTCGCAGTAGACCTTGGCGCCACGCGCGGCGGCGTGCTCCGCGGACTCCAGGACGACGACCCCGGCACCCTCGCCGAGGACGAAGCCGTCACGGCCCGTGTCGTACGGACGGGAGGCCTTCTCGGGCTCCTCGTTGTGCTTGGACATCGCCATCATGTTGGCGAACGCGGCGATCGGCAGCGGGTGGATCGCCGCCTCGGTGCCACCGGCGAGGACCACATCGGCACGGCCGGTGCGGATCATCTCGACGGCGTACCCGATCGCCTCCGCGCCCGAGGCGCAGGCGGAGACCGGAGTGTGCACACCGGCCTGGGCGTTGACCTCCAGGCCGACGTTGGCGGCCGGGCCGTTGGGCATGAGCATGGGCACGGTGTGCGGGGAGACGCGGCGTACGCCCTTCTCCTTGAGCACGTCGTACTGGTCGAGCAGGGTGATCACGCCGCCGATACCGGAGGCGATGACCGAGCCCAGCCGCTCGGGCCGGACCTTGTCGTCCTCACCGGCCTTGCCGGTGAAGCCGGCGTCCGCCCACGCCTCGCGGGCCGCGATCAGCGCGAACTGCGCCGAGCGGTCCAGCTTGCGGGCGAGCGGGCGGGGCAGGACGTCGCCCGGATCGACGGCCGCGATCGCGGCGATCCGGACGGGCAATTCGGCGAAACGTTCGCCCTCGAGAGGCTTGACGCCGGAACGACCGGCCATCAGACCTTCCCAGGTCGACGCCGAGTCGCCACCCAGCGGAGTGGTTGCGCCGATACCGGTGACGACCACGGTGCGATTGGTCGAGTTCACTGGAAAATCTTCTCCACGTGTAGAGGGTCGTGAATCAGCGGCGCCACCGCCGGGTGGCGACACAGGAGCCGGCCGGATCAGGCCTGGTGCTTGAGGATGTAGTCGGCAGCGTCGCCGACCGTCTTGAGGTTCTTGACGTCCTCGTCGGGGATCTTGACGTCGAAGCGCTCCTCGGCGGCGACGACGACCTCGACCATGGACAGCGAGTCGACGTCCAGGTCGTCGGTGAAGGACTTGTCCAGCTGGACGTCCTCGACCGGGATACCGGCGATCTCGTTGACGATCTCGGCGAGACCGGTGACGATCTCTTCCTGAGTGGCGGCCATGTTGGCGCTCCTTCGGTGTTTATCTGCAGGGTTCGGGCGTCCGGGCCAAAAGGCCTGGTGTGCCTAGGGGAGGGTAACGACCGTCGCGGCGTAGACGAGACCCGCCCCGAAGCCGATGACGAGCGCGGTGTCGCCGCTCTTCGCCTGACCGGTCGCCAGAAGCCGCTCCATAGCGAGCGGAATCGAGGCGGCGGAGGTGTTGCCGGTGGTCTCCACGTCACGGGCGACCGTGACGTTCTCCGGCAGCTTCAGGGTCTTCACCATCGAGTCGATGATCCGCATGTTGGCCTGGTGCGGAATGAAGACGTCCAGGTCTTCCGGGGCGATCCCGGCCGCGTCCAGCGCCTGCTGGGCGACCTTCGCCATCTCGAAGACGGCCCAGCGGAAGACCGCCTGGCCCTCCTGCGTGATGGCGGGGAACTTCTCCGGGCGATCGGCGTGGAACTCGTCCCACGCCACGGTCTGCTTGATCGTCTCGGACTTGTCGCCCTCGGAGCCCCAGACGGTCGGGCCTATGGCCGGCACCTTGGAGGGACCGACGACGACCGCGCCGGCGCCGTCGCCGAAGAGGAAGGCCGTCGCGCGGTCCTCCTTGTCGGTGAGGTCGCTGAGCCGCTCCACGCCGATGACGAGGACGTACTCCGCCGAACCCTCGACGATCATGCCCTTGGCGAGGGTCAGTCCGTAGCCGAAGCCCGCGCAGCCGGCCGAGATGTCGAAGGCGGCGGGCTTGCCCGCGCCGACCTTGTGGGCGATCTCGGTCGCGATGGCCGGGGTCTGCTTGAAGTGCGAGACGGTGGAGACGATCACGGCGCCGATCTGCTCCGGCGTGATCCCGGCATCGGCGATGGCCTTCCCGGACGCCTCCACGGACATCGCGGCCACGGTCTCCTCCTCGGAGGCCCAGTGGCGGGTGGCGATGCCGGAGCGCGAGCGGATCCACTCGTCGGACGAGTCGATCGTCTCGAGGATCACCTCGTTGGGCACGACACGGGTCGGACGGTAGCCGCCGACACCCATGATGCGTGCGTACGGGGCGCCCTGGCTGGGCTTGATCTTCGACATGCTCTCGGGCTCCTTAGGCGCCTGCGTGCTCGGAGATGAGCGCGCGGGCCGCGTCGAGGTCGTCGGGGGTCTTGAGCGCGAGGGTCTGCACACCGGGCATCGCGCGCTTGGCGAGACCCGTGAGGGTGCCGCCGGGGCACACCTCGACCAGAGCCGTGACGCCCATCTCCTTGAAGGTCTCCATGCACAGGTCCCAGCGGACCGGGTTGGCCACCTGGCCGACCAGCCGCGAGATGACCTCGTCGCCGATGGCCACGGGCTTCCCGTCGGCGTTCGAGACATATGTCATGGTCGGGTCGGCGATCTTCAGCGCCAGGGAGGCCTCGCGCAGCCGGTCGACGGCGGGCGCCATGTGGTGCGTGTGGAAGGCGCCGGCGACCTTGAGGGGCACCACGCGGCGTACGCCCTCGGGCATGTCCTCGGTCAGCGCGGCGATCTGCGCGGCGGTGCCGGCGGCGACGATCTGGCCGCCACCGTTGACGTTGGCCGGGGTCAGCCCGAGCTTCTCCAGGTGCGGGACCGTCACCTCGGGATCGCCGCCGAGCAGCGCCGCCATGCCGGTCTCGGTGACTGCCGCGGCGTCGGCCATGGCGAGCCCACGGGTACGTACGAGACGGAGCGCCGTCTCGTCGCCGATGACTCCGGCGAGGGCGGCTGCGGTGATCTCACCCACGCTGTGACCTGCGACGATGTCGGGCGACGCGTCGAGCGCGGCGGCGGACAGCAGACCGGCGGCGACCAGCAGCGGCTGCGCCACCGCGGTGTCACGGATCGCCTCGGCGTCGGCCTCGGTGCCGTAGCGGGCGAGGTCGAGCCCGATGGCGTCGGACCAGGCCGCGACGCGGTCGGCGGCACCGGGGAGGTCGAGCCAGGGAGTCAGGAAGCCGGGCGTCTGAGCGCCTTGGCCGGGAGCGACGAGTACGAGCACCCTCACACTCTCTCTTGTGAACGGTCCGGAACGCCCGTGGGGACAGGGACGAAGAACCGTATGGGGAATTGTTGATGTCCGACAAAAGTCTAGGACTGCGGATCTCTGGCGGCCAAGCGCCCCAGGATCAGGGCGATTCGCAGAGTGAACGCCGAGCGGACATCGGAAGGCGACCATCCGGTGACGTCAGTCACACGTCGGAGCCGGTAGCGCACGGTGTTGGGGTGGACGAAGAGCATCCTGGCCGCGCCCTCCAGGCTGCTCGCCTGCTCCAGATACACACTCAGCGTCTCCAGGAGCGCAGAACCCGCTTCTTCCAGCGGTCTGTAGATCTCCTCCACCAATTGGTCCCGTGCGGCGGGGTCGCCCGCCATTGCGCGCTCCGGCAGCAGATCGTCGGCCAGCACCGGTCGCGGGGCGTCCTGCCAGGCACTGCACGCCTTGAGCCCGGCGGCCGCCGCCTGCGCGGACCGGGTGGCCGCCAGCAGGTCCGACACCACCGGTCCGGCCACGACGGGACCGGCCGCGTACGGGCCGATCAGGGCCTTCGCGACATGCAGCGGGTTGTCGCTGCCGCCCGCGATGACGACCAGCCGGTTGCCGAGCACCCCGGTCAGGACCTGGAGCTTGGCGTGCCGGGCGGCCCGCCGGATCGCCTCGACGGTCAGCTCGCTGTCGCCGTCGGGGGCCGTACCGAGGACCACACAGACATGTTCGGGGGAGTTCCAGCCGAGTGCGGCGGCGCGTGACACGGCGCCCTCGTCGGCCTCGCCGGACAGCACCGCGTTCACCACGAGCGATTCCAGCCGGGCGTCCCAGGCGCCGCGGGCCTCGGCGGCCTGCGCGTACACCTGGGCGGTCGCGAAGGCGATCTCCCGCGCGTAGACGAGCAGTGCCTCCCGCAGCACCGACTCGTCGCCGGGCGCGGCGACCTCCTCGATCGCGGCCTCCATGACCTCGATCGTCGTACGCACCATCTCGACGGTCTGCCGCAGGGTGATCGCCCGGGTCAGCTCGCGCGGAGCAGTACCGAACACATCGGTGGAGATGGCCTGCGGGGTCTCCGGATGCCGGAACCACTCGGTGAACGCGGCGATCCCGGCCTGGGCCACCAGGCCGATCCAGGAACGGTTCTCCGGTGGCATCGCCCGGTACCACGGCAGTGACTCGTCCATGCGGGCGATCGCATTGGCGGCCAGTCGGCCGGAGGACTGCTCCAGCCGTTTCAGGGTCGCGGCATGCAGGTGGGCGGCGTTCGCAGCGGGCTGCTCAGGATCGGGTCGGGGCACGGACACAAGACTGCCTTATCGGGCCACGTGCACGGAGGGCCGGGGCGGCCGCGGGTCGTACTGCCGAGTAGCGGCCGGGGGGTCCGGGTGTGCTCCGGCAGGACTACCGTGGGCGGGTGATTTCCGTACACCGAGCCGAAGACCGCTTCACGGGCGGGGACCGGGCCGCCGGCATCCTGTCCCGGCACGCCTTCTCCTTCGGCAGCTTCTACGACCCGGACAATCTGCGCTTCGGCGCGGTCCTGGCGTGCAACGCGGAACGGCTGGAGCCCGGCGCGGGCTTCGACGAACACCCCCACAGCCACACGGAGATCGTCACCTGGGTCGTCGAGGGCGAGCTGACCCACCGCGATTCGACCGGTCACGCCACGGTCGTACGGGCCGGGGACCTTCAGCACCTCAGCGCCGCGGCCGGAGTGCGTCACATCGAACGCAATGACGGAGACGGTCCGCTGACGTTCATTCAGATGTGGCTGGCGCCGCTCGAACCGGGCGGCGAACCTTCGTACACGATCGTTCCCGGCATCGCCGACTCCACCCCCTATGCACTCCCGGAAGCGGGGGCCATGCTGCACGTGCGCAGACTGGCCCCCGAGGAGCGCACGGCGGTACCGGACGCGGCGCGGGTGTACGTCCACGTGGTCGCCGGGGGCGTGCGGCTCGGCGACGAGGAGCTGGAGGCCGGCGACTCGGTGCGGATCGCCGACGAGGAGGGACTGGAGCTGGTGGCGGCCGGGGCGGCTGAGGTGCTGATCTGGGAACTGTCGGCCTGAGCTACCGGCCGGTGTCCCGACGCCACATCGACCACATCGGCGGCCCCGCCCGGAACGTCATCTCCTCCTGCACGGCGAAGCCGTGGCGCCGGTAGAAGGTCAGATTGCGGCGGTTGCTCGACTCCAGGAACACCGGCCGCCCGTCCGCGTCCGCCTGCTCCAGCAGCCCGCCGAGCACCTGCGATCCCCGCCCGGTACCGCGCGCGTCCGCGTGGGTGCCGATGTACTCGACGTACCAGTGCGAGGGGTCGGCCGGGTGGCGGTGCTCCAGCGCGAGCAACCGCATTCCGGTCCTGGGCAGTTGGGCCCGCCCCGCCCGCAGGAGCGTGCCCGCGTTGCGGAGCAGATACCCCACAGGCAGCTTCCACTTCCCGGGCTCCGCCCACACCGCCGCCACCGTGCGGTCCGGATCGGTCCACACCCGGCCCGCCGGGACCTGCTGCGTCAGATGCGCGGTGAACAGCAGCCGCAGCCTCCGGTCCCGGTCGCGCGGCATCAGCCAGGACCAGACGGGGTCATCGGCGTAGGCACTGGCGAGTACGGAAGCGAGCGCCGGGACGTCGGAGGCGGTAGCGCGGACTATGTCGGCCATGGCCGAGGAGGGTAGACGCGCTAACGAAGCGTGTCCACGAAGGTCCGCCAGGCGTCGGCCCCGACGACCAGGACGGGGCCGTCCGGGTTCTTGCTGTCGCGCACGGGTACGGCGCAGGGGAGGCTGTCGGCCACCTCGACGCAGTCGCCGCCGGTGTTTCCGCTGTAACTCGACTTACGCCATGCCGCGCCGCCGGTGACGGTGCACTCGACGCACTCGCCGCCGGTGCTTCCGCTGTAACTCGACTTACGCCACCGCGCGCTCTTCAGGTCGCGACTGGTCTCCATAACGCTCCTCCATCACGCGGGCGATCAGGACCGCTGAATCCTCGACGGAGAGGGCTGCGGCCTGCAAGCGAGCGTAACGGAGCGCGGCTTCCCTTACTGTTTCGCGGTTGGCGGTCATATGACCGGAGACGATGTCCTCCGTATAGACGATGTCAGGGTCGTCGTCGAAGCGCATCGTGGTGAACGCGCCATCCAGGCTCGCGTGTTGACCGGCCGCGAAGGGCAGCACCTGGATCTGCATCCATCGGTGACCAGCGAACTCCAACAATCGGAGGAGTTGCTTCCGCATGACCTCGCGGCCGCCGATCGGCCGGTGCAGCACAGCCTCATCAAGGACGACCCAGGCGAGCGGCGGCCGTTCCCGCTCCAGGATGCGCTGGCGCTCCATCCGAGCCGCCAGCAGGCCTTCGAGGTCATCCGGCATGCCGGTGGCCAGCACTGCCCGCGCGTACTCCTCCGTCTGCAACAGCCCGTACACCAACTGCGCCTGGTACGTGGAGATGTACGCCGCACGGGCCTCCATGTCCGCGTACGGCTGGAACCAGGTCGGCAGTTGGCTGCGCAGGACCAGGCCGACGAGGCGCGAGAACACGCCGTCCGTGCCGAGTGCCGCGTCCACCCGCTCGGAGAAGTCGCGGGTGGGGATCTTCTTCGTGGTCTCGATCTGGCCGATCAGGGAGCCGGTGCAGAAGATGATGTCGCCGAGCTGACCCTGCTTGAGATTGCCGGCCTCTCTCTGGCGGCGCAGCTCCCAGCCGTAGTAGTCCAACGGGGAAGCGCTGGGGTCGAGTGACTGGACGTTGGCCACGGCGGGGGCACCTCCGGCATTCAACGCCTCGCGGCGTTCGTTTCCGTACGTAGCCGAGCGTAATCATGTCGCTGCACGCTGGTGACATGAATCACGTAATTGATCCGCAGGCCGACGATCTGCTGGAGGCCACCTACCGAGCCGACTTCGCGATGGGCGAGCACTCGGCCCGGCATCTGCGCCACATCCTGCGTCTCTACCTCACCGTCTGGGGTCTCCTCGACGTGGCCGACGCGGCCGAGTTGGCGCTCACGGAGCTGATCGCCAATGTCGTACGGCATGTCCCCGGCCGCCGCTGCCAGACGCTCATCTTCCTGCTCCCGGCCGGGGGCGTGCGCGTCGAGGTCGCGGACGGCTGTCCGGAACTGCCCCGCGCGGTCATGGGTGATGCCCTCGACGAGGGCGGGCGGGGGCTGGTCCTGGTCGATGCTGTCACCGACGGCTGGGGCGTGGAGCCGCGCCGCGACGGCCGCGGCAAGACGGTGTGGTTCGAGTGCCTGGCCGCGAAAGCGGCCGACGGATGATCTCTCTCAGCGGCCGGAACGGAGCTCCGCGAGCACCGCGTCCGTGAACGGAGGCCACACCTCGACCGCCCACGGGCCGAAGGCCCGGTCGGTGAGCGCGACGCACGCCGCGCCCGCCACCGGGTCGATCCACAGGAAGGTCCCGGACTGCCCGAAGTGCCCGAAGGTCGCGGGTGACGAGGAACTGCCCGTCCAGTGCGGTGACTTGTGGTCCCGGATCTCGAAGCCGAGACCCCAGTCGTTGGGGTTCTGGTGGCCGTAGCCCGGCAGCACACCCTTCAGGCCGGGGTGGACGACGGTCTGCGCGGCCAGCACCGTACGCGGGTCGAGCAGCCGCGGTGCCTGCACCTCCGCCGCGAACCGAGCCAGATCATCGACGGTCGAGACACCGTCCTTGGCGGGCGAGCCGTCCACCGTGGTCGACACCATGCCCAGTGGCTCCAGCACCGCCTGGCGCACATACTCCGGGAACGGGATGTCGGTGGCCTTGGCAATATGGTCGCCGAGCACCTCGAAGCCGGCATTGGAGTAGAGCCGACGAGTGCCCGGGGCGGCCGTCACCCGGTGCTCGTCGAAGGCGAGCCCGCTGGTGTGCGCGAGCAGATGCCGGACGGTGGAGCCCTCGGGCCCGGCCGGCTCGTCGAGCTCGACCGCGCCCTCCTCGTACGCCACGAGCGCCGCGTAGGCCGCGATCGGCTTGGTGACGGAGGCGAGCGGGAAACGGTGCGCGGTCGGACCATGCGTACCGACGACGGTGCCGTCCGCTCGTACGACGGCCGCCGCCGCGGTGGGGACGGGCCAGTTGTCGATCATCGCCAGGCTCTGCATACGTACGAGCCTAAAGGGCCGTCCTGCACGGTTCGGAGGGGGTGGCCCGGCCACCGTCGAAACCCGTCACCGATTGCGCTTGCTTCGAGTGCACTCCAAGGTTCTAGCGTGGAGGTCATGACGGTGATGGAGAGCACTTCCGTAAAGACGGACGCATGCGCATCGGCACCCAGGGCGCATCCGCGCCCCGAGGGCCAGGACCGCTACACCATCAGTGAGGTCGCCGCCTTCACCGGGCTCACCGCGCACACCCTGCGCTGGTACGAGCGGATCGGGCTGATGCCGCACGTCGACCGTTCGCACACCGGCCAGCGGCGCTTCACCAACCGTGATCTGGACTGGCTGGCCTTCGTCGGCAAGCTGCGGCTGACCGGAATGCCGGTCGCCGACATGGTCCGGTACGCGGAGCTGCTGCGCGAGGGCGAGCACACCTTCGAGGAACGGCAGGAGCTGCTGGAGTCGACCCGCCGCGACGTGCAGACGCGGATCGCGGAGCTCCAGGACACCCTCGCCGTCCTCGACCACAAGATCGACTTCTATGCGAGTGCCCGACGGGCGCCGGAAAGGCCCTGTGCCTGATGACTGACAACAAGATCACCACCGTGGAGCTCGGAAACGGCGGCCCGCAGGTCGGCGTGCAGGGGCTCGGCTGCATGGGCATGAGCGAGTTCTACGGGGACACCGATGAGTCCTCCGCCCGCGAGACGCTGGAGACGGCGCTGACGGCGGGCGTCACGCTCTTCGACACCGCAGATGTGTACGGTCGCGGCGCCAACGAGAAGTTCCTGGCGCCGTTCGTCGGGGCGCACCGGGACGAGATCACCCTCGCCACGAAGTTCGCCATGGAGCGGACCGATGACCCGCACTACCGAGGCGTGCGCAACGACCCCGCGTACATCCGCCAGGCCGTCGAGGACAGTCTTCGTCGCCTGAACACCGACGTCATCGACCTGTACTACATGCACCGCCGCGACCCGGCCGTCCCGCTGGCCGAGTCCGTAGGCGCGATGGCCGAGCTGGTGCAGCAGGGCAAGGTCAAGCAGCTCGGACTGAGCGAGGTGACCGGCGCGGAGCTGCGCGAGGCGTACGCCGTGCACCCGATCGCCGCCCTGCAGTCCGAGTGGTCGCTCTTCAGCCGGGACGTCGAGCGCAGCGCCGTGCCCGCCGCGGTCGAGCTCGGGGTGACCTTCGTGCCGTACTCGCCGCTGGGCCGGGGCTTTTTGACCGGGGCGTTCACGGACGCGGCCAAGGACCTGTCGGAGGGCGACTTCCGCAAGTACCAGCCTCGCTTCACCGGCGACAACGCGAAGACGAACGCTGCCCTGCTGGAGCCCGTACACAAGATCGCGGCGGCGCACGGTGCGTCGGCCGCGCAGGTGGCGCTCGCCTGGGTGCAGCAGCGGGCCCAGGTGCACGGTCTGACCGTGGTGCCGATCCCGGGCACCCGTAAGAGCAGCCGGCTGCTGGAGAACGTGGCCGCCACCCGGCTCACCCTGACCGCACAGGAGCTGGCACTGCTGGAGCCGATCGCGGGGCAGGTGGCGGGGGACCGGTACCCGGACATGAGCTCGACGTCCGCGGCGCGCGAGTAGCCGCCCGCCCGGGGCTCACCGCGCCTTCCCCTCGGTGATCGCGGCGAAGGCGCGGGCCGAGTCCGTGCCCGGGGCGAAGCAGCCGGTGTGCCCGCGGGTGTCGTCGGCCGGGACGCGGTGTGCGCCGAACCGGGTGACGGGTGGCCGGAGGGCGGATGGGAGAAACGACCTCACCCCTCGCCCGGCACCACCACCCCCGCCTCGTACGCGAATATCACCGCCTGCGCGCGATCCCGCAGCTCCAGCTTGCCCAGCACCCGTCCGATATGCGTCTTGACGGTCTGCTCGGCCAGCACCAGCCGCCCCGCGATCTCCTGGTTGGACAACCCCCGCGCAATCAGCTCCAGCACCTCCGTCTCGCGCGGAGTCAGCCCCTTCAGCCGCAGCGACTGCCCGCTCCGGGTGGCCCCGGACGGCCCCTGCCGGGCGAAGTCCGCGATCAGGCGACGCGTCACGGACGGCGCCAGCAGCGCCTCGCCCGCCGCGACCACCCGTACCGCCGAGATCAGATCCGCCGGCGGTGCGTCCTTCAGCAGGAAGCCGGACGCCCCGGCGCGCAGCGCCTCGTACACGTAGTCGTCCACGTCGAACGTGGTGAGCATCAGCACCTTGGGCAGGTGTGTCACCCCCGCCGGCGGGTTCAGCAGCTCGCGGGCCGCCGCCAGACCGTCCATCTCGGGCATCCGGACATCCATCAGGACCACGTCCGGCTGGACCCTCCGGCTGGTGTCGACGCCCTGGCGCCCGTCCGGCGCCTCACCGACCACGTCGATGTCGCTCTGTGCCGAGAGCAGTGCCGCGAACCCCGCCCGCACCATGGCCTGGTCGTCGACGATGATCACGCGGATGGTCAAGAGTCCTCCGAGGTCGGGGGCGGAGCCGGGGCGAGAGGCAGCCGCGCCGCCAGCCGGAAGCCGCCGTCGGGCAGGGGCCCGGTGTCCAGCGTGCCGCCCGTCAACCGTACGCGTTCGCGCATGCCGACCAGGCCGTGCCCGGTCCCGGTCGTCTCCAGCGGCGAACCGGGCTGCTCCGCCCGGTCGTTGACCACCAGCACGGTCAGGTGCTCACCGTCGGACGTGATCGACACCCGGGTCCGCGCTCCGGGCGCGTGCCGGACCACGTTCGCCAGGGCCTCCTGCACGATCCGGTACGCCGACAGATCCACCGCCTGCGGTACGTCCGGCAGTTGAGCGGAGAGCGACAGCTCGGCCGGCAGCCCCGCCCGCACCGTCGCCTCCACCAGCTGCTGCACCCGGTCGAGCCCCGGCTGCGGTGCCCGCTCGCCCTCCGTGCCGTCGCTGCGCAGCACCGCGAGCAGCCGCCGCATCTCCGTCAGCGACTCCCGCGCGCTCGCCGCGATCGCACCGAACTCCTCGCGCGCCTCCTCGGGCAGCCCGCTGATCCGGTAGGGCGCGGAGTCGGCCTGGACCGTGATCACGGACATGTGGTGCGCGACCACGTCGTGCAGCTCACGGGCGATCCTGGTGCGCTCCTCCAGCAGTGTCCGCTGCGCCCGCTCGGACTCACTGATGGTCTCCTGCTCGGCGAGCCGACGCTGCGCGTCGCCACGTTCCCGTACCGCCGCACCGATCAGCAGGACCACCGCACCGAGGATCACGAGCAGCAGCGCGCTGCCGTTGCTGCGGCCCGGGGAGATCAGCTGCAGGATCAGGCTCGCCGCACCCGTCGCCACCCAGACCGCGACCAGGGTCCGCCGGGTCTCGCGCAGCGCCAGCGCGAGCAGCAGGAAGAGATAGCCGATCAGGGTGGGCGGGGGCCATGGCCAGATCTCGTACTCGTGGACCGGATACCCGAGCAGCACGGCCGCGCCCAGGATGTCGGCGGGGAAGACGATCCACCAGGCCTGCAGCGGCCGGTGCGCCAGCATCAGCAGCGGTGCGGCCTGCGCGACGGCCAGGATTCCCGCCAGTCCTCCGATCACGCCGTACTGCTCGGTCAGGACGTTGATCGTGACCGGGATGAAGATCGCGGCGAGGGCGAGGACGACCACGTACGGCAGCAGCCGCAGCCGGTGTTTCGGTGCGTGGGCCAGGGGTGGCACCGGGGGATGGGACGGGTGCAGGAGCCCGTGAGCGATCTCGCGCAGATTGCGCCGGGCGGCGCTCAGCAGGCCGTCGGCGGCGGGTGGAGTGGGCGGCGGGGAAGTGGTCATGGCCCGATCAGGGTAGGGAGCGGACCGGCCCGGTGTCGTCATACCCGGGTTTCGGTCCGCCTCCATGCTTCTCGTACGGGAGTACTACCGGCGGGCCTGACACACCTACAGCTCGGCGAGCAGCTGGGCCTTCTTCGCACTGAACTCGTCGTCCGTCACCAGACCCGCCCGGTGCAGTTCCCCGAGGTGCCGGATCCGCTCGGCGATGTCCGCGGGATCGCGCCGCCCCGCGCCTGCCAAAACGGTGGCCGGCGCGGCGGGAGCCGACTGCTTCCTGCGTACGGATTCCAGTACGGCCGCGGCGAACGGCAGCGACTCGTGCACCGGGCCGTAGCCGAGGCCGAAGACCACGGCAGCCGGGTCCTGATCGGCCCGGGCGGGGCGGGGGGTCATCGGCTGTGCGCTCTGCACCGTGCCTGGACCGAGCCTCGTGACCGGCTCCGTACCCATGCCGAGGCCGGTACCCGGGCCCGGTCCCTGGGCCGCACCTTCCTGGCCTCTCGGCACCAGCCGCAGATAGCCGTCGAAGGCCTCCGGCGAGCGCCACTCGACGCCGCTCAGCTCCGTCACCGGGAACGTCTGGTCGCCGGCCTTCCACTTCGCCGTGGAGGCTCCCGTCCAGAACCACCGGAAGGAGACCCGGTCCCCGTCGAAACCGGCCCGGCCGTCGTACGCCTTGAACTGCATCGGCGCCTCGGGGGCCGTGACCAGGAACCGGTCGGCGGGCTCCGAGGCGTCAGGACCGAGCAGGGCGCGCAGTTCGTCCGCGTAGTACTCGGCGAGCGTCTCGCGCTCGGCGGGGAGCACCAGCCGGTACGGATCGCAGCCGTCCTTCAGCTGCCCGGCCGCAGCCTCCAGCAACGGGTCGGCACCGGGTCTCGGCACCGCGTGCAGGACCACCGTGCCCCGCTTGCCCGGGGTCAGCGTCACCGATGACAGCGCCGCGTGCGGGACGCGGCGCTCACGCAGGCTCTGGAAGAGCTTCGGCGTGCGTATTCCCCGTTCGAAGCGGATGAGCACGGAGTCGGTGTCGAACTCCCAGGTGGCATGAATTCCGGCCAGCACATCACCCATGTGCCTCATCGTATGCGGCACTTGCCCGCACGTCCCCCCTCGGCGTAAGTCCCGATATGCGGCCGACCACGGCTCGCTCTGCCCGTCAGATTCCCTGGCTGCTGGTGACTCCGTCGTGGCAGGCGCTGTCGGAGTTCGCACAGCTGATCGAGCTGTAGGCCCCCACGCCAATGGAGGCGAAGTTGCTGAGGCTCTCGGTGCCCGGCTCGAAATAGCCGCTGTGCCCGACCGCGTCGGCCGCCGAGACGATGCGTGCGCCGAAGCCCGGGTCGACCGGATCGGCACCGTGCCCGAGACCGCCCAGCTCCAGGTTCGGTACGTCCTCGATCCAGTCGTCGTGGTCCCGCATGGCCCACACCCTGGCCCCGGTGTGCAGCTGTCCCGCGTTCTCCACCCGCATGCCGGGGCTGCCCGCGACCGCGATGTCGGCGACCCTGGCGGGCAGTTCATGTGCGGCGACACCGCACAGCACCGAGCCGTAACTGTGGCAGAACAGCGAGACCGGGGCGTCCCCGGGCAGCGCTCCCACCAGCGCGTTCAGCCGCACCGCCCCGCGCTCGGCGAGGTTTCCCAGGGCCGCGTCCATACCGATTCCGGCGGGCGTGGTGTAGTCGGCCCAGGCGATGACGGCGGTACGGGTGCCCGGGCTCGCGGCGCGCTCCGCCGCGTACAGCGACTTCGCCATACCGACCGGCGCGGCGTTCACCTTGGGGGCGGGCCGCTCCAGCGTCAGCAGGTTGGTGTCGACGCCGGGGACGATCACGGAGACCCGTTCGGCCAGGTCGAGATCACCGAACACCTCTGCGGCCCGGCCCTTTCCGGACGGGTCGAAGGCGAGGATGTGCCGCCCCTCGGCGAGCATCGACCGGAAGCGGTTCATCCGGCGGAGCGCCTCGGCGCGGCCGTCGGGGGAGAGCCTGGCGTCGTGCATGCGCTGCCGCTCGACCGTCCCCGCCTGCACCAGGGCCAGCCGGTTGGCGTGGTAGCGCAGGGTCACCGGGGCGCCGTTCAGATTGCCCACGACCAAGGGGTACTTGTCGGCAAGACCGGTGCGCTGAGCGGCCGTGAGCGTGGCGAAGAACTGCGCCAGGCGGTGCGGCGGTGCGTCGGCGTCCGGCAGCGCGCGGCCCGCCACGTGGCCCCGGGCCCAGGAGGCGAGTGCGACGGTGCGTGGCTCGTCGGAGTGCGGGTGACGTACGGCGGTCCAGCCAGTGGTCGCCAGCATCACGAACACAACCGCGACGGCGAGCAGCGCGCGCCATGCGGTGAGCGTGGGGGAGGAGTCGAAGGAAGTCACTTCGGCCCACATTAGGAGACGCGCGACGGCAGCCGTGAAGAGGGTGACACACATCACCCGGCTGTCGGGAATTCAAGGCGGTTCATTTCACGCTGTGTTGGTGCGGCGCGCACACTCGGGCGCGCGGAACATCCCCGGAGCGTCGCATATGGCCATCGGGGCGCGGCGGTTGTGACGTCGGTCATGCCGTGGCAGTGAGGCGTGCAGCACATCGGACGGAGTTTCCATGTCGCTACCTGAGCCCGGCGCCGGCCCCCGCCCGCCAGTTCCCGGCCAGCGCCGGTCCGAGCTGGTCCAGGTACACCTCGGTCAGCGTGCGCAACGAGTCCACGCTGATGTCCCGCCCCTGCCCCCAGAGCTGCCCGGTCACCCGCATCACCCCGCAGAACGCGGCCACGGCGACCCTCGGCCGGGGGTCCGTCCTCACGTCGAGCCCCTCGCGCTCGGCGATCAGCAGCGCGATCTGGTTCTCCAGATCCATGCTGCGCCGCAGGTGGGCGGCGAGCAGCGACGGCGTCGACTCGATCATCCGGTACGTGCGCATATGGAGTTCGACCGTGATGACCGCCTCGATCGCCTCGCCGATGCTGTTCCAGGCGCAGAGGACCGCGCTGCGCATGGCCTCGAACGGGGCTTCCGAGGCGGGGCGCCGGCGCAGCTCCGAGAGGAAGTGCGACTCCACCATCTCCTGGATGGCGAAGGCGGCCTCCTCCTTGCCGGCGAAGTAGCGGAAGAAAGTGCGCTGGGAGACCTCGACGGCGTCGACGATCTCGTCGACGGTGGTCTCCTCGTACCCCTGGGCGGTGAAAAGATCGAGGGCGGCGTGCAGCAGGGCGTCCCGGGTGCGTCGTTTCTTCCGTTCGCGCAGTCCGGTCGGATGCACGGCCCGCTGCCCATCGGTCACTGAAGTGGTCCTCTTTCCCCTGCTTTGTCCAGCTCAGCGTACCTGTGAGCTACGTGACAGTTACCGTCTTGTGAAATCGTTTGTCAACTGTCAGCGACTGACACTAATCTCCCGGGCATGACTAGTCAGACCACCGTCGAAAAGGCGTCGCGGGAGCCGCAGGACACCGCCGCACCCGCACCTGCCAAGGGGCTGCGCGGCCACCCCTGGCTGACGCTCTTCTCCGTGGCCATCGGCGTGATGATGGTCGCGCTCGACGGCACGATCGTCGCGATCGCCAACCCCGCCATCCAGCAGGACCTGGGCGCCTCGCTCGCCGATGTCCAGTGGATCACCAACGGCTACATGCTCGCCCTCGCGGTCTCCCTGATCACCGCGGGCAAGCTCGGTGACCGGTTCGGCCACCGCCAGACCTTCCTCATAGGTGTCGTCGGCTTCGCCGCGGCATCGGGGGCCATCGGCCTCTCCGGCAGCGTCGCACTGGTGATCGTGTTCCGGGTGCTCCAGGGCCTCTTCGGTGCCTTGCTGATGCCCGCCGCGCTCGGCCTGCTGCGCGCCACCTTCCCGGCCGAGAAGCTGAACATGGCGATCGGCATCTGGGGCATGGTGATCGGCGCCTCCACCGCGGGCGGCCCGATCCTCGGCGGTGTGCTCGTCGAGCACGTCAGCTGGCAGTCGGTCTTCTTCATCAATGTGCCGGTCGGTGTGATCGCGCTTGTGCTGGGCCTGGTGATCCTCAAGGACCACCGCGCCGAGAACGCGCCGCGCTCCTTCGACATCGGCGGCATCGTGCTGCTGTCGCAGGCGATGTTCTGCCTGATCTGGGCGCTCATCAAGGGCGCCGAGTGGGGCTGGGGCGACTACAAGACGCTCGGCTTCCTGGGCGCCGCCGTGGCCCTGTTCGTGGTCTTCGCGTTCTCGCAGAAGAACGTCAGGGAGCCGCTGATCCCGCTGGCGATGTTCCGGTCCGTGCCGCTGTCCGCGGGCGCGGTCCTGATGGTGCTGATGGCGTTCGCCTTCATGGGCGGGCTGTTCTTCGTCACCTTCTACCTCCAGAACGTGCACGGCCTGAGCCCTGTCGACAGCGGTCTGCACCTGCTGCCGCTGACCGGAATGATGATCGTCGCCTCGCCGCTCGCGGGCGCCATGATCACCAAGTTCGGCCCGCGGGTACCGCTGGTCGGCGGCATGGTGTGCACGGCGGTCGCCATGTTCGGCATGTCGCAGCTGACCATCGGCACCGGCACCCTGACCATGTCGATCTGGTTCGGTCTGCTCGGCCTCGGCCTCGCACCGGTGATGGTCGGCGCCACCGAGGTCATCGTCGGCAACGCCCCGATGGAGCTCTCCGGTGTCGCGGGCGGTCTGCAGCAGGCCGCCATGCAGGTCGGCGGCAGCCTCGGCACTGCGGTGCTGGGCGCGGTCATGGCCTCCCAGGTCGACTCGAAACTGGCCGACAACTGGACGGCCGCGAAGCTTCCGCCCCTTACGCCGGAGCAGCTGGATGCTGCGTCCTCGGCCGTCGAGGTCGGCGTACCTCCGGTGGGCGGCAACACTCCGCCGGAGGTCGCGGCGCAGATCGCGGGCGTCGCCCATGACACGTTCGTGTCGGGCATGAGCACGGCGTTCATGGTGGCCGGTATCGTCGCGGTGGTCGCCGCGCTGGTCGCCACACTCACCAAGCGCGGTGCGAATGCCGAGGCGGGCGCGGGCGCGGGTCACATCTGATCGCTCGTCGCGATGCCTGCGAGGCGTCAACACAGTGCGTACGACAGCCCCGTCGGACCGTTCCGGCGGGGCTGTCGCCTATCAGGGTGGTGTGACCCGCAGCCTCTTCCCCAGGCATCGCCCCGCAGGTCAGGGTGCGTGCAACTGATTCGCACCACCACGGGGGTCGATTTCCATGCGCACGACCGTTCTTGCCGCCGCCCTGGCCGCCACCGCCCTGATTCCGCAGACCGCGGCCCACTCCTCACCCGCCCGGCCCGGGGCCTGCGGAAGCGGCCAGCTCTGTCTCTGGGAGAAGCCGGACTTCACCGGCGCCCGGCAGATCCACGAGCTGTCCACGATCGACATCGAGAGCTGTGTCCCGCTGCCGGCGGGCAGCAAGGTCCAGGCGCTCGCCAACCGCACGGGCCGGCCCGTCACCACGTACCAGTCGGCGGAGTGTGCCGAGACGGGTGAGTTCGAGACCTATCCGGGCGGCGGCACCTGGGTGCCCCAGTCCCCGTACCAGGTCAGGGCCTTCAAGGTCTGGGAGAACTGACCGGACACGCCGAAGGGCGGCGGGACCAGGAGGTCCCGCCGCCCTTCAACCATGGTTCGCCGTGCTTACGCGTCGCCGCCGGCCGCGCCCGGGTCGGCCGCGGTCACATCGAGCAGCTCGTACCGGTCGATCGCCGTCTTCAGCAGCGAACGGTCGATCCGGCCCTCCTTGGCGAGCTCGGTGAGCACCGCGAGGACGATCGACTGTGCGTCGATGTGGAAGAACCGGCGGGCCGCACCACGGGTGTCGGCGAAGCCGAAGCCGTCCGCACCCAGCGACTGGTACGCACCGGGCACCCAGCGCGCGATCTGGTCCGGTACGGAACGCATCCAGTCCGAGACCGCCACGAACGGGCCCTCGGAGCCGGAGAGCTTCCGCGTGACATACGGGACGCGCTGCTCCTCCTCGGGGTGCAGCAGGTTGTACCGCTCCACGTCCACGGCCTCGCGGCGCAGCTCGTTCCAGGAGGTCGCCGACCAGACGTCCGCCCGGACGTTCCACTCGTCGGCGAGGATCCGCTGTGCCTCCACCGCCCACGGGACCGCCACACCGGACGCCAGGATCTGGGCCGGGATCTGGCCCCGCTCGGCGCTCTTGTAGCGGTACACGCCCTTGAGGATGCCTTCGACATCCACGTTCTCGGGCTCGGCCGGGTGCTGGATCGGCTCGTTGTAGACGGTGAGGTAGTAGAAGACGTCCTCGTTCTCGTCGGGGGTCCCGCCGTACATCCGGCGCAGACCGTCCTTGACGATGTGCGCGATCTCGTAGCTGAAGGCCGGGTCGTAAGCGACACAGCCCGGGTTCGTCGAGGCGAGCAGCTGCGAGTGGCCGTCCGCGTGCTGGAGACCCTCACCGGTCAGAGTCGTACGACCGGCGGTCGCACCCAGCACGAAGCCGCGCGCGAGCTGGTCGGCCATCTGCCAGAACTGGTCGCCGGTGCGCTGGAAACCGAACATCGAGTAGAAGACGTACACCGGGATCAGCGGCTCGCCGTGCGTGGCGTACGCCGAGCCGGCGGCGATCAGCGAGGCCGTGCAGCCGGCCTCGGAGATGCCGTCGTGCAGCATCTGACCGGTCGGCGACTCCTTGTACGCGAGCAGCAGATCGCGGTCCACCGCCTCGTACTGCTGACCCAGCGGGTTGTAGATCTTCGCGCTCGGGAAGAACGCGTCCATGCCGAAGGTGCGGTACTCGTCGGGTGCGATCAGCACGAAGCGCTTGCCGATCTCCTTGTCCCGCATGAGGTCCTTCAGGATGCGGACGAACGCCATGGTCGTGGCGATCGACTGCTGGCCCGAACCCTTCTTCGCGGTCGCGTATGTCTTGTCCTCGGGGAGGACCAGCGGCTTCGCGCGTACCACACGGGTCGGGACGTAGCCGCCCAGACCCTTGCGGCGGTCGTGCATGTACTGGATCTCTTCCGAGTCGCGGCCCGGGTGGTAGTACGGCGGGTAGCCTTCGTCCAGCTGCTTGTCCGTGATCGGGATGTGCAGCCGGTCGCGGAACCTCTTGAGGTCCTCGACCGTGAGCTTCTTCATCTGGTGGGTCGCGTTGCGGCCCTCGAAGTTCGGTCCGAGCGTCCAGCCCTTGACCGTCTGCGCGAGGATCACCGTCGGCTGGCCCTTGTGGGCCTTGGCCGCGGCATAGGCCGCGTAGACCTTCTTGTGGTCGTGACCGCCGCGGCCCAGGTGCAGGATCTGGTCGTCGGTCATGTCCTTGACCATGTCGCGCAGCCGCGGGTCGTCCCCGAAGAAGTGGTCACGGATGTACGCGCCGGACTCGGTGGCGTACGTCTGGAACTGGCCGTCCGGCGTGGTGTTCAGCTTGTTGACCAGGATGCCCGTGCGGTCCTGCGCGAGCAGCGGGTCCCAGGAACGGTCCCAGACCAGCTTGATGACATTCCATCCGGCGCCGCGGAACTGCGACTCCAGCTCCTGGATGATCTTGCCGTTGCCGCGCACCGGACCGTCGAGGCGCTGCAGGTTGCAGTTGACCACGAAGGTCAGGTTGTCCAGGCCCTCACGGGCGGCGATGGAGAGCTGGCCGAGCGACTCGGGCTCGTCCATCTCGCCGTCGCCCAGATAAGCCCACACATGCGACTGGGAGGTGTCGGCGATGCCGCGCGCCTCCATGTAGCGGTTCATCCGGGCCTGGTAGATCGCGCCGAGCGGACCGAGGCCCATCGAGACGGTCGGGAACTCCCAGAAGTCCGGCATCAGCCGCGGGTGCGGGTAGCTGGACAGGCCGTTCGGCGCCTTCGACTTCTCCTGGCGGAAGGCGTCGAGCTGCGCCTCGCTCAGCCGGTCGAGCAGGAAGGCGCGGGCGTAGATACCCGGGGACGCGTGCCCCTGGAAGAAGATCTGGTCGCCGCCCAGACCGTCGTCCTTGCCCCGGAAGAAGTGGTTGAAGCCCACGTCGTACAGCGAGGCCGAGGAGGCGAAGGTGGCGATGTGCCCGCCGACACCGATCCCCGGACGCTGGGCGCGCGACACCATCACGGCCGCGTTCCAGCGCGTCGCGTTGAGGACCTTGCGCTCGATCTCCTCGTCGCCGGGGAAGAACGGCTCGTCCTTCGTGGCGATCGTGTTCACGTAGTCCGTGCTGCGCATCTCCGGCACGGCGACGCGCTTCTCGCGCGCGCGCTCGATGAGCCGGAGCATCAGGTAACGGGCCCGCTCACGGCCTCGCTCGTCGACGGCGGCGTCGAGCGAGTCGAGCCATTCCTGGGTCTCTTCGGGATCGAAGTCCGGGACCTGGCTCGGCAGGCCGCCAATGATGATCGGGTTGCGATCGGATCCGGAAGCCACGCTGTTCCTTCGCTATTAGGTGCTGCTCTACGGGGCCTGGTTACGGGAGAACATGCCCCCGGGATGTATGCATGTACGCCATCACCATCGTGTACCGCAGGGGCGCAAACGTCATCTCTACCGAGGGGTAACCGCCGTGTTGCGAGACATCGCGTCCGTAGCGCGGGGATGGGCTGGTCCAAACCGCAACCATACGCCCAACCCGTCCAAGCGTTCCCAAAGGATGTTCGACTCCGAATGGCGGACCGAAACGGCATAAGCTGTGGAAGGACGTAAAGGGTGTGACGGTAGCGTCGGCCCCCGCGGGGGACCTCCCGACAGTGCGGTGACGTGGCAGGGAACGTCACCGTTTAGGCGGTCTCGGACGCTGGGTACTTGCGCGATCCGCCGCTCCCGTGTGGACTACGGCCAACGCCCCGCGCACGCGCGTGGCTGAAGCATTTTCCGAAACATGATCAGGAGGCAACCCGTGAGCGCGACCGCGGACCACGCGGAGGAGCGGACCAACCCGGCAGCACGCCTGGGGTTCGAGCCCGGACAGGTGGTCCAGGAGATCGGCTACGACGACGACGTCGAGCAGGAGCTCCGTGAGGGCATTGAGGCCACTACCGGCCAGGATCTCGTCGATGAGGACTACGACGACGTCGCAGACGTCGTCCTGCTGTGGTTCCGCGACGAGGACGGCGACCTTACGGACGCGCTGGTGGATGCCATTGGTCTGATCGAGGACGGCGGTGCGGTCTGGCTGATGACGCCGAAGACCGGCCGTGATGGATACGTCGAACCGAGCGACATCAACGAGGCTGCACAGACGGCCGGTCTCTCCCAGACCAAGAGCATCAATGCGGGCAAGGACTGGACGGGAAGCCGTCTGGTCACACCGAAGGCGGCCAAAGCCAAGCGCTGAACCGCATTCGCCACGCACTCGCCCAGAAGGCCCCCGACGGCATGAGCCGCCGGGGGCCTTCTTCATACGCTTGCCGGGCGCCTTGTTCGTACGGTTGGGGTGCAGGGTGCCCCCGCGCGGGCGCTGCGTGGCCTGCTGCGGGCTCTGCGTAGGGTGGGAGCCACCCGGACAGCCCAGCCCGGTGAACGTAGCGAAGGGACGCGTTTCATGGCGATCGAGGTCGGCACCCAGGCCCCGGATTTCGAGCTGAAGGACAACCACGGCCGGACCGTGAAGCTCTCCGACTTCCGCGGTGAGAAGAATGTCGTGCTGCTGTTCTACCCGTTCGCCTTCACCGGCGTCTGCACGGGTGAGCTCTGCGCGCTCCGCGACGAGCTGCCGAAGTTCGAGAACGACGACACGCAGCTGCTCGCCGTCTCCAACGACTCCATCCACACCCTGCGCGTCTTCGCCGAGCAGGAAGGTCTCGAGTACCCGCTGGTCTCGGACTTCTGGCCGCACGGCGAGACCTCGCGGGCATACGGCGTCTTCGACGAGGAGAAGGGCTGCGCGGTGCGCGGCACCTTCATCATCGACAAGGAGGGCGTGGTGCGCTGGACCGTCGTCAACGGTCTGCCCGACGCGCGCGACCTCAACGACTACATCAAGGCGCTCGACACGCTCTGATCCGGGAGCGGTGGATCTGCGGGCGTCCCGGCCAAAAGCCTGCTTTGGCCGGGAACCGGTCACTAGGATCCACTCGTTGATCGGATGCCAACGCAACGTGGAGGCGCCGGCGCCCGCCGGCCCCCAAGGAAACCAATGGGAGGACTCGTGGGAGTCAGCCTCAGCAAGGGCGGCAACGTCTCGCTGACCAAGGCCGCGCCCAACCTGACCGCGGTCATCGTCGGTCTGGGCTGGGACGCTCGTACCACCACCGGTGGTGACTTCGACCTCGACGCCAGCGCCCTGCTGACGAACGCCGAGGGCAAGGTCGGCAGCGACGGCAACTTCGTCTTCTTCAACAACCTCAAGAGCCCCGACGGCTCCGTCGAGCACACCGGTGACAACCTCACCGGTGAGGGCGAGGGCGACGACGAGGTCATCAAGGTGAACCTGGCCGGCGTTCCGGCCGATGTCGACAAGATCGTCTTCCCGGTCTCGATCTACGAGGCCGAGACCCGCCAGCAGAGCTTCGGCCAGGTGCGCAACGCGTACATCCGCGTGGTCAACCAGGCCGACAACACCGAGCTGGCGCGTTACGACCTGAGCGAGGACGCCTCGACGGAGACCGCCATGGTCTTCGGTGAGCTGTACCGCAATGGGGCGGAGTGGAAGTTCCGCGCCATCGGTCAGGGTTACGCCTCGGGGCTGCGCGGCATCGCGCAGGACTTCGGCGTCAACGTCTGAGAAGACGCGACCGGGCCGGGCCGCCGAGGCGCAGCCCGGGCCACGTCAGCATGTACCCCGTCCGGCGCCGCACCCCGTACGGCGCCGGACGCGCTGAACAGTTCGTTCAGCGGGCGGGCTCCGGCTGCTGAACGGCTCGACAGTTCAACGCTTCACCGGCTCAACGGCTCAACAGACGGTTCATCGACTCGGGGAGGACACACCATGGGCGTCACGCTCGCCAAGGGAGGCAATGTCTCCCTCTCCAAGGCCGCACCCAACCTCACCCAGGTGCTGGTCGGGCTCGGCTGGGACGCACGATCCACCACGGGCGCCGACTTCGACCTCGACGCCAGCGCGCTGCTGTGCCAGTCGGGCCGGGTGCTCGGCGACGAATGGTTCGTGTTCTACAACAACCTCACGAGCCCCGACGGCTCCGTGGAGCACACCGGCGACAACCTCACGGGTGAGGGCGAGGGCGACGACGAGTCGGTCATCGTGAATCTCACCCAGGTGCCGGCGCACTGCGACAAGATCATTTTTCCGGTCTCGATCCATGAGGCGGACAATCGAGGGCAGACCTTCGGGCAGGTCAGCAATGCGTTCATCCGCGTGGTGAACCAGGCGGACGGTCAGGAACTCGCGCGTTACGACCTCAGCGAGGACGCCTCGACGGAAACCGCGATGATCTTCGGCGAGCTCTATCGGTACAACGGCGAGTGGAAGTTCCGTGCAGTGGGACAGGGGTACGCGTCGGGGCTGCGCGGTATCGCTCTAGACTTCGGGGTCAACGTTTCGTAAAGCCGCGCACGGCGCGGGGGAGCCCCGTACACACCCGGGGGAGACCCGTTACATACACGATGGGGTAGCCAGTGCTTCTGAAAACCTTCGGCTGGTCGTTCGCGATTACCGCGCTCGGCCTGGTCGCAGCGGTGATCTACGGGGGGTGGGAAGCCTTCGGAGTGGTTGCGATTCTTTCCGTCCTGGAGATCTCGCTGTCCTTCGACAATGCGGTGGTCAACGCCGGAATCCTGAAGAAGATGAATGCCTTCTGGCAGAAGATCTTCCTCACGATCGGTGTGCTCATCGCGGTCTTCGGTATGCGGCTGGTGTTCCCCGTCGTGATCGTGGCCATCACCGCCAAGATCGGCCCGATCGAAGCGGTCGATCTTTCGTTCAACCAGCCCGATCGCTATCAGGAACTGGTCACCGACGCCCACCCGGCGATTGCCGCCTTCGGTGGCATGTTCCTGCTGATGATCTTCCTCGACTTCATTTTCGAGGAACGTGACATCCAGTGGCTGCGCTGGATCGAGCGTCCGCTCGCCAAGCTCGGCAAGGTCGACATGCTGTCGGTCTGCATCTCGCTGATCGTGCTGCTGGTCGCGGCCATGACCGTCGCGACCAACGCGCACCAGCACGGTGGCGGTCACGCGGACAAGGCGGAAACGGTCCTGCTCGCCGGTGTCGCCGGTCTGATCACGTACCTCATCGTCGGTGGCCTCTCCGGCTTCTTCGAGAACAAGCTGGAGGAGGAGGAAGAGCGCGAGCACGAGGCCGAGGAGGAGGCCAGGAAGAGCGGTGGGAAGGTCTCCGCGGTCGTACTCTCCGGCAAGGCCGCGTTCTTCATGTTCCTCTACCTGGAAGTGCTCGACGCGTCCTTCTCGTTCGACGGTGTCATCGGTGCCTTCGCCGTCACCAACGAGATCGTGCTGATGGCCCTCGGCCTTGGCATCGGCGCCATGTACGTCCGTTCGCTCACGGTCTACCTGGTCCGCCAGGGCACGCTCGACGACTACGTCTACCTGGAGCACGGCGCCCACTACGCGATCGGTGCGCTGGCCGTGCTCCTGCTCGTCACCATCCAGTACCAGATCAACGAGCTCATCACCGGCCTGACCGGCGTCGTGCTGATCGCCTGGTCGTTCTGGTCCTCGGTCCGGCGCAACAAGGCGCTGGAAGCCGAAGGCGGCGACGACGCCGGTTCCAAGGCGGAAGTCCCGTCCGGGGTGTGACCCGGTAGGGATTGAGGAACGCTCTCAGCGGGGCGGTCCGTACGGTGACGGTTCTCCGGGAACACCCGGATCCGGCCCGGCGGCCGTCCCGCAGTGATGTGTGCGGGGCCGGTGTACTACCGAGACGTGTGGGGGTTGGGGATGGCGTTCTGGGACGGCCTGTGGCCGCGGCGGGAGGCACAGTTCGAGTCGGGCAGCGCGGCGACCAGCTCCATCGTGCTGTCCCGGCGGCACGCCACGGTCTCGCTCACCAAACAGGGGGCGCTGACCGGCAATCTGCGGGTCAACCTCTCCTGGCAGATGCGTACGTCGGACATCATGGGCCGGTCGCGGCAGAGCGGCCGGCTGCTGCGGCCGCTGAAGCTCTTCCAGCCCGACGTGGTCCAGGCGCACACCCAGGGCATGGTCAACGTCGACCTGGACCTGGGCTGCATGTACGAGCTGAAGGACGGCACCAAGGGCGTGGTCCAGCCCCTGGGCAACCTCATCGGCGACCTGAACGGGCCGCCGTACATCCGGCTCAGCGGGGACGACCGCTTCGGGGCACCGTCGGGCGAGACCGTCTATGTCAATCTCGACCAGCGCGACCAGATCAAGCGGCTGCTGTTCTTCGTCTACATCTATGACCAGACGCCGGCCTTCGACCGTACGCACGCCAAGGTGACGCTCTACCCGGGCAACGGCCCGCGGATCGAGATCGAACTCGACGAGCGGGCCCCACAGGCCCGCTCCTGCGCCGTGTTCACGGTGGAGAACATCAAGGACGAGCTGATCGTGCGGCGCGAGGTGAAGTTCGTGTACGGATTCCAGTCGGAGCTGGACCGGCTGTACGGCTGGGGCATGCAGTGGGGACGGGGCTACAAGTCCCGGACCTGAGCCGACGCCGGACGGGCCGCAGGCGGATCAGCGTCACCCCAGGTGCCGTTCCGGGGCCGCGCGTCCCGCGACCGTCTCATGGCCGCCTCAGGACCGTACGAACTGCGGCCCCTGCGGTGGCAGCACGAAATTCGGGTCGGGCGCGGGCGCCGCAGCCGCGGCAGGCTGCGGATAGCCGTAGGCGGGCTGGGCGGCGGCAGGCTGCGGATACCCGTACGCGGGCTGCGGAGCCTGCTGGGCCACCGCGGGCTGCGGGTAGCCGTAGGCGGGCTGCCGGTGCTGGACGGTGGCCTGCGAGTCGGGACCGGGGGCCGGCGCGGGCGGGAACGCGGGCGCGGGCGGCGGGAAAGCGGGCGCTGCTACGGGCGAGGGAACCGTTACCGGCGAGGGGGCCGGGCCGGGCTCCGCCGCGGCCTCCGCCTCGTCGACCGAGATACCGAAGGCGGTCGCGAGACCGACCAGACCGGTCGGATAGCCCTGTCCCACGGCCCGGAATTTCCAGCCATCGCCGCGCCGGTAGAGCTCGCCGCAGATGATCGCCGTCTCCTCGCCGGTCTCCGGCCGCACATCGAAGACGGCGAGCGGGTCCCTGCCCGCCGATGCCGCGTCGTACAGCAGGATGCGCAGATCGCGCACCTGAGCGAATGGGGCTCCGTCGGAGGATGCGGCGATGACCACCTGATCGACCGAGGGGTCGAGCGCGCTGAGGTCGGCCTCGATGCTGTCCGTGAGTCCCTCGGGGACACTGCGCTTCGGCAGCCTTCGCACCAGGCCCGAGGGGTGGCGGGGCTGGTTGTAGAAGACGAAGTCCTCGTCCGAGCGCACGCCGCCACCGGCTCCGAGCAGCAGCGCCGAGGCGTCCACATCCGGAACCCCGGCGCCCGGGGTCCAGCGCAGCACGGCCCGTACGGCCATGGCGTCCAGAGGGACGTTCGAGCCTTTCACCATCGCGTGCGTCATGCCCGTCATCCTGCCTGCTGGCTGCCTGTGCGGACAACGCGGGGGTCGCACCGGATGTCTCGGCAGGGCGTCGGAACCGCGTCGTCCGCAGTACGTGGACCCGTCGGGAAATGGACGAGTTACCCGGAATTCATGCACGTAGGGAACTCTTGACACCCGTCCGTACGTACTATTACCGGCCATACGTTGTCCGGTCGGTCAGGCAGTTCGGGGGAATCACATGCGTCATTTCGGGCATATTGCGCCCGCTGCGAGAGAGGGTCTGTTCTTCCAGGAGCCGCGCGAATTCGGTGCGGACTCGCCGGCCGGCATGCTTTCGGCCGCGCTGGGAGCGACCCTGTACAGCCCTGCCACCAGGCCGCGACTTGCTGACGATGTCATCAAGCAGGCCGGGCGCGGTGTCGTCTCGATGGTGCTGTGCCTGGAGGACTCGATCGATGACTCCGAGGTGGCCGGCGCCGAGGAGAACCTGGTCAGACAGTTCGCAGACCTCGATGCGCGCGGAAGCGAGGTGCCCCTGCTCTTCATCCGGGTCCGGGAACCGAGCCAGATAGTGGACCTGGTGAGTCGGCTCGGCCGCACCGTCCGATTGTTGTCTGGTTTTGTACTTCCGAAATTCACCGAAGAGCGTGGCGTGCCCTTCATGGAAGCGCTCGCCGACGCCGAAAAGGCGTGTGGGCAGCGCCTGTTCGCGATGCCTGTTCTCGAATCGCCCGAGCTGCTGCATCTGGAGACCCGCAGGGAAGCACTCCGGGGAATCACCCGCACCGTCAACAAGTACCGCGAGCGGGTACTCGCACTGCGACTCGGCGTCACCGACTTCTGCTCGGCCTACGGGCTCCGCCGGGCGCCCGACATGACTGCGTACGACGTACAGATCGTCGGCGCCGTCATTGCCGACGTGGTCAATGTGCTGGGCCGGGCGGACGGCACGGGCTTCACGATCACCGGCCCGGTGTGGGAATACTTCCGGCTCCAGGAGCGCATGTTCAAACCGCAGCTGCGCCGCAGCCCCTTCCTGGAGGGCCGGGCCGAGGAACTGCGCACGGCACTGATCGAGCACGACCTGGACGGCCTGCTGCGCGAGATCGAGCTCGACCGGGCCAACGGCCTGCTCGGCAAGACCTGCATCCACCCGTCGCACGTCGCACCCGTGCATGCACTGTCCGTGGTCAGTCACGAGGAGTTCAGTGACGCACAGGACATCCTGCGGCCGGAACGCGGCGGCGGTGGCGTCATGCGCTCCGCGTACACGAACAAAATGAATGAAGTGAAGCCGCACCGTGCCTGGGCCGAGCGGACCCTGCAGAGGGCCGAGGTCTTCGGCGTGGCGAAGGAAGACGTCGGTTTCGTGGAACTACTGGCCGCGGGCCTCACGGAATGAGCGGGCCTCGCGGAACGAGCGTGTCTCGATGAGCGAGCACGCGGCAAGGAAAGAGACGGCGAACGTGGTGTGGTCGGGTAGCTGGGTGGCGGAGCGACTGGGCGTCGAGCTCGTCGGCGACGGGAAGCCCGACGGCGACAGGGAGCTGAGGGACCTGCTGGGCCTCGCCCTGCGCCGCAATCCCAAGCGGGCCCATCTGCTCGTGTCGAACGTGCTCGGCAAGCATGTGCCGCAGAAGCCTTCCGTGGTGTACGGCGCCGGATTCGAGCTCGGCCGCCGGGTGCGCGAACTCCTCGGTGACGCCGAGGCGCACCGGGCGGTCGTGCTCGGATACGCGGAGACGGCCACCGGTCTCGGCCACGCGGTCGCCGACGGGCTCGGCGTGGCGCCGTACCTGCACTCGACGCGCCGCCCCGTCGAGGGCGTGGAGCGGGCGGGCGGCTTCGAGGAGTCGCACTCGCACGCCACCTCGCACCTGCTGCTTCCGGAGGACCCGAACCTGCTGGCGGGCGGGTGCGGCCCGACGGACGCGGATGCATACGCGGACGCGCCGCTGGTACTGGTCGACGACGAATTCTCCACGGGCAACACCGTGCTCAACACCATCCGCGCGCTGCACGAGCGATACCCGCGGAGCTGGTACGTCGTCGTCGCCCTGGTGGACATGCGGTCGTCGGCCGACCACGGAAGGCTGACCGAGTTCGCCGCGGAGATCGGCGCGCGCGTCGACCTGGTGGCGAGGAGCTCGGGCACGGTCGCCCTTCCGGAGGGCGTCCTGGAGAAGGGCCAGGCACTGGTCGCCGCGCATGAGGGGGCCGGTTCCGCCGCTCCCCGAGCGGCCGTCGATCAGGGGCACCGACCGTGCACCCGGGTGGACATCCAGTGGCCCGCCGGGGTGCCCGACGGCGGACGGCACGGCTTCACCCCCGCCCACCGGGCCGCCCTTGAGCCGGTCCTCCCGGCCATGGCCGCCCGCATCGCCGCGTCACTGGGCGACGCCCGCCGCGTACTGATCCTCGGCTTCGAGGAGCTGATGTACGCCCCCCTCCGCCTGGGCACGGCCCTGGAGGACCACACCGACGCCGAGGTGCGCTACTCGACGACCACGCGTTCCCCCGTCCTCGCCGTGGACGACCCCGGCTATGCGATACGCAGCCGGCTGGTCTTCCCGGCCCACGACAACCCGGCCGACGGCCCCGGCGACCGGTACGCTTACAACGTCGCGGGCGCCGGATTCGACGCCGTGGTCGTGACTGTCGACTCCACCGCCGACACCCCCGAACTTCACGCCCGCGACGGCCTGTTGGCGCAGCTCTCCGCGCACACCGACCACGTCCTGCTCGCGGTCGTCCCCTCGTACGTCCCGTCGGGCCTCCCCTCGTACGTCTCCGAACGGCAGGAACCCCCCATGCTGCCCGAGCCCCTCCGCGGCCCCGCCTTCTCCTCCTACGCGCCGGACGAAGTCGGCTGGCTGCTCCAGGACCTCTCGGACACCGAACTGGAGGCGCCCACCGAGGAGCGCGAGGAGGCGATACAGAGCGGTGGCGCGCACTACGCCGAGTCGCTCCCCGTCGAGTACCAGCCGTCCGCCCAGTACCAGAGCCTGTTCAAGGCGGCGCTGGACCTGTCGGCCGCACGCGTCGCCCGCGCCGTCGGCACCGTCACCGAGACGGTCCTCGCCGAGCGCGCCCCTCGCCCCGTACTGGTCTCGCTCGCCAGGGCCGGCACTCCCGTCGGCGTACTCATGCGCCGCTGGGCCCGGCACCGGCACGGACTCGATCTGCCGCACTATGCCGTCTCCATCGTGCGGGGCCGCGGCATCGACGCCAACGCCCTGCGCTGGCTGGCCGCCCACCACGAACCGGCGGATGTCGTCTTCGTCGACGGCTGGACCGGCAAGGGGGCGATCACGCGTGAACTGTCCGCGGCACTCGCCGAGTTCGACGGATTCAATCCCGAGATCGCCGTCCTGGCCGACCCGGGCGGCTGCGTCCGTACCTACGGCACCCGCGAGGACTTCCTCATTCCGTCCGCCTGCCTCAACTCCACCGTGTCCGGGCTGATTTCACGGACAGTCCTCCGCTCCGACCTGGTCGGACCCGACGATTTCCACGGCGCGAAGTTCTACCGGGAGCTTGCGGACACCGATGTGTCCGGCCACTTCCTCGACACCGTCGCCGACCACTTCGACGAAGTCGTCGACGCCGTGGACGCCGAGGTCAAGGAACTGCTCGCGGCCGACCGCGCACCCACCTGGGAGGGCTGGGCCGCGGTGGAACGCATCAGCGAGGAGTACGGCATCGACGATGTGAACCTGGTCAAGCCGGGTGTCGGCGAGACGACCCGCGTACTGCTGCGCCGCGTCCCGTGGAAGATCCTCGCCAAGCGAGGAGCGGGCGCTGACCTCGAGCACATCCGCCTGCTGGCCGAGCAGCGGGGCGTACCGGTCGAGGAGGTCGACGAACTCCCCTACACCTGCGTCGGGTTGATCCACCCGAAGTACACCAGGGGTGCGACGGGCGCGGACGGCAAGGCGGTGGAGTCGAAGTGACCCCCCCGGCCACCGCGGCCATCCCGGCCACCGGGACCGCCCCCGTGACACTGGTCGCCAGCGACCTCGACCGCACCCTGATCTACTCGACGGCGGCGCTCCAGCTCCCCATGCCGGACGCCGAGGCCCCCCGGCTGCTCTGCGTAGAGGTGTACGACCACAAGCCGCTCTCCTACCTGACCGAGACGGCCGCGACACTGCTCGGCGAACTCGCTCGCACCACGGTCTTCGTCCCGACGACGACCCGTACCCGCGAGCAGTACGGGCGCATCCACCTCCCCGGTCCCGCACCGCGGTTCGCGATCTGCGCCAACGGGGGACACCTCCTCGTCAACGGCGAATCCGACCCCGACTGGCAGACGCAGGTCTCCCGCAGGCTCGCCGACGAATGCGCCTCGCTCGCCGAGGTCCGCGCCCATCTCCTGGCCGCGGCCGACCCCGCCTGGCTGCTCAAGGAACGGGTCGCCGAGGAGCTCTTCGCCTATCTCGTCGTCGAACGCGCGCTGCTGCCCGAGGGCTGGGTCAAGGAACTGGGGGAGTGGGCGGAGACCCGCGGCTGGACGGTCTCCCTCCAGGGCCGCAAGATCTACGCCGTGCCGGGCCCGCTCACCAAGAGCGCCGCCATGAACGAGGTCGCCCGGCGCACCGGCGCCACACTCACCCTCGCCGCCGGTGACAGCCTCCTCGACGCCGATCTGCTCCTCGCCGCCGACCGCGCCTGGCGCCCGGCCCACGGCGAACTCGCCGACACCGGCTGGAACGCCCCGCACGTCGATGTGACGGCCGAGCACGGTGTGGCGGCGGGCGAGGAGATCCTGCGCCACTTCCTCCGGGCCTCGCCAGGGGCAGGCGCCCTCGCCCAGAAGTAGCAGTATGTGAGGGCGGGACGGCGCGGGCCCGGCCCGGTGGGACCAACGAGGAGCATGCGATGGCCAAGGGTAACGAAACCAAGATCACGGACGAGCTGTACGCATACATGCTGGCGCACAACCCACCGCTCGACGCGGTGCAGCGCGAGCTCGTCGAGACCACGTACGCACGCCTCCCCGACCAGGCCGGCATGCAGTCCGCCGAGGAACAGGGACCGCTGCTCGCCTTCCTCGTCCGGCTGACCGGGGCCCGGCACATCGTGGAGGTCGGGACGTTCACCGGCTTCTCCGCCCTGTCGATGGCACAGGCGCTGCCCGCGGACGGACGGCTGATCGCCTGTGATGTCTCGGAGGAGTGGACCGCCTACGGCCGGGAGGCGTGGGAGAAGGCGGGCGTCGCCGACCGGATCGAACTCCGTATCGCCCCCGCGCTCGACACACTGCGGGCGATGCCGGCCGAGCCGCACATCGACCTCGCCTACCTGGACGCGGACAAGGGCAACTACATCCCGTACTGGGAGGAACTGGTGCCCAGGATGCGGCAGGGCGGTCTCGTCGTCACGGACAACGTGCTCTTCCACGGCGGGGTGACCGACCCGCAGGCGACCGGCGGAGCGGCGGCGATCAAGGAATTCAACGACCATGTGGCCGCCGATCCGCGGATGGACAGCGTGCTGCTCACCGTGTCGGACGGGCTGACGCTCTCCCGCAAGCGGTAGGAGTCGCAGGCCCCGACTCCGGTTGCCCGCTCTCAGCCGCAGCAACCCCCGCCACAGCAGCCGCCCCCGCCCCCGCCCCCGCCGCCGGCCGACGGGGCGGCGGGCGCGGACTTGGCCGACGAGCCGCCCACGGCCACGGTGGAGAGAAGCTTCACGGTGTCGGCGTGCCCGGCGGGGCAGGAGGCCGGGTCCGAGGACTGAGCCATCGGGCGGCTGAGTTCGAACGTGTCTCCGCAGGAGCGGCAGCGGTACTCGTAACGAGGCATGGCCCCAGGCTATCCGGCGCCGGGCCGGGGCGGACAGACACGGCGGCCGACCGGTGGTACGCAGACGCAGTACGCGTTACGGGCGGCGGACAACCGGCATCGGCGTCGGCGTCGTTGCCTTCCGGCCCATCCGTATTTCCCGCTCGGCCTCCTCGGGATGGCGGGCCCGCCAGTAGGGGTTGTCGTGCGGAAGGCCGCCGCTGACCCGCCCGTACATCCCGAACACCATCAGCATCAGGCCGACCACAAAGCTGAACAGCACATTCTGGAGGCGGAAGGCGAGGAAGTTGTAGTCGGTTTCGAGCAGCGCGAGATTGACGAATCCGCTGAGGATGAAGGCGATGCCCAGAATCATGTTGAGCGTCGAGGCGAAGTTGCCGCCGATCACCATCCCGATGAACAGCAGCAGCCCGACGCAGATGGACAGGACGCTGAGGGCACCGTTCGTGTTGAGGCCGGCGACGGTGGCACCACCGGTGCTGAAGAAGCCGATCTTGTTGACCAGCCCCAGGATTCCGAAGGCGAGAAGCACCAGCCCCATCAGTCCCGCCCCGACCCGGTAGACGCTGTTCAGCCGGTGATCGATCGGAAGGTGCTTGTCGAGCTGGGTGGCCTTACGGGGGCGCCGCGGGTTCTGTCGTCCGGTGGCGTGCAGTACATGGGTGGCCATTTCGGCCTCCTTCGCGCGTACTACCAGGATCCGCCCACGGGGATGCTGCCGCACATCAGGGCCGAAGGACCCGAACCCGGCGTATCGGAACCCGGCGTATCAAGAGGGCTGCCGCCGCTCCCGCACCTCACCCGCCGGCCCCGCGCTCCTCACGGATCTCGGAGACCACCCGGGCAGCCGTCTGCCGTACCGTTTCGGTCTCGGTCAGAAAGTGCCAGTAGTCGGGGTGGCGCCCCTCCAGACCGGCGACGGCGCGCTCCAGCCGGGCCACGGCATCGTCCAGCGGACGGGCATGTCGCGGATCGGGCGTGTTGCGCCCGGCCATGGCCAGGCGCTGGGCGTCCCGGATCGCGAACCGGGTTCGCTGGATCTCCTGCTGCGGGTCCTTGGCCACTTCGTTCAGCCGGTGCAGCCGGTCGCCGGCCGCGGACACCGCCTCGTCCGTGGCGTTCAGCAGGGCGCGCACCGTGCTCAGCCGGGAGGTCGCATCGGCCCACCGCTGCTCGTCCCGCGCCTTGGCGGCTTCCTTCAGCTTCTCCTCGGCCTGCCGCACATTGGTTGCCGCCTGCTCCGGGACCGGCTGGAGGTCCTGCCAGCACGCCGCGGAGAACCGCCGCCGCAGCTCGCTCAGCACCGGCTCCACGGAGCCCGCTCGGGTCGTCAACGCCTGGGCGCGGGTACGCAGCGACACCAGCCGGTGGTCGATCTCGGCGGCCCGTTCGGGCAACTGGGCGGCCTCTGCCCGTACCGCCTCGGCATCGCGCAGCACCCGATCGGCACGCTGCAGGGTCTCCGGAACGCCGTGCCGGCCGGCGCCCTGGTTGAGCTTGGTCAGCTCGGGAGCGAGGGCCGCCAGCCGCGCGGCGAGATCGTCCGCCCGCAGTCCGGACGCCCGCACCGCATCGAGAGCATTGCTCGCACCGAGGAGCGCCTGCCGGGCCCGCTCCACGGCGGGCGCGAGCCGGGCGAGCTGCGTCTCCGCGCTGCCCAGCAGCGGCCCGAGGCCCTGTGCGAACCGGTCCAGCTCGCCCTTGACCCGCACCAGCTCGTCCTTGGCCGTGGTCAGCTCGGTCCTGGCACGGGCCGCGACGGCCGGCTCCAGATCGTCCCGGTCCAGGTCGTGTGCGTCGACCGCGGTGATGTACGTATGACTGGCCTCGTCGATCCGCCGCCCGAGAGCAGCGAAGTCATCCACGGCCTTGCGCGCACCGGGCGAACTGTCCACCGCGGTGATCGTCTCGATCGAGATCCGCAGATCGCGCTGGGCTGTGTCCAGCTCGTAGAAGGCGGCAGCGGCTGCGTCCTTCGCGGCCTGCGCGTCGGCGCGCTGACTCTCCCCGCGCCCGCCGAACCAGCGCCTCGTACCGCCACCGGCGAACGCGGCCGGCAACGCGGCGGCGAGCAGCGGCACCGGCAGCAGCATCAGCACGAGGACGTCCCCGATACCCCTGACATACCTGACGGCGGAACTCTCACCCGCTCTCGCCTGCGGCCGCGCGTGTGTCGCCGTCACATCCCTCTCCCGTGCCGTTTCGCCCTGCCCGGTACATTCTCCCACCAGGTAAGGACGAACACACGGGCCGGTTAGTTCACGCTTCGGACCGTGACTTGGCCGTTGTCGCTCCGGGCCTTCACCACATGGCTGCTGTCGTCGCTGCGCGGCGCGTCCACCGAGACACGTCCGTTGTGGGCGACGACGTCCACCGCATACCTCACGGAGCCGCCCGGCAGATCGATGGTGATCCCTCCGTTGTCGCTCTCGGTGTCCACGAGATCGGGCACGGAGACGAACCCCAGCCGGATCCTGCCGTTGTCGGACCGAGCCGATACGGACTTGGCAGAGATCCCTTCGGTGACGATGCCACCGTTGTCGCTCCCCAGTTTGAGCGGCCCGCTGGAGTCCCGGACGGTCACCTGCCCGTTGTCGGCGTGGAGCGTGAGGGGAGTGTCGAAGCCGGACGCGACGACCTTCCCGTTGTCCCCCTTGACGACCACCGCCACCCCGCGCGGCACCTTGACCTGGTGCTGCGAGGCACAGTCGCTGATCACCGCCCTGCACTTCACCTGGAGTGTGAGCGTGTCGTCCTGCATCTTCCACTCGGGATCGGGCCCGTTCCCGAGAACCACCCACCCGTCGACATGACGGGTCACCTCGACCTTCCGTACATCGGCCGGCACGAGCTCCAAAGACGTGTGACCGGAGTAGATGGTCAGCGTCTTTCCACTGAGCGCGAAGGACTTGTGCTCGGCGGGCGCGTCGCCCGGATCCGTACTGCCGCAGCCGGTGAGGGCAAGACCGAGCAGTAGGGCCCCACCGGACGCGATGAGAGTGCGGGTACGGAGTGCCACGATGATCTTTCCCCCAGGTCGTACGGCGGGCGGTCCCGACGGTGTGCGCCTCACCGTACGTACACCGGCCCACCCGGCAGAATCCAGACGGCTACCGTATGAGGGGTGGGGATATCCCCCGGACGCAGCCGAGGCTGCCCCGGCTGCGCCATGGTCCCTGCCGCCTCGTTCACTGCCGTCCGGGCAACCGTTTGTGACCGTGGGCCGTAGTCCATGTACGCTGTTGCCTCATCCACGGGTGCGTAGCTCAGGGGTAGAGCGCTGCTCTTACAAAGCAGATGTCGGCGGTTCGAAACCGTCCGCGCCCACCAGCAGGAAGCACGACAAAGGCCCAGGTCGCCGGCATCGGATCGGGGGCCTGGGCCTTGATCTTCGCAACGACGGCCTCAGACTCCGGGATGGTCGGGGCGCCGTTGGCGAGTGACGGCGGATTCGTGGCGAGCATTGCGGGCTCCCGGGCCGACCGACTTCGACCCAGCCGGCCGAGCAGCTGCCGCAGTGCAGTTGCGTAGCGAATCCCATGAGGGCTGCTGTCAGACGGGTGTGTCAGAGTCTGCGCATGCTCGAGATCGTGGTGAAGACGGAGAACTGGGAGCGGCACGTCCGTGTGTCCGGCGGGGAGCTGGCCGGGCTGGTCCGGCGTTTGGGCGGTGACGGTGACCGCTTCGTGGTGGCCCAGCGGATACCCGACCTGCCGGACGTCTTCGCCCAGGTCTGGCACAAGGCCGGTGGTGACTACACACTGGAGCACCGCGACGGTGCCGCCGACCGGCACTTCCAGGCGATGACCGACAGGCCCGAGGTCGTGATCGCGGCGCTTACCGGCTGGGCTCGCCAGGAGGACGGTTGGGACGCTGGTCTGACTTGGTCTCTGTTGGACATGGGCCCCACCCGCGAGGTGCCGTCGCTCGACCTCGACGAGGACGAGCGCGAGGAGTTGGAGAAGCGCGTACGCGAGGTGCTGATTGGCGGCTACGCCTCCCGCGCCGAACTGGCCGAGCTTGCTGAGGAGTACCTGGTCACCGAGGACCGCCGGCCCGTGTCGCGCGAGCAGGCGGGAGCGCTGGCCGACCGGCTGTGGCTGGAGCGCGTAGCGGAGCAGGCCACATGGCAGGGCGAGACCGACCCTGAGCGGCTCACCCGCGCGTTCACCGCCCTCCAGGAGGCCGGTATCACTGCCCGCGAGAACTTCGCCTGCTGCCGCAGCTGCGGCGAGTCCGAGATCGGCAGCGAAGGCGAGCCTGACGCCCGCGGCTTCGTCTACTTCCACACCCAGTGCACGGACTCCGCAGCAGCAGGCCACGGACTGATGCTTCTCTACGGTGGCTTCGACGGCTCGTCCGAGACCACCGCAGTCGTCGGCCACGAGGTCCTGGCCGCCCTCGAAGCATCCGGCCTCAACGCCGAGTGGGACCAGGACCCTGGCCGGGCCATCACCGTCACTCCCCTGGACTGGCGCCGCCGCCTGGTTGGCTAAGGACCGACGTTCAGCTCACTGATCAGTACAGCCCACGTGGCCACGCAACAGACCTCAGCGAACGTCGTGCCAGTAGTTCGCATCGAGGGGCTGCTACCGGCGTAGGCCCACGATGGCCGATCACAAGGCGTCGGGAGCTGTGCAGCGGCAGCCGCTGAGCCTCGCGGAATCGAGAGATTGCCGGCGGGGGCTCCATGGAGTGTCGTGTCCGCGTGCGGGCGGGCTCGGTTTTATGCGGAGTAGAGCGTTTCGATGTTCTCGTGGAGCTGGTTGGCCAGGGGCGGTGCCGCGTACGTGTCGGTCATGACCTCGATGTAGCAGCCGGTGCTGCCCTTCGCCGCTGTCTCCAGGGCCTGGTCGAGTTCGGCGAGGGTCGACACACGGGCGGTGAACCAGTCTTCACAGCCCAGGGCCTTCGGTAGTTCGGAGTATCGCCAGTTGGCCAGATCGTTGTAGGCGATGTCCGGGTGCTTGCAGAGCAGGCGCTCGATCAGATAGCCGTGGTTGTTCAGGACGAACACCACCGGGCGCAGGCCGTACCGTCCGAACTGGCTGATCTCCTGAGCGGTGAGCTGGTGGGACCCCTCACCGGTGACCAGCACGACGCGCTCGCCGTCCCCGGCGCCGATGGCCGCGCCGACCGCGGCGGGGGTGGCCCATCCGATCGATCCCCACAGGGACTGGTTCTGGAAGGTGGCGCCGCGGGGCAGCCGGGCGAAGGCCATGCCCATGGACACGGTTCCGGTCTCCGCGACCAGGATGTCGTTGGGCTTGAGGAAGTTCTCCCAGCGGGGGTAGAGGTTCTCGGCGGTGATGGAGTCGTCGCCGCTGCCGCCTGCCGGGGACATACGGGTCACTTCGGCCGACGGGTGCGGCCACTGCTTGCGGGGGAGCTTCTGGGCGAGGGCGCCGAGGAGGTCCTTCATCTCCACGCTCTGGTATGTCATGCCGTCGACACTGACGTGGTGGTGGCGGATATCGATCGTGCGGCCGGGGTCGAGGTTGGCGGTGAACGCCCCGGTGTTGAAGTCGTGCATCAGCGCGCCGACCAGGACGACGACGTCGCCGTCCTCGACGAAGCGGCGGACGCTCTCGTTCATGAGCTTGCCGTCGTACATGCCGGCGTACGCGGGCTGGTCCTCCTCCAGGACGCCCTTGTCGGCCATCATCGTGGCGAAGGGCAGGCCGGTGGCGTCGAGGAATTGCTGGAGGTCCGGGCCGAGGCCCGAGCGGGCGGTGAGGATGCCGGGTAGGACGCAGGCGCTGTCGGCCCGACCGAGCATGTCGGCGATTGCCTGAACGGCTGCCTCCACCTGCGCGGGGTCGCTGGCCGGCGCGGGGATCGGCTGGGCCTTGCCGACCACCGGCATCTCCGCGAGGTCGGCGGGGAAGGCCATGTAGACCGGGCGGCGGTGATAGAGCGCCGCCGCGATGAGGCGCTCGGTCTCGGCTGCGACGTTCTGTGGCGTCATGATGGCGCTCGCGCAGACCACCGCCCCGGACAGCTTCTGGAACAGGTCGAACTCGCCGTTGCCCAGGGTGTGGTGGACGAGTGAGTGGTGGGCCTGGACGGGCATCTTGGGCATGCCGACCAGGTGGAACACCGGGAGGTGCTCGGTGTACGCGCCGGCGATGCCGTTGATGGCGCTGAGTTCTCCGACCCCGTAGGTGGTGCACACGGCGCCGATGCCGTGCGCGCGGGCGTAGCCGTCGGCGCTGTAGGCGGCGTTGAGCTCGTTGCAGCTGCCGATCCACTGGAGCTCCGGGTGCTCGGCGATGGCATCGTCGACGGGGAAGGCGTAGTCGCCGGGGACGCCGAAGACGTGACGCACGCCGATGTCCCGCAGCCGATTCAGGACGTGCTGGATCACGGTGGTGGACATGAGGAAGTTCCTTTCCTTGTGGCGGCACCACCGCTCCAGGGCGCTGACCGCCCGGCGGAGTCGGTGCCCACCCCTCCCTCTGCGAGTGATCGGTGGGTGCGGGCTACGCGAGGACACCTTCGTGGAGCTGGGCGAAGAGTTCGTGCGGACGAACCTTCCGAAGCGCTCCGCGGGCTTTCCTCTGCCGTCGTGCCTCGCCTCTCCCATTGACCTGGGCGAACCTCGGAACCCCCTGGGCTGGGATGGCCGCGCTCACGGGCGCTGGTCGGCCCCTGTCGGCGTATGGTGCGTCACGGAGAGTAGTCGCCGTTGTGCTGCAAATGGAACAAAGCGGGTGTTCCGCTCCCGCAACATGCTGTCCGCATCCTGTATGGCACGCAACCGGAGCGATCCGACCTCCGAGCTGCGCAAATGGATCGATCCAGGGATCTGACGTCCGGTTCTCCTCCGCCAACCAGGACATGAGGAACTCGCCGTGCGGTGACATGACTGGTTGCGTCGGTATGGCGCCTGCCGGGGTGCCGGTGCGTGCCACAGCCGTGCCACATCGGGCGGTCAGCCACGGTCAACCACGGTTCATAACGGCGTGTGGGTCGTCAGCCGGCCGCCTTGGCGATGATGCGTTCCATCTCCTCTGGGCCGAAGGCCCGCAGAGTCGTGGAACGGACGTTGCCCACCCCGCCGAGCTGCAGGAGTGCTGCCGTGGCAGTTTCGTCGTCGGGCGCCTCGACGATGGCCACGAGGTCGTACGGACCGACGGTCCAGTAGATGCTCAGGAGCTTTGCCCCGAGCTTCTGCACCGCTGACCCGAAGGCCTCGGCGCGCTTTGCGGTGTCCTTGTAGTTTTGGACCCCTTGATCGGTCCAACTCAGCAAGGTGATGTACGTAGGCATGTTCTTTCACCTTCACGAGGAGACACATCGTGAGGCCAAGCCTGGGCATCTGGGCTGGAACCTGCACGAGATACGCATCCGAACGTGGCTGATGCGGGGAGGCTCCCATCCCGCCTGCCTTCGACCCGGGCAGAGCCGAGCAGGCGCGGCGCAGGGCGTCGAGGTCGTTCGTACAGTGGCGCGCTCCACTTGACGCCCTGAACCACGCCCGCTCCACGGCGTGTGGGCCGAAGGCGGACGGGATGGGAGCCGAGGAGAGTGGTGGGTGCCGAGGTGCATGATGCCGGCACGTTGAGGAACCGGCAGGTTCGGCACATGCGTCGTCGCCAGAACAACGTCACGCAACTACATCAAGAAAGCAGGGAATGGAACCGGATCCCTCGATTTGGGAGTTGCTGTTCGCGTTCCTCTTCGTGGGGATCGTCGCCATTGTGAGGATGTCGTTGATCGTGTTCCCAGTCATCGGGGTCGGGATCTGGACTGTGTCGCGAGTGCGCCGCCGGCGTAGCCGCGACCGTTAGTCCAGCACCATTGCAGCCGTGCCCCACTCGTGCCCGATCGGGCGGGGTATCTGCGGGGAACGCCGGACACTCAAGGACAGCGCGCATAGGAGCGTCCCCCGACCGATTTACCTGGTCAGGGGTCGTTCACTCACCTGCGTGGGTGTGGGATCCGAACCCAGGGTGACGTCGCCGCCACGACGGTTTTGAAGATCGCTCAGGGATCGACTCACGCATTGGCACTCCACCGACCTCGTAGCGCCTGGCGTGATCCCTATGTGGCCGAGTACATGATCAGCACCGCTCGCGCGGACGACTGGCCCGCGCTACGGCAGAGCGACTTCGCTGCCGTAGCGCGGGCCCCGATCACTCAGCTGTGAGCCTGCCGAGGAGGACGGCGATCGTTCCTTCCGCACAGGCACCGCCACGGTCTCTGCCTCATGGGAACTCGCAGGCACCTGGTACGTGTTCGTCGAGGGAGCAGCGTCGGCAGAAGCAGCCGACTTGTCGTTGCGGAGATGGCGCAGCAGCTCGGAGAGGCCACCGGCGAGACGGCCCGCCACTACCGGATCACTGACTGGTGCCGCATCAGGGACCGGCAGAGACAGCGACACGGTTCCGCAACCACGCTGCCTCTGTGGTTGTGAGATTCGGGTCGGCCAGCTTGGCGTTGACCGCCTCCTGAACCCGCGGGGTGGGATCAGTTCCGCAGCCGCCCTGGATGGCTCGCAAAAGCAGGCCCCGTCCCAGACGTGCGGCGAGCCCGGGGACATCGGCGCTGCCGACGGTCACCATGGTCATCGCCACATCGGCAGCGGGATCACCGGCGCCCGCATTGCTCCAGTCGATCACCATGGGGCCGCGCCTGGTCAGAATGACGTTGCCCGGATGCAAGTCCAAGTGCAGCACCCGGTCATCACCTGCAGTGCCGAACCGCTTGGGCAGCCATGCCGGTGCCGGCAGCCCATGGAGTCGATCGTGGAGGCCGCCCAGCATCCGACCGAGGTCACGCACCCGCCACGGGCGCTGGGCCAACGCCTCCAGCATCGTCGGTCCGGTCAGCCGCTCAAGAACCATGTCGGAATCGGTGACCTCGTACACCTTCGGCACCGGATAACCGCACGCAGTCAGGTGAGTCATCAAGCGCGATTCCAGATCGGTTGGCCGCCCCTCGTGCCGATACCGTCGCAGCACCCTGGACTCATCCAGGGCAAACACATCGGCGTCCCGCCCCCGTGCGATCAACTCCATGCCGGGCATTCTGACTTGGCGACCCATCGCCTGCCAACAGGGCGAACGTTGCCTGTTACGGCACTGGCTCCCGTGCCCCTTGCGCACCCAACCGGTCGGAGTCGAGCGGGGAACCGGGGCGACGCAGCACTTCCCTCGCAGGTCAGGAATCCCGCAGCTCATCAGGCATCCGCGTACGGCGTTCCGCAGGACGACATGACGGTTACCGGTAATTGCGAGGTGGGCGGCCTGGCCGTCCTCGACGCGGTGCTGCGTCTCATCATCAGGTAAAACGCGTGCCCCTCGCACCGACTGCCATCCGGCCCAGCGGTATACCTGCTCAGCCCATGAAGAATCGGTGGAGGGGGACCGGCGATGGCAGAGCGGGCGTGGGCCACGGCGGGCAAGAAGAGTCCTGACCGGAAGTCGCCGGGCCGGGCGCGGCTCATGGGCGTGGCGCTGATCGTGCTGTCTCTGGTGTGGGCGGTGCTGAGCTACCTGGCGTTCACGGTGTGGATGACAGGCCAACAGGAGCGCTACGAGCACTACCGGGCAGCCGAGCCATGCTCCGAGCAGGCGACCCCGCAGGAGGTGGCTGCGAAGGACTGCCTCGCCACCTGGCACTTCACCGTCACGAAGACTGAGTCCACGTTCACAGGAAAGGTCAGGGTCTACGAGGCGACCCTCAAGGACAAGGGCGACGACTCCTGGCAGAGGGTCGTGCCGTTCAGCGACTCCGGGCCGCTCTTCGACAAGCTGCATCGGGGCGACGAGGTCACCGCGACCGGCTGGCGCCGCGACATCGTCGTCGTCAGCAAGGACGGCGTCCACCAGAACACCTCCGATGTACCCCGCGACGAGAAGCAGGGGAACGCCGCCCTAGGCGTCCTCGTCGCACTCCTCGCGGCCCAGTCGCTCGTGTTCGGCGCGGTCCGCCTGGCCAGGCCGACCACCTACGGGCCCTTCGTCTGGGAGCCGTACGGCAGATGGCTGGCCTTCACCAACATCTGCGTCGGCATAGGCGTGGGGGTCGCGTCGATGTGGCTCGGCATCCCGTGGTGGACCGTGCTCATGACCGTGCCGGTCGTGGTGTGCGCGGTGATGGTGTGTCTTCTGCGTCAGCAGCGGCGGCGCGCGGCGGCGTCCTCGGCGAGGGTGCGGCGGCCGAGGCGGCAACAGGACTCGCGAGCGAGTTCGCGATAGGACGCAGCGGGGCACCCGCCCCGTCGATCCTGCCATGGTGCTGCTCCATCGTGGTGGTCATGAGGCCCGTGCGAGCGCCGGTCGCCGTTCCCCGGCCTGCCGAGCCGCCCGCCGATCAGCCCCTGCCGCCCGCTTTGCTGCCGGGCAGCCGAGGCGGACCGGTTCACCGAGGCGGTGGTGAATGGCTGCACCGTGTCATCGCATCCAAGGGGCGCCGGCCCGGGGCCGTCCCGGGGCTGTGAAAGGGCACTCGACGATGACCGATGCCGGCAACTGCCGACAGCTCAGCAGCAGGTCACAGCGTTGATCGATGTTGTGACTTCGTTGCAAGGGTTCCCCCTGCCACGATCATCACCACCCCCAGACCAGCAGGAACGGGCCCGGAGCGGGCTCAGACTGACCGGCGAGAAGCATCGGTCGCCACCTTCTGGATGAACTCCATGATGGTGGGCCAGGGCAGTTCTCGAACTTCTGGGCCCTCGCGGGGTTCGTACAGTGGCCAGACGTCAGGGCCGTAGACAAGGCCCACGTCCGCCTTCCGCAGTGCCTCTACGTGCCCTTGCCATGCCGGATGCCTTGCGTGAGCTGCGTTGACCCGGGGGAACACCACGACGGGGACGCCGATCGTGCCGAGCGCCTCACTCACCTGTGTCAGGGCCTGGTTGTCGGCGACGCCCATTGCGAGCTTGGCGACGTAGTTCGCACTTGCCGGGGCCACGACGTAGCAGTCGGGGACAGGGTGTGGGCGAGGCTCGGTCGGCAGACGGGGCGTATCCCGCACCTGCAGGCCGGTCAGTGCCTCCAGTCGGTCCAGCTCGCCGTTGGCCCTCAGCCATCGGCCGGCACTCGGCGTCAGGGTCACTGCTACCTGCCAGCCGAGGGCCATGGCCGGCTCGACCAGTCCGGTGCGCAGCGTCTCGACTCCATCGGCTGCCGTACCCACGACTGCCAGCACTCCGCGACTGCCTACGCTCACCGTTCCACCGCCCTGTATCGGTCCGCCCCCAGGGCCAGCAGTACAGCAGAGAAGTACAGCAACCACACCGACCACCAGCAACCGTGGCTGATCCCTACAGCCCATGTGGCCAGGCGCCGCAGGGTTGCGGGACCTGACTGAGCGACTCATGGGGCCAACTGGTCCGGAACTCGGGGACGGGTACCACGAGCATCTTGAGGGCGGTATCGATCTCGAAGAGGGCTCGGGCGGTGTGATCCTGGCCCGAGACGAAACGCTGTAGAGCCCACGCCTACCCGGCACCGAGGTGTGCCCGGTACGTGCCCGGTATTTTCTCGGGCAGCCATGGTCAAAGGTCCTCCCATGAGTCCCATCCGGCTTGCTGTCTCCTCCCGTCGCGTCTCGGGGGAACCTCAGGTGGCCGGCCGTGCCTGTCAATGGTCCGAGTTCTTGATCCGACGATGAGAGACCTGTTCCCGTGCCGTGCGCCACCGTGACCGAGCCTGCTCGACCACGCTGTCCCACTGCCGGCGGACCTCATGGTCGGAAGGGCGGTGGCCGTGACGGATCCGGCTGAGCTCGTCCCGTACTTCTCGTCCCAGTGCCGCCGATGCAACCAGGACGAGCATGACTGCGAAGAGGGCGGAGATCATCGCGAAGACAGCACCGACCACCCCGTAGCGTGCTGCGGAGGAGTTGAAGAGACGCGGCATGTAGATGGTTGCGCCCACTGAATAGGCCGCCGTCAGGATGGCGCCGGTGATGCCGAAGGGAAGCAGGTCCTGCCACCTGATCCGCTTCGCCGACAGGATCCGGCCGCTCCAGACGAGGAATGCAGCGGTCACCAGTACCCCACACATCGAGGCGGCCAGACCCAGCAGGCCCTCGCCATGGAGCGCGGAGAGCAACGTGGTGACCACTACGTAGCCACCGAGAGTGAGGGTCCACCACAAACCGTTGCGCGTGTTGCGCACACTGAGGGGCTTGAGTTCCCATGCCTGTTCGAAGAGTCGCTGTGCGGCTCGCGCGAAACTCAGCACCGAGATTGTCAGAAACACGACCCCGAAGATGCCCACGCCTGCGCTGGTCGCTTCGGTGGGAGAGAACAGCGAGCTGACTGCCGTGGCGCCTACTCCGGTGAGGTTGTAGCGCCTGATGATCCGCTCTGCGGCGTCATAGTGCACGAAGTTGCTCAAGACAGCGCCAACGAGGATGGAGAGCGGGACCAATGCCGTCAAGGCGCTGGATGCCAGGGCCATCGAGCGGTCGAAACCCACGATCTTCTGAAACCGGTTGATGACCCGCAACGCGAAGGCAGGCCGCAGCCAGAACGTCAGTGTTCTGACGAGGCGCTCTCGATTGATCCTCGTCGTCCTGCCCTCCGTGAAGATCGGTACCTTTGTGGCGACGTGAGCCTAACGGTCGGTCGCCTGACCGATGAAGGGCGACACGAGAAGCAGCACGCCGGCCGCACGGCATCCCAGTGCCTCGCTTGCCGCCGAGATGCGAGGTGTTCGACGCAGGGGAGTACTACTGGGTCGACGGTGCTGACCGGCGCCCTGCAGAGGAGGGGGAGCCGGGCCCCGGACACTGGAGGAACTCTGGCAGGACGGACCGGTGCAGGAGGTCGGCACCCACTCGATCCTGGACGTCTTCCAGGTGCTTGGCCCAGACGACACCCCGGACTGCCTGTGTGCGGTGCCGAGATGCGAGCGCTGGTGGTGAGCGCCATCGACGCACTCGGCTGACCCTGGATGCACGAAAGCGCCCCCTCCCGCCTGAAGGCAGAAGGGGGTGCGGTTCATGAGCGCCGACGCTCCGCCGGGAGGCCGGAGGCGGCCGGACTCGGCGTGGAGGGACCGGTACGGGCGCTTCCGCGCGGGCGGGCGAGTCGTCCACCGCAGGCTCGAAGGCCGGTGCCGCCGGGGTGCAGCCGATATTGGCTGTGTTACAGGTGTCCGCCCGCTGCGGGCTAGGGGTTCAGGGCTCGATTGAGTGCGGTCATACGGTAATTGGTGATACGGGTGCTGAGTTCGGCGTCGGGGGCGAGTAGTTCGCCGGCGTGGATGCCGCCGGGATAGACGTGGAGTTCGACGGGGACGCCTGCCTGCATGAGCCGGTTGGCGTAGGCGATGTCTTCGTCGCGGAAGAGGTCGAGGTCGCCGACGTCCAGGTATGTGGGCGGCAGTCCGCTGAGGTCCTCGGCGCGGGCGGGTGCGGCATAGGGGCTGACGTGGTCGGCGCCGAGCCTGTGGCCCAGGAGGGACTGCCAGCCCTGGATGTTGGCGGCGCGGTCCCAGATGCCGATGTCGGTGATCGCGTGGCTGGACGGTGTCGTGTTGCGGTCGTCGAGCATCGGGTAGGGCAGCATCTGGAAGGCCGGGCGAGGGCCGCCGCGGTCGCGGGCGAGCAGGGCGACGCCAGCGGCCAGGCCGCCGCCCGCGCTGCCGCCGTAGAGGGCCAGCCTGCCGGGGTCGATGCCGAGTGCGGTGGCGTTGCGGGACATCCACAGCAGTGCGGCGTAGCAGTCCTCGACGGGGGCGGGGTCGGGGTGTTCGGGCGCCAGGCGGTATTCGACGGAGACGACGACCGCGTTGACCGCTTCGACGAGGGGCAGGACCTGCCGGTGATCGGTCCGGATGCTGCCGGTGATCATGCCGCCGCCATGGATGTACAGGATGCCCGGAAGGGGCGCGGTGTCCGTGCTGTCCGTGGGGCGGTAGATCCGTACGTTCACCTCCGGGCCGCCGGCCGGGCCGGGCACGGTGAGGTCTTCGTACCGCACTCGGTCATTGGGCGGCAGTGCTGCGAGGGCTGCCCGGTTCATCTCCTCGTACAGCTCGCGCTGGCGCGGGATGTCGAAGTTGATCAGACCGCCGGGGCCGGTCAGTGCGTGCAGGCCCTGCAGGCCCTGGCGGACCTGGGGGTCGATGCGGTCGGTCATGCTCGGGTCGGACATGTGTGTGCGCCTTTTCTCCAAGGGTGGGGCTGAGGTGCAGTAACGTAAAACCCTCACGTGGACGTGAGGGTCAATCCGGGGCGTTGTGAGGTGGGTTACATGAAGATCGGCGAGCTCTCGCGGATGACCGGCGTCAGCGTGCGCGCGCTGCGCTATTACGAGGAGGAGGGGCTGATCCGGCCTGCCCGGAGCAGCAACGGCTATCGCGACTTCTGCGACGGCGCCGACGAGGTGGTCCGGCAGATCCGCGGGCTGATCGAGTGCGGGCTGCCCACCCGGATCATCCGCGACATCCTGCCGTACCTCGACGGCCCGTCGGATCTGCTGCCGCAGGTCCCCTGCGCGCAGATGCTCGACCAGGTGGCCGCCGAGCGGGAGCACCTCGACAGCCGCATCCGGTGCCTGACCCGCAATCGCGACGCCGTCGACGCCTATCTGCGGGCCGCCCGGAAGGCTGCCCGCGCGACCGTGGGGGTGTGAGACCGGGACGGTGCGGCCCGGGTTTGACCCTCACGCAGACGTGAGGGTTTTAGCCTCCGGGCATGACCTCTGCCACTCACTCTCCGCGTTCTGTGAATCCCCTCTCCGGCACCACGGGTTGGCCGCTCGGTGGGTTGCTGGTGCTGGCCGGATCCGCGTTCGTCACCATCCTCACCGAGGCCCTGCCGGCCGGAGTGCTGCCCGCGATGAGCGGCGACCTGGGCGTGAGCGAGGCGCGTGCAGGGCTGCTGATCACCGTCTACGCACTCGCCGCGGCCCTCACCGCGATCCCGATGACCGCCTGGACCCTGATCCTGCCCCGCCGCACCCTGCTGCTGGCGCTGCTCCTCGGCTTCGCCGCCACCAACATGGTGACGGCGATGTCCACCGACTTCGCCCTCACACTTGCCGCGCGGGTCGTCTCCGGGGTGTTCGCCGGCTTGCTGTGGGCCATGGTTCCGGCCTACGCCGCGAGGCTGGCGCCGCAGCGCAGCGGCAAGGCGATCGCCACCGCGCTGGCCGGCATGACAGTCGGGCTGTCGCTCGGCATCCCGGCCGGCACCGCGCTCGGCGGACTCATCGGCTGGCGTGCCACTTTCGGGCTGCTCACCGTGCTGGCCGTGGTCCTGGCGGCCACCGCGCTGTGGCATCTTCCGCAGCTGTCCGGCGAGACGGCGAGCCGCGGCGCGGGGCTGCTGCGCACAGTCCGTACGCCCGGAATCCTCGCCATCAACATCGCGTCGCTCCTGATGGTCCTCGGCTTCTACGTCCTCTACACCTACATCGCCCCCTTCGTGGAACAGGCGGGGCTGGGGGTCGGCACCGGCGCCGTGCTGTTCCTGTTCGGCCTGGGCTCCATGGGCGGCGTCTGGATCGCCGGAGCCACCGCCGACCGCCGGCTGCGCGCCGCCACGATCGGCCTGCTGGCACTGGCCGCCGTGTGCCTGGCGGCATTCGGAGCGGTCGGGCACAGCACGGTGGCCGTAGTGCTCGGTGCGGTGTTCTGGGGCGTGACGCACGGCGGCATTCCGACGCTGACGCAGACCGCGGGGGTGAAGGCGGCCCCGCTCGATCCCGACACGGCCAACTCCCTCTGGGTCACCGGCTGGAACATCGGTATGGCCGGCGGCTCCCTGCTCGGCGGTGCCGTCCTGGACGGCGCAGGGACGGGGGCGCTGCCGTGGACGGCCTCCGCCCTGCTGGCGGCCTCCGTGCTGACGGCCGTGCTCGCCCGACGCGACGGCTTTCCGTCCCCCAGCCGCATCCAGGCCCGCGACCTCGATCGGATGCATCAGGGCCGCTGAACCCGCCCCGCAGGCACGGGCACCCCTGACGATCGTCAGGGGGAGGCCCTTGTCCTTCGGCCCGGGTTTCCCGCCTTCCCGGCTTCTAGGTTCACTTTCCATGAAGCGAGAAACCGGAAGAAACAGGACCCGGAACGGACGGCCGTTGGCCGCCTGTGTCGTCCTGGGGGCGGGCGCGGCCGTCGTCGCGGCGCTTGCCCCGGGCGGGTTGGGCAGGGCCGGAGCCGTGGAGGTGACGGGCGGTGCGTCCGCGTCCGCGTACCGTTCGTTGACGGGGGCGGTGGCTGACGGCCCCTCATGGACAGGGCCGCTGCTGGAGGCGGCCACCGAGGGCACTCTGGTGGCTCTCGGGCTGCTGTTGGTGTGGGCCTGGTGGGGTGCCGTACGGCGTGGGGACACCCGGCTGTCCGCCGGTACCGTGCTCACCGGTATCGGCACCGTACTGGCCTATGCGGTCAGTGAGGCCGTGAAGCAAGTGGTGGACGAGGCGCGCCCCTGCCGGGTCCTGCACAGCGGTGCGGAGGCCGTCGCCGAGTGCCCGCCCCCTGGCGACTGGTCCTTCCCGAGCAACCACGCCACCCTGGCCGCAGGTCTTGCGGTCGGCCTGGCCATGCTGCGGCCGCGCCTCGCCGCCGTCACCCTGCCGCTGGCCGGGGCGGCGGCGCTGCTGCGGGTCCTGGTGGGGGTGCACTACCCGCACGACGTGCTGGCCGGTGCGGTCCTCGGGGGCTCGGTGACGGCGGCCGTGCTGCTCGCCTTCCTGTCGCTCGCCCGGACCGCGGCGTCAGCGCTCGGGAGGCGGTTCGGCAGGCGCGACGATCCCGGCCTCATGGGCGACGACCGCCGCGGCGGCACGGTTGTCCACACCCAGCCGGGCCAGGATGGAGCTCACATGGGCCTTGACCGTCCCTTCCACCACATGGAGCCGCCGGGCGATCTGTCCGTTGGACAGCCCGCTGCCGAGGAAGGCCAGCACGTCGCGTTCCCTGCCGGTCAGCGCACGGACCCGTTCCCGGGCGGCGGTGCGGCGGCCGGCCAGGGCGCCCGCGCCCGTCGCCGAGAGATGGGCGACGACCCGCGCCGCGACCTTCGGTGACAGATAGGCGGCGCCGTCGGCCACCGCGCGGACTCCCGCGATGAGCTCCTCGGGCTCGCCCGACTTGATCAGGAAGCCCGCGGCGCCGCCTCCGAGCGCCTGGAGGATGTAGTCGTCCTCACCGAAGGTCGTGAGCATCACGACCCCCGTCTCGGGCACGGTGCGCCGGATCTCGGCCGCCGCCTCGATGCCGTTCATCCCGGGCATCCGGATGTCGAGCACGGCAACTGCCGGGCGATGGCGGCGGACCAGCTCCACGGCGTCGTGCCCGTCGGCGGCCTCGGCGACGACGTCGATTTCCGGATCGGTGGACAGAACGGAGCCCACACCCTTGCGGATCATCGGCTCGTCGTCGGCGATCAGCACCCGGATCACCGGCCGCTCACCGTCCCTTCCCTGCGTGGCGCACTCATGGGGTCAGGGCCTCCTTGGTCATCAGCCGGCCGCTCCGGAAGCAGAGCCGGTAGGTGTCCCCGGACCGGTCGTCGAAGCGGTCCGCCGTCATCGCGTAGTACTCGCACGTGGTGCCTTCTCCCCTCGGTTCCCCGGCCACCACCGGCCGCTGGGTGGTCTGGCGCTCGGGCAGCAGCCGTTTCACCGTGTCCCGATCCTGTCCCACCCGCAGCCGGGCGTAGTCGCCCGGGTCCAGCACGGACTGCCGCGCCGAGCGGATGTCCCAGCCCATGAGGGCGGCACTCAGCAGCGCCCATGCCGCCAGCGGCAGCACGACCGCGGTGGCCAGAGCGCGGCGGGCACGGCTGCGGGCGTGCCGGTGTTCCGGGGGCAGCGCCGGGGCCGACGCCCGGGGTGCCGCGACCGGTCGGCGAGCGGGCGGGGTGTGCGGTATCCGCGCGGTGACCGCGAAGCCGCCCTCGTACGGACCGTGCTCGAACGTGCCGCCCGCCAGCCGCACCCGTTCGTCGAGGCCGATCAGGCCTCGTCTTGTGCCCGGTACGCCCTCCGGGCCGCTCCGTGCGGGCGAGGGTCCGTTCTGTACCCGGACCGTCGTCTCTTCGGCCGTGTGCGTCACCTCCACGCTCACCCGTGCGTGCGGCGCGTGCTTGGCCGCATTGGTCAGGGACTCCTGGACGACCCGGTGGGCGGCCCGCGCGGCCGGTGGTGACACCCCGTCGGCGCCGCCGTCGATCCGCAGGCCGACCGCGAGCCCGGCGGTCGCGGCCTCCTCGACCAGCCGGGGAATGCCGGTGCCGGGCGGCCGCGGCGGCTCCTCGTCCGCCTCCTCGCGCAGGATGCCGATCACCTCGCCGAGCCGCTCCACCGACGCGGCCGCCCTGGCCCGGATCTCCCCGGCCGCGGTCCGCTGAGCCTCGTCGAGGCCGGGGGCGAGCTTGAGGGCGCCCGCCGACAGCGCGATGAGACTGAGGTCGTGCCCGAGGACGTCGTGCATGTCCTGGGCGATCCGGGCCCGCTCCCGGGAACGCGCCTGTTCGGCGACGAGCTGCTGTTCACGCTCCAGCCGGCCGGCCCGCTCCCAGCCCGCCCGGACGAGCTCCTGGTACTGGCGCCAGAAACGCCCGGCGAACCAGGGCAGCATCGCGGCCACCACCACCACGGCGACGAACCGCCCCGCCATCAGCAGCCACGAGGGCACCAGGGCCACCGCCACGACTCCGCCCGCGACGACCGCGACGAGCACGAGGATCGTGGGTCCGGTCCTTCCCGGCTCCCGGCCGGCGAAGAAGGCCGCCGCGGCCGCGGGCAGGGCCCACCACAGACTGACGGCGCTCAGCCCGACACAGACCGCCGCGGCAACGGTCAGAAGGCTCCCCGGTTCGAGGGCCCGCCGGGCCGCACCGCTGATCAATGCTCTGTACACCCGTACGACGGTACGCAGCCGAGGGGGCGTCCCGGCACTGCCGAAAGTAAACCCTGCGCGTGCGGTGCCCCTGCCACCCCGTTGTCATGCCGTGCGCTGTGCCCCGGCATCGACAGCGCAGGGCCGGACCGGCTCGCCGGAGATCCTGCCGGGTGCGACCCGGCGGGAGCGGTGGTTCTGATGGGCCATGAGCTCCCCGCCACGGGCGGGACGCCTCTCAAGCGTGGAGGCGGCGTCCCCCCGGGCTGTCTGCTCGGTCGGCTCAGGCGTTGGGACGCTTGCCGTGATTGGCGTTCTTCTTCTTGCGGGCGCGTCGCTTGTTTCCTCGCTTGGCCATACTGCACATCTCCCTCATTCAGGATGTTTCGGGCCTTCGTCAGTCTAGGTTCGACCCGGTGCAGCCGCATCAGAGGTGCCCGGCAGCCGGGCGCGCAGCGCCTCCGTGAACCACGTGAATGCCGGTGCCGGGTCGTCCGGGGGAGGCCAGGCGTTGACCACTGCGAGCAGCTCCAGGTACCGCTGCCGGCGAGGGTCGTTCGCGGTCTCCAACAGGGTCAGCAGCCGGTGGCGGAGAGCGAGGTCGTCGGGGTGGCCGCTGTCGTGTGCGTACTCGGTCATGACCGATTCGACGATCGGATCCGCCCGTGGCGAGGCCGGGGTGATGCCGGCCGTCAGAGCCGGGGCGACGTGGGCGCGGACCGTTGCCGCGGGGTCGCGTCGCAGGCTGGTCGTATCGCCCCGGGCGCGCTCGGCCGCGTGGTGCTCAGCCATGCTGCGTACCACGGCGCGGAAATCGGGGTCCTGGGACAGTTCGGCCAACTCCACCCACGCCTCCACCTGTTCGGTGTCGGGGGAGCCGGGCAGCTCCGGGGTCATCGAGCGCATGATTCCGGTGACCCCGGAGGCGGTGTCCAGGCCGCCGAATGCGGTGTCGAGGAAATCGCCGATCAGGCGTCGGCGTTCGACCTCCGAGAGCTTGGCCAGTTTGTGCATGAGATCCATTTCCTCAGGCGTGGACCCGCGCCTGGCCACCGTCGTCAGCACCGCTTGCCGCGTGCGCAGAGTGCGGATCTGCACCGCCAGGGCCTCGGCGTGCGCTGCGGCGACCTCGGGGAGCGAGAGCTCCCGGTCCACGACCTTCCGGATCGTGGGAAGGTCCAGTCCCAGGTCGCGCAGCGTACGCACCAGGTCGAGGCGTGCGGCGGCGTCGATGCCGTAGCGGCGGTAGCCGGCCGGGCTGCGGTCGGTCGGCGGCACGATCCCGCGGTCGGAGTAGAACCGGATGGTCTTGACCGTCAGCCCGGTCCGCCTGGCCAGATCACCGATCGAGTAGAGCGTGTCGCCGTCCATGCCCCCACTCTCACGCCTCCCCCCACGGGAGACTCAAGCCCCGGCCACGTCGTAACGTGTCTCCTTCACATTCGCACCATCCCGTGGGGGGAATCCATGTCGTACGGCTACCCGCCGCCGCCTCGGCCCGATCAACAGCCATCGCCGTACCGGCAGTGGCCGCAGCCGGGCCCGGGAGCGGGTGGTTTTCCGCAGCCGCCGAAGAAGTCCCGTACCGGGCTGATCGTCGCGCTGTCCGTGGTGGGTGGGGTGGCTGCCCTGCTGGCCCTCGGCGTGCTGATCGCCACCTCGGTCGGCGGCAACTCGTCGTCGAGCAAGTCGAAGCAGCCGTCGGTGGAGGACACAGGGGGCGGCGCTCCTGTGGAGGACGGTGTGTCCGACGCACCCACCGAGCCGCCTGCTGCCAAGGACTCGGGGGCCGAGGACGATGTGCGGATCACGAGTTGTGAGCTGGACTCGGTGACGCAGTGGCCCGCGGCGGATGTGGAGATCGTGAACCACTCCGGGGCACGGGCGTCCTACATCGTGAACGTGGAGTTCGTGGACGGGGACGGTACGCGCCACGGCGAGGGACTGACGTCGTCGTCCGACCTGGATGCCGGGCAGAAGTCCGTGGGGAAGGCCCAGGGGCTGGGGAAATTTCCGGGCAGGCTCACGTGCAAGGTCGCGAAGGTGTCGCGGTTCCCGGCGTCCTAGCGCCGGCACCTCGGCCCCAGCCGTTCGGCCCCAGCCGGACACCCCCTCCGGCCGCTCGGCTCCGGCTGTTCGCGGACCGGGTTTTCGTATGACGCACGGCTGCCCGGCTTCGCGGCTGTGCTTCCAGGGGCGTCACCCGTATGGGCGCGTCCGGGTGGTCGCCCGGGAAGGTGCCGCGCAGGGTCGGTTCTGTCTTGCAGTCCCGCCCCGGCCAAGGAGTTTCCATGGCACACACAGCGCCCACGCCCGGCCCGGCCCGTTCCACCGAACCCGGGGGCATCAACCCCTGGGCGGCCGGTGGGATCACGTTCGCCGGTGTGCTGCTTCTCGTCGACGGTGTCCTCGGAGTGATCAAGGGCATCACCGGTCTCGCCTCCGACGAGGTCTACAGACGTGTCAGGAACTACACGTTCAAGTTCGATGTGAGCGCCTGGGGATGGATCCACCTCGTCCTCGGCATCGTGCTCGTGTGCGTCGGCTGGGGCATTCTCAAGGGCGCCGCCTGGGCCCGCGCCACGGGTGTGGTGCTTGCCGCCATCAACCTGATCGTCAACTTCATCTGGCTGCCGTACCAGCCGGTCTGGGCGATCATCTCCATCGCCATCGACGCATTCGTCATCTGGGCCCTGTGCACGGAGGGCTCGAAGGCGGTCATCTGAGCCGTCAGGGCGCACCGGCCCGACTCGGCCTTCCCGGGCGGAGGCCGGTCCATGCCGGCCCCTGCCGTGAGCGGGTGCAGTGAGTGAAAGGACTGCGGTGTCGAAGGAGAACACGGAAGAGCTTGTCGCTCTTGCCGCCGAGGCGTATGTCTACGGCTGTCCGCTGGTCCATGGCCTGTCGGCAGTCGAGGACTTCATGCACACGGGCTTCGGTCCGCTGCCGCCCACCCCCTTCAACCACTTCGCGCACTCCATTCAACTGGACCTCCCTTACACGCACTTCGTGTCCATCGACAACGACACCGTCCACTCGATCGCCCACCTCGACCTCTCCGGCGGTCCGGTCGTGCTCCATGTACCCGACACGGACGGGGCGTACTACGTGCTGCAGTTCGTGGACGCCTGGACCAACAACTTCGCGTACGTCGGCCGCCGTGCCACCGGTACGGGGGCCGGGGACTGGCTCGTCGTACCGCCGGGCTGGTCGGGCAGCGTGCCCGACGGGGTGCGCGGGGTGCTCGACGCACCGACCTCCGTTGTCTCCGTCATCGGCCGCAACGCCTGCAACGGTCCGGACGACCTGGGCCGGGTGCGCGCCCTTCAGGCACAGTTCGCCCTCACACATCTCGAACCGGGTACTCATCGCACGGGACTGCCCGCGCCCGACCCCGATGTACCGGAGCCGCTGAGGTTCTTCGAGCAGCTCAGGGTATGGATGGCGGACTTTCCGCCGTCCGCGGCCGACCAGGCGTATCAGGACCGGTTCCAGCCGCTGGAGCTGCTGGAGGAGGGGCCCTCGCCATACGTGTCCGCCGACCCCGCCCTCGTACACGCGCTGACCGAGGGCCTCGCGCGGGGCAGGGCGCGGGTGGAGGAGGCGAGCCGGCCCGCGGCGGCGCGTGAGGGCTGGGAGATGGATCCACATCTCTTCGACTACAACCTCGACTGGCACGGCGTCGGGGCCCTCGACTCCCCGGAGTGGCGGATCACGGACCGCGAGGCCGCCTATCAGGTCAGAGCGGTGGCTGCACGGACCGCGCTGTGGGGGAGCCACGGGTACGAGGCGGTGTACGCCCGCACCTTCCGCGACGCCGACGGTGAGCAGCTCAACGGCGCTCACTCCTATGTGCTGCGCTTCGAGCGGCAGCCGCCGGTCGAAGCGTTCTGGTCCGTGACCATGTACAGCCTGCCGGATCACCGCCTCGTCGAGAACCCGGCCGCGCGGTACTCGATCGGTGACCGTACGCCTGGTCTCGTATACGGCGAGGACGGTTCGCTCACGATCCGCATCCAGCGGGAGCGTCCGGCCGACCCGGATGCGGCGGCGAACTGGCTGCCTGCGCCCGACGGGGACTTCCGGCCCGTGCTCGGGCTCTACGCGCCGGGGCCGGAGATCCTCGACGGTGCGTACGGGATTCCCGCCGTCGAACGGAGCGGTGAGCGGTGAGGTGAGCGGAGCCGGGAGTGGCGGAGTGAGGCGTGGCTGATGCCATCGGCGGATGCCCGCCCCGCCCGCCCGTTGTCGCAGACGGTCGCCCCCGTCCGCCCGTTGTCAGTGGCTCGGGTCACACTGGACGCATGTGCCGCAGTATCAAGACCCTCCGCCCGCCCGCCCTCCCCGAAGAGGCCACCGAGGAGGAGATCCGGGCCGCCGCCCTGCAGTTCGTACGCAAGGTGTCCGGCTTCCGGGCTCCGGCCGCGCACAATCAGGAGGTGTTCGACCGGGCCGTCGGCGAGATCGCCGAGGCGACCGCCAGGCTGCTGGACGGTCTGGAGATACGGGGCGCCGTCAGGACGTCGTAGTGGCCGTCGCGGTCGATGCCTGGGCGGCCGCTTCCGCTGCCGGGCGCCGCATGACGTACGCGGCCAGGGCGCCCGCCACGAACAGGGCGAGGACCGAAATGGCTGTGCCCACCCAGGTCGCACCGAGCCACTGGGCGCCGAAGTAGCCGAGGCCGACGCTGTAACCGGCCCAGGCCACGCCCGCCAGGGCCGACCAGGGCAGGAAATCCTTCACCTTGCGATGCGCGGCGCCCGCGCCCAGGGAGACGACCGAGCGGCCGGCCGGGGCGAAGCGGGCAATGACGACGAGGACGCCGCCGCCCCGGGCCAGGGCGGTGCCGAGGCGTTCCTGCGCGGAGGTGAGGCGGCGGGAGCGGGCGATGGCCCGGTCCAGGCGTTCGCCGCCGCGCCAGGCCAGCCGGTACGCGACGAGGTCGCCGAGCACCGAGGCGGTGGCCGCGCACAGGATCAGGGCGAGGAGGGAGGGGACCTCGGGCACCTGCTCGGCGGCGCGCGTCGCGGAGGCCGCGCCTGCGACGGTCGTCGAACCGGCGGCGGCCGCCGTGGCGGCCGTGATCACCAGGACTCCGCTGGGCAGCACGGGCAGAAAGACGTCCAGGAGCACCGAGACGGCGACCACGGCGTAGATCCATGGGCTGCCGGTCAGCGCACCCACACTCTCAAGCACCTACTACTCCCCGATCCGGAACAACGCCGCGACGTCGCAGGGGAGCGGCAGGAGCGGCAGGGCCAGCTGTACAGCGTACGCCTGAGGCTCATCCGGTGATCTACAAATACGGACGATGTTGGAAAGCTCACGTACACCCAGAAATGGGAAGACCAGGTTCCGGGTGTACGTGAGGAACGGCCCGCGAGCGGAGGGGGCGGTCCCGTGCGGATCGGGCCGTGACGGCCGTCAGCAGGGCCGCCACTGCGGCCGTCAGACCGTTACGGCCGGTACCTGCTCGCGTGCGCGGTCCTGGCCGTCGCTCTCCGCGCCGCCCCGGCTGAACAGCCGGTCCAGGGCCAGCGCGCCGGGGCCGGTGAAGACCAGCAGGAGGAACACCCAGCAGAAGACGGCCGAGGGCTCGCCGCCGTTCTGCAGCGGGAAGAGCGCCTCGGGCTGGTGGACCTTGAAGTACGCGTACGCCATGGAGCCGGAGGAGATCAGGGCGGCGATGCGGGTGCCCAGGCCGAGCACCACCAGGCTGCCGCCGACGAGCTGGATGACCGCCGCGTACCAGCCGGGCCAGGTTCCGGCGGGTATGGAACCGCCGCCCATCGCGCCGCCGAGGACGCCGAAGAGAGAAGCGGCGCCGTGGCAGGCGAAGAGCAGGCCTACGACGATCCGGAACAGGCCGAGGGCATAGGGCTGAGCCTGATTCAGACGTGTGTGCATGGGGGGAGGGCTCCTTCGGTCTGGTGGGGACGTGAACCGATTGAGCGCCCAAGATTAGGGAAACCTCACCAATGCTTGCAAGTTCAACATTTGGTTGACTGGCTGAAAGTCGTCCCATGGTTGTCGGTCAGGAGGCGGTCCAGCACTGTCTCCAGCTGCACACCTTTCTTCGTTGCCTTGGCCTGAACCAATGTCAGCGCAGCTTTCCGGCCATGCAGGGTGAGTGTCATGAGCTGATTGCCGAACCATGGTCCGCCGGTCCTGTGCCAGTGGACCGGCGGTGTGCCCGTCCGCCCGTGCCGCGCCAGCAGCCTGCCGAGCCGCCGCCCCGCCCGGCTCCAGCCGAAGCGGAAGCCGGCCCTGAGCGGGCCGGGGATCGAGTTGTGCACAGGGGAGCAGGTCAGCTGAAGGACGCGTGCCTCGGGGGCGCCACCGGGCACCCCGGCCGGCCACGCGGGCTCCGCGATGTACGCGTGGTGCACATCGCCCGACAGCACGCATATCGATGCCGGGGCGTCCGGGCCCCGGCCCGCCTGCCGGATCAGCTCGGTCAGCTCCCGGAAGGAGTCGGGGAAGGCTGCCCAATGTTCCAGGTCGGAGCGTTGGCGCAGCTTCTCGCCGAAGCGTGCCCAGCGCCCCTCGGGCCCTCCGCGCTCGCCACGGCACAGCGCGGCGTTCCACTGCTCCGCGTCGTGGACGAGCGGCGGCAGGAGCCACGGCAGCGAAGTGCCGATCAGGAGATGGTCGTACGAACCGGGGTCGGCAAGGGCTTCCTCGCGCACCCAGCGCGCCTCTTCGGTGTCGAGCATCGACCGCCGCTGCTCGTCGAGCTCGCGGGCCGCGCGGGTGTCCACCATCAGCAGTCGTACTCGGCCGAAAACACGCCGGTAGCTCCAGCGCGTACGGGTCGGTTCGGCGTCCGCCCCGGCGGCGAAGCGGCGCAGCGTCTCGGTGCCGTCCGGGGTGGCGCGGACCGCGGCGTAGAGCGGGTCGGCGGTCAGTTCGGCGGGGGAGAGATTGCCGAGATGCTGATACACCCAGTACGACATCAGCCCGCTGACGATCCGTTCGTGCCACCAGTGGGTGGCACGGATGGCGGTGAGCCAGGCCTCACTGGTGTTCCAGTCATCTATGACGTCGTGATCGTCGAAGATCATGCAACTGGGGACGGTGGAGAGCAGCCAGCGCACCTCGGGGTCGCGCCACGACTCGTCGTAGAGGCAGGTGTAGTCCTCGTAGTCCGCCACCTGAGGGCCGGGCGGCTCGCGCAGATCGCGGCGTGCGGCGAGGCGGCGGCGGGTCGCCTGCGATGTCTCGTCCGCGTAGACCTGGTCGCCGAGGAGCAGCAGTACGTCGGGGCGTTCCGCGTCGGGGTCGCCGGCGAGATGGGTGGCAAGGGTGTCGAGGGCGTCCGGGCCGGCCGGGTCCGGCAGGTCCGCGCGCTGACCGGGGCCGCAGGAGAGGTCCCGCTCGCCGGCCGGGGGAGCCGCCCAGCGGCAGGAGCCGAAGACGGCCCGTACGGTCCGGTGGTCCGTCTCCTCGGCCAGGGGTGGGGTGGTGATGGTGCTCGGAGGGAAGCGGGAGTTCTCGGGCGGCCACACCCGTCGCTCGTCGAGCAGCACCTCGTACGCCGTGGTCGAGCCGGGCGTCAGGCCCGTCACCATGACCAGTGCGTAGTGATGACCGGCGACCGCGAACGTGCGGGAGGAGCCCGACGCGCCGTCCGCGCAACGGACTTCGGCCGTGCACGGCCGGTCCGCCTCGACCCAGACGGTGGCGGTCGAAGCGGTCTCCCAGTCGACGTACCGCAGCAGTGGTCCCAGCCGGAGCCCGGCCATGGTGTGCCCTCCTCGCGTCGTCCCGGTGTACGGGTACGGAGCCGTGCGGCGTGCACGGCTCCGTACGGTACGGAACGACGGGGGAGGGCGGGCCGGTTCCGCTCAGCGGGCCCCCGGCTCTTCGGTGAGTGGCTGGACGCGGTTGCCCGGCGCGGCCTTCGCCGTGTCGTTCAGCAGCTGTTCAGCAGCCGTTCAGGACGGACTGCAGGGCGCTCTTCTCGGCCGAGTCGACGCTCAGGTCGTAGTAGTGCTTCACATGCACCCAGGCGCGCACGTACGTGCACCGGTACGCGGTGCGCGAGGGCAGCCAACTGGCCGGGTCCTGGTCGCCCTTGGACTGGTTGACATTGTCGGTGACCGCGATCAGCTGGGGGCGCGTCAGGTCGTTGGCGTACGCCTGCCGTTGGGCGGTCGTCCAGCTGCTGGCGCCCGATCGCCAGGCCTCGGCGAGCGGGACCATGTGGTCGATGTCCAGATCGGATGCGGCGGTCCAGGTGGCTCCGTCGTACTCCGAGTACCAACTTCCGCCGACGGCTGCGCAGCTGGAGTCCTGCGTCACATTCGTTCCGTCCCGCTCCAGGACGACCTCGCGGGTGTTGCAGGCGCCCGACTGGGTGATCCAGTGCGGGAACTTGTCGCGACTGTAGCCGGTCGACGAGCCCTCCGCGGAGACTGTCAGCTCGCTCAGATAAGTGCGGGCGGTCGATGCCGAGACCGGGGTGGGCATGGCCGCCTGGGCGGTGGGGGCGGTGAGCAGTCCGGTGGTTGCGGCGAGGGCGGCGGATGCGGCGACGACAGCGATGCGACGCGCGTAGACACCTGACATGCGAACTCCCTTGATGTGGGGGGACCTTGGACGGGCGACCCGTGGGGCCCGGCCATCGTGGCGGCGCCAGGTTTCCGTGGGGTGGGCGCCAGGTAACAGAGTGGCGACATGGGCACGTCACATCAAGAGTTCTGACGAACGGGGCTGGGGCATTGGGGCGTACGTCCGCATCTGCGCGGGCGCACGTAGTGACGCACCGGCAATTCGGCTGTGCAGTGGTCCGGTTCGCGCAGGCAGCCCGAGCCTGGCCGGTCGTAGGGTTGCGGTGTGCTGCTACCGGTCAACATCACGCTCGGGGTCGTCCTGGCCCTGCTGCTCGTGGCGGCGGCCTCCGTCGCCGCCCTGGCCTCACTCGGCCGGTCGCGCGAGATCCTGCTGGCCGGGCTGCGGGCCGCGGTCCAACTCGCCGCGGTTTCCCTGCTCATCGGCTGGGTGGTCCGTTCGCTGCCGCCGCTGCTCGCGTTCGTGGCGCTGATGTACGCCGTGGCGGTACGCACCGCGGGCCGCCGGATCACCCGCAATCGCACCTGGTGGTGGGCGGCTCTGCCGATCGGGGCGGGGGTCGTGCCGGTGGTCGCCCTGCTGCTGCTCACCGGACTCGTCCCGGTCCGGGGCATCGCGCTGATCCCGGTGACCGGCATCCTCATCGGGGGTGCGCTGACCGCGACCGTGCTCGGCGGGCGGCGGGCGCTGGACGAGTTGACGACCCGGCGCGGGGAGGTGGAGGCGGGTATGGCGCTCGGGCTGCTCGACCGTGACGCGAGGCTGGAGATCGCCCGGCCCGCGGCGGCGGACGCGCTGCTGCCGGGGCTCGATCAGACGCGGACGGTGGGGCTCGTCACATTGCCGGGCGCCTTTGTGGGCATGCTGCTGGGCGGCGCCTCGCCGGTCCAGGCGGGGGCTGTGCAGCTGTTCGTGCTGGTGGCGCTCATAGCCGTACAGGCGGTGGCCGTCGCGACCGTGCTCGAACTGGTGGCACGGGGACGGCTGCACCGGGACTGAGGCTCGTCGGAGGTCGGCTGTCGCGGACCGAGGCCCGCCGGGGTCCGGCTATCGCGCGCTGATGTGCAGCCGGATCGAACCGTCGGCCGCCACTTCCACCCGGAGCTGGGTCAGGTCCTCGACGTGTGCGTCGGGCGAGAGCGCCGCGGCCCGCGGGCCGACGCCCACGACGCGCATGCCCGCCGCCCGGCCGGCCGCGATGCCCGCCTCCGAGTCCTCGAAGACGACACAGTCCGCCGGGGCGAACCCCAGCTCGGCCGCTCCCTTGAGGAAGCCCTCGGGGTCCGGCTTGCTTGCGCCGACGCTCTCGGCGGTGACGCGGGTGACCGGCATCCGAAGGCCGGACGCGGTCATCCGGGTCCGGGCCAGCGCCTCGTCGGCCGAGGTGACCAGGGCGTGCGGGAGCCCGGCGATCGCGTCCATGAAGGCGGGTGCGCCGGCGATCGGGACGACGCCGTCGGTGTCGGCGGTCTCCTCGGCGAGCATCACCCGGTTGTCCGCGTAGTTCTGCTCCATCGGGCGGTCCGGGAGGAGTACCGCCATGGTGGCGTACCCCTGCCGCCCGTGAACCACCTTGAGCGCGGCCTCCGGGTCGAGCCCCTCCCGCAGTGCCCAGCGTCGCCAGCAGCGCTCCACGACGGCGTCGGAGTTCACGAGGGTGCCGTCCATGTCCAGGAGCAATGCCTTGAAAACACCAATGGTCTCTGACCTGGGCAAGGGGGCCATCCTCTACGTGCGGCGTATTTGTTTCACCACGATACAAAGAGGAGTGCCGCTCTGGCCAATCCAGAGACATGCCGGAGCCGGTTCGGCGTGGCGCTACAGCCAATGGCGCGATCTTCCCGGTGTCCCATACGAGAGCTTCGCCTTCTGTTCGAGAGTGGGCTCCCACTTCCCTCGACATCCGGCGCAGCACCAGTCCCACCGTTCCGCTGCAGTCGGTGTGGTGCGGCTGGTGTCTCTCCACAGCGCAGGACGGTCGGGGCAGTGGGGGCATGGCGGCGGCCGATACACCACGTGGTCCTCCTGTATGGGGTCCTGGCCAGGGTGGCTCGGTCACTGGGGACGTGCAGTGCTCACCCGCTGAGGCCACCCGTTCGGGGGACCTGCGGCGGGAGTCATCGGGGCCGTGCGCTGGCGCAGCGGGGCCCGGCCCATACCTCGGTGTCGAGGTTGCGGGCTCCGAGCCGGTCGCGGATGAACCAGGCACTCACCGGGCCGAAGGTGAGGGGCTTCCTGCACCGGATGCAGGCACGGCCCATGGACTGGTCCCATGTCGGCTCGCCGGGCGCCGGGAGCGGCCGGGTCGGGGCGGTCACGACTGCTTGTTCTTGCACTGGTCGCACTCGCAGGCCGGGTACGCCGCGGACTGGTCCACGTCTTGAGCGGGGTGACCTCGACCTCCGGGCGGACGGCGCGCGTTCTGCCTTTGCGGTCGACCTCGTACACCTTGATCGGCATTGCCGTAAGTGGCGCCCGGCCCGAGCACCACGAAGAGGAACAGGTGCGCCGCCAAGCCTCCGTCACCGCCGCCGCGCTCGTTGCGGGACCGGTCGCGCCGCAGCACGTCGACCCTGCCCTGATCGACTGCTTCCAGCAGGAGTTGGAGGGCCACTACCGGGCGGAGCCGGAGGACCAGGTCGGCGCCCTCGGCCTGGTCCTCAACGCGCTCGTGCTGTCAAACACCCGCTGCATGGACGCAGCCGTCAACCAACTGCGCGCGGACGGGTTCGACGTCCGCGACGAGGACGGCGCCCGCCTTTCCCCGTTCGTCCTTCACCACATCAACATGCCGGGCCGGTACCCGTTCCACCTTCCGGACCTCCCCGGCGGTATGCGGCCCCTGCGTGACAAGGACGCCATCGACGAAGAATGAGGCCGCTCGGCGGGGTGTTCCGCATGGCGGTTCTCCGCGCCGGGGTCAGGGTGTGTGGTCGGGCCAGGGGATGTCGGTGGCAACCGCGGCGGCGTAGTCGATGCCCGGCACGGAGAATCCGTACAGGCGTTGGACTTCGGCGCGGAACCAGGCGAGGTCGGCGAGGTCGGCGATGGTGTCGGTAGTGGCGGCCTCCCAGCGTTCGGCGACGGCCGCCTGGACGTCGTCGGTGAGTTCCCAGTTGTCCAGGCGGATCCGGCCTTCGTCGTCCAGAGCGAGCGGAGCGGCACCGGTGAGCTGGTCCCACAGGGCGGCGAGCTGGTGCATCGGCGGGACCAGGTCCTTTCCGAGGACGCCGCGCAGCAGGCCGGTGTACAGGGCGATGCCGGGGATGGCGGTGGAGGACTGGGTGACGGCGGCGCCGTTGACGGAGGTCACGGCCCGCCCGCCCACCGTGTTGTCGAGCCGCTCGTTCAGGGTGCGGGCGGTGGCCTCCAAGTGGGCCTTGGCCGCGCCGATGGTGCCCTGCCGGTAGATCGCCGCTGTCAGCGGCGAGCCGATGTACGACAGCGCGGCGGTGGCGAAGCCGTCGGCGAGCAGGCCCCGACCGGCCAGGTGGTCGATCCAGCGTTCCCAGTCCGCGCCGCCCATCACGGCCACGGTCTGCTCGACATCGTCGCCCTCGGCCGGCCCGGTCTCGACCTCGCGGACCTCGGGAACGCCCTGGTCGTCGAAGAGGAGGGTCTTGGTGCGGTTCGCCCGGCCGATCGGCTTGAGGACGGAGGCGTATGTGGTGCCGGTGTCGGGGTCGGTGCGCCGGGGCGCGGCCACCGAGTAGATCAGGTAGTCCAGCCTGCCGCCGAAACGCTGCTCGATGAGGTCGGCGACCTGGTTCTTCATCGTGTCGGAGAACGCGTCGCCGTTGAGGAAGACCAGATCCCGCCCGGCGGTGCGGGCGATGTCGGCGGTGGCGGCGGTGCGGTACCAGCCGGCCGTAGCGGTACGCCGTTCGGTAGGGGCCTTCTCGAAGGAGACCATGATGCCGCGGATGCCGGCGCGCTTCAGTCCGGCGAGAGTGGCCGCGAGGCCGTATCCGGCCGAGGAGCCGATGATCAGAGCCACCGGCCCGGCGCCCTCCGGCACGCCGGCAGGGGCGGGACATGCCTGCCACATGTCGGCCACCAACTGCTCGCAGCCCGCCGGGTGGGAGTCGAGGAAGAGGAAGCCCCGGTTGCGGGGGGTGAGAACGCGCTCGCTCACGATTGCAGTCCTTGGTTCGGCTGGGACAAAGACGCGGCGACCAGCCGGGCCACCACGTCCTGCAAGTCTGCGACAGGACGGACACGGGCAGTGGCCCCGCCAGAGACAACGATCACGAGCCGGTCTTGGAGTGTTTCCACCACTTCCAGCAGAGCAAGAAGTGGCTGTGACCGGGCTCGGCATCACCGCGCAGCACTTCGCCCACACCCTCCCCCGATCCGCCACCGGGCGGGACGAAGCCCGGCCCGCCCTCAGCGCCGACTGTCGTCCGGGGCGAGCAGGCTGGTGAGCTCGGGGACGGCCTCCGGGGGACGACCTGAAGCATCGGCGGACGTTCTCCGGCTCCGTCCCACTGCGGCGAGTCGCACCCACCCTCCAACTGCCGTGCGACGATGCCGAGTAGGCGCTCTTCGGCGGCGGGCGTACAGGTCCCGCGTACCGGCGGAGAGGCCTTCGGCCATGCCCGGAGGGATCGGCGCGCGGGCACCCCCCCAGAGGTAGTTAGAGCCGCAACCTTTTAGGCGTCAGCTGGGGCTCCTCGTATGTTCAGTTGAAGCAGAAATCACGGAATGATAACGGAGCGTCTACGCCCGTAGATCGCCCTTGCGTACCCTGGCTCGGTGCGTACGCTGGAGTGGCCTAGCACGAAGCTTGGCGATCTTTCCATCCATAAGGAGAAAATAAGATGTGTCGTCAGTCACATGAGCGAAGTACCAATGGCGCTGCGCCTCTAGCAGAGTTTGACCTTTCGACCACCGTTTCCGAATCCACTACCTGTGTGAACCGCGGGGCGCCGAGCTGGGGCCGCCGTGTCAAGGTTGTAGCGGCCATTGCTGCATCTACCGCAGCGGTCGCCTTTTATCTCATTACTGGCATCCTCGCCGTCGACCGGGGATGCGAATCAGCGCACAATGTTCCTGCTGCTGAGACTATTTGCCACATTGCGGGTGTAGCGCCCGCCGAGCCAGATTCAACTATCAGGTAATTACCGACAATTGGGGGCCGCTCTTCCGGAGGAGCGGCCCCCTTCAGCAGCTGAGTGGGTAGGTGCTGCCGGGGTCGGGCGCTGCCGCGCCGGTCTCGGCGAGGGTCGCGGCGGCCTCGGCCTGCACGGCGGCGTCATCCCAACTCGGGTTGCTGGTGCTGACTTTGGGCGCAGTCGAAACGGGACCGGTCTGAGTGGCCGGCCGAGGGGCCCCGCGGTGGCCATCATGACGCGCCGGTCGGCCCATGGGTGCGTCACCTCCTCGCCGCGGCAGTCGGTGGTGGGCGATGCGCGTCGGTCGTGTGTCTCGCCTCTGTCACGATTGCGGCGCCGGCCCCAGGGGTGCGCACCGAGCCGCAGCATGATGGCGCCGTGGAGATCGCGAAACTCGTGCTGGAGTACGTCAAGACCCTTGCCTGGCCCTTGGTCGTGGTAGGGCTGGTCTGGGTCCTGCGTAGCCAAATCAAGGAAGCGCTCGGCCGACTGACGCGGGTTGAAACCCTTGCGGGAAGCGCCGAGTTCGCGGCAGAGGCGCGCAACGTGCTCGATGAGGCGGAGGGGCTGGTTCGCTCCAGCGCTTCTGGTGAGGTGAGGAACCCTCCCGTAGCAGTGCCTGCGCCTGATTCCGAGCCCGAGCCTGATTTCGGGCCCGAGCCTGGTCCTGAGCCGCGCCGCGTTGGCCGGCATGAGCCGCGGGATGAGCTTACGGTTTCCCGTGATGAAGTGACTCGGCGGTTGTTGGAGCTATTGAACGACGGCAATCAACGCTCTGATGCCGTGCAGGCCCTGCTGCGTCTTGCGCGGCCGGACGAACGTGAATTTCTGACTGCTCGGTGCGTCTCGCACGGTGACGCATTCACGGACGTGATGGCCATGGCGCCCGCGTCGCCCGTGAGTGCCGTAATCACCGCATGGACGAGGCTCGAATCGCTCTGCAAGGACCTGTTGAGGGAACATCGACTTGATGCCCCGTCGAGCCGCATGGGCCTCAGTCTGGACCTGGGGCTTGGTTTGCTGGGGCTTTCGGAAGAAGCGGTGGGTGTCTTCCTCCAGTTGAAGGGCTTGCGGGACCAGGCAGTCCAAAGACCGGAGACGGTAACGATCAGCGCTGCCCAAGACTTCGTGCGCAGCTGCCGAGCCGTTGCACATGAGGTCCAACGGCTCGGCTAGGCGCTGTTCTCGGGCACGCCGGGGTTGCCTCCAGCTCGCGGGCGATGCAGGGCGCGGGCTGTGAGGGCGGTGGCCGGTGCGGGCAGGCTCTCCAGGGCGCGGGGGGCGATGGCGCACGAAAGAGAACAAGCAGCCTCGCCCGCCGGTCAGGGAGTGGCGGGCAGAGGCTACTTTGTTCCATCACGATACAAAAACCTGTCCGGGAAAGCCAATCCCGTCCCGGGCGGGGGCGTCGGGCCGGGTGGTCAGGAGCGTCCCCGTCCCGTCGTCTCCGCCTCCAGGGCGCGTCGCGTGTTGGGTCCGTACACCCCCGACGGGTCGCCCTCGATGGACTTGTACGACTGGTAGACGCTTACGGCGTGCTCGACCTGGCCCGTGAAGTCGCCGTCGTCCCGCCCGTGGAACAGCCAGATCTCCTCCAGCCGGCGTTGCAGCTCGGCCACCGCGGGCCCCTGGTCGCCGCGGCGCAGCGTGGGACCGGCCAGTGAAGCGGGCGGTGCGGACGACGCCGGACGGCTCGCGTGCGGCGTGGACGCGGAGGGTGAGGCGGTGGCCGGCCGTGAGGCCGTGGATGCGGAGGGGGACGGCGAGGTGCTCGCCGAGGGGGACGCGGAGGGGGACGCGGACGGTGACGTGGGAGCCGGTCCGGAGGGCGCGGACGATGCGGAAGCCGATGCCGTCTCCTCCGCCGGGGCGCTCGCCACCGTGCTCGGCAGGGCCTGTTCCCCGTCGGTGTCCCCATTGCCGATTCCGTCGAACAGCCCGCCTGCGAACGCCGCCGTACCCACCACCGCGGCCACGGCCGCTCCTACGGCGAGTGCCGCGAAGGGCCGTCGGCGGCGCGGCTGAATGGGATCGTCGGCGGGTACGAACCCCGGTACTGCGAGGGTCGCAGTACCGGGGGCTTCGGCCGGCTCGACGGCGTCCGGCAGCGGACCTGCCGTCGCCGGGTCGAGAAGGAGCGGCATCGTCGTGGCCGCGTCCCCCGCCGGTCTGTGGTGCTGCTCGTCTTCTGCGGCCGGTGTCTCGTCGCCCCCCAGCGTCACGTACGGCCGGATCCGCAGCGGATCGAAGTCCTCCGCCGCCGCGATCTCCGCCAAGTCGGCCGCCGACCGTTCGGCCCGCTGCTGCTCGGCGGCCCGCCGTGCTGCCCGCTCCCCGCACGCGCATCCGGGACCGGCCCCGGGTCTTCCGCCCGGCCCCCGGTCCGGCCCCCCCGACCGGTCTTCCACCAGGTCTCTGTCTCTCGTCCGGTCTGCTGTCCATACCGCACTCCGGGCATACATGTCCGGTCATTGTGGATCCCTCCCCTTGAACTGCCTGCGTTTATGCAGCCCGCCGCCGGGATGCCCAATGCCGTACCGAATGCGGCACCCGGTATGAATCCCGCCGCGACACCCACTCAGGGCCCGTCCCCGCAGGTCCCGGCCCGGTCCCGCTCGGCAGGCCATAACCGTGCGGAACGGCCAGGATGGGGATGTAGCGGATCCGAGGAGATGTTCTATGGCCCAGCATCTGAGCCCTCCGGCCCCGGCCCCGGCCCCCGGTGAGGACCGCTCCACGCGGTCGGTCATGGTGGCCATCGGTGCGCTTCTTCTCGGCATGCTTCTGGCCGCGCTCGACCAGACCATCGTCTCCACCGCGCTGCCGACCATCGTCAGCGACCTCGGCGGTCTGGAACATCTTTCCTGGGTCGTCACGGCCTATCTGCTGGCGTCGACCGCCGCGACCCCGCTCTGGGGCAAGCTCGGCGACCAGTACGGGCGCAAGAAGCTCTTCCAGACCGCCATCGTCATCTTCCTCATCGGCTCGGCGCTCTGCGGCGTCGCCCAGAACATGCCGCAGCTCATCGGCTTCCGGGCCCTTCAGGGCCTCGGCGGAGGCGGCCTCATCGTGCTCTCGATGGCGATCGTCGGGGATATCGTCGCGCCGCGCGAACGAGGCAAGTACCAGGGCCTGTTCGGAGCGGTCTTCGGCGCGACAAGCGTCCTCGGACCGCTCCTCGGCGGCTTCTTCACCGAGCAACTCAGCTGGCGCTGGGTCTTCTACATCAACCTGCCGATCGGCGTCGTCGCGCTCCTCGTGATCGCCGCAGTGCTGCACATCCCGGTCCGCCGTGCGCAGCACACCATCGACTACCTCGGCACCTTCCTCATCGCCTCCGTCGCGACCTGTCTGGTCCTCGTCGCCTCGCTCGGCGGCACCACCTGGGCCTGGGGCTCTGCGCAGATCATCGGTCTCGCCGTCCTGAGCGTGCTGCTGCTGACCGCCTTCGTGCACGTGGAGCGCCGGGCAGCGGAGCCCGTCATTCCGCTGAAGCTGTTCCGGATCAGGACCTTCACCCTCGTCGCCGTCATCAGCTTCGTCGTGGGCTTCGCGATGTTCGGCGCGATGACCTATCTGCCGACCTTCCTGCAGGTGGTGCACAACATCACGCCGACGATGTCCGGCGTGCACATGCTCCCGATGGTGCTCGGTCTGCTCCTCACCTCGACCGTGTCCGGGCAGATCGTCAGTCGCACCGGCCGCTGGAAGGTCTTCCCGATCGCGGGCACCGGCATCACCGCGATCGGACTGCAGCTCCTGCACCGGCTCACGGAGACCAGCAGCACCCTGGAGATGAGCATCTACTTCTTCGTCTTCGGCGCCGGGCTCGGCCTGGTGATGCAGGTCCTGGTGCTGGTCGTGCAGAACGCCGTCACGTACGAGGATCTCGGCGTCGCCACGTCCGGAGCCACCTTCTTCCGCTCCATCGGTGCCTCGTTCGGTGTCGCAGTCTTCGGCACGATCTTCACGAACCGGCTCACCGACAAACTGGGCGCGGCGCTCGCCGGCCGCTCCCTGCCCCCGGGGGTCAGTGCCCAGGGGCTGGCCGCCGACCCGCGCGCCATCGGCCAGCTGCCGCCCGGGCTGCGGCCCTCGGTGCTCCACGCGTACTCGACCTCGATCACCGATGTGTTCGTGTACGCGGCACCCGTCGTCCTGGTCGCCTTCGTCTTCGCCTGGTTCCTCAAGGAGGACAAGCTGCGCGGCTCGGTGACCGCACCGGAGCCCACCGAGACCCTGGCGTCGAACCCGGTCGAGCGGTCCTCGTACGACGAATGCGCCCGGGCCCTCTCGGTGCTCGCCACCCGCGCGGGGCGCCGCAAGGTCTACGAGGAGATCACCAAGAGGGCGGGATACGACCTGCTGCCCGCGGCGAGCTGGATGCTGCTGCGCATAGCCCGGCACGGCACGGTCGAACCGGTCATGCTCGCCGAGGCCGCCCCGGTGCCGCTACGGGTGGTCACCGAGGCGGCGCGTCAGCTGGAGGAGCGCGGACTGGTCCGGCGCGAAGGGGTGCAGCTGGTGCTCACCGAGGCCGGCGCGGAAGTGGTGGTGAAGCTTGCGGAGGCCCGTGAGGAATCGATGGCCGAGCTGCTGGGCGACTGGTGGGGGCCGGAACGGCCGACGGACCTGGTGAAACTCGTGGCGGAGCTGACCGCCGAGACGAACGGGTCGAGCAAGGAGCGGCCGCACGGCCCCGAGCCGATGCGGGACCACGCGGCCAGACCCGGGTGAGCCGCTTCGCGGACACCTCCTGCGCCTCCTGCGAACTCCTGCACCCGTCACAGCTCCTTGGCGAACCAGTGCTCCGCGTACTGCCGCCGGTGGAACGCCGGAACCTCCTGATAGCCGTGCTTGGTGTACAGCCCCCGTGCCTCGACCAGGTCATTGCGGGTGTCGAGCCTGACCGTGCGTACGCCGAAGGCGCGCGCCGCGCTCTCGACGGCCGCCAGGAGCAGCCCGCCGCCGCCCGTACCGCGGTGTTCGGGGCGTACGAACACCCGGGTCAGCTCCGCGATGTCCGCGTCCACCACCAGCAGCCCGGCGCAGGCCGCCGGCTTCCCCTCGAACCGGCCGACGACGAATTGGCCGGTGGGCGGGGTGAGCCGGTCGGCGCCGTCGTCGGTGAGCCCCTCGTCGATCTCCTCGGCGGTCGCGGGCCGCCCCCAGTAGCGGCTGGCGACCTCGTCGTAATAGTCGCGACGCAGCCACGCGGCGTCGGGGGAGTCGAAGGGTTCGGGGGTCACGGTCCAGGGCATGCCGGTCATTCTGACTTGGGCATGCTCGCAGGAGCGAATGGATTAGCGGGATCGGCCAGGAGGAGCGAACGGATCGGTGGAGACGGCGCTTCACTCCACACGCAAGCGTTCGGATTGCGGCAAGCGGCGCTCACCCCAGCGGCGGCGGAACCACGACCGGCGGCGGAGGCACCACCGGCCGGTGCCGTCGGACCCGCAGCACCAGCAGCACCACCGCAGCCGCCACCAGCACGGCCCCGAGCAGCGACAGCACCCAGGCGGGGACACCACCCACGGTCAGCAGCCTGTCCGTGTACACCATGGTCCGGTACGGGGTGTCGGCCCCGGCCGCGCGCAGTTCGTGATCGCCGTTGATCCGCTCCGGGCGCGGGAACGACTGCTCGATCGCGGTGACGAACACCGGCTTCCCGCCCGTCACCGCCTCCAGCGCCCCGGTGTCGTCCCGTACCGACCGGGGGTCGATCCTGCCCGCGTACGTCACTTGCGGCGCGTTGCCGCCGATCGCGTCGCGCGGCTCCATCCGATGCGCGGCCAGGACGTACAGGCCCAGCTGCTGCGGCGTCGAGGCGAGCTTCGACAGCCGCATCGGGTAGACCAGCCGGTCGCTGGCGAAGCGCAGCCGCAGCGGATCGAGGTCGCCGCCGAGGGGACTGTTCCTGTCCCGGGGAGCGAGGCGGATCGCGACGTACTCCCACTTCTGGTCGACATAGGGCTTCAGCGCCGTCGCCAGCCGGTCGGGCAGCTCGAAGCCGTTGTCCTGCAGCCATTGCTGCAGCGCCTCGGGGTCGGTCGCGGCCAGCCGCGCCACATCGAACGGGCCGAGCCGCTCCCGGCCCACCACCTCGACCGGCGGCGCGGCGCTCGAAGGGGCCCCGGCTCCGTCCGCGCTGTTGCCCGAACCGGCGAACGGCCAGTCGTCGGAGTGCGGCCAGAAGTAGTGCCTGGTCTCCTGCACCGGCGCGGTGAGGGTGGCGAGCTCGGAGAAGAGCGACGGATCACCGAGCTCCACGGTCGCCCGGTGCGGCACCGGCATGATCCAGGCAGCCTCGGGGGCATCCCCGCGGACCGTGAGCCGCATGACGATCTGCTCGGTACGGCCGTCCCAGTCCACCACCGACGTCTCCCGGTCGACCGAGACCTGGCTCGCCCTGCTCGGGACCATCGCCCCGCAGCCACAGGCGTACGCCGGGCTGATCAGCGACCCCAGCTGCAGCGACACCAGCATCAGCAGCAGTGACAGCGCACGCACCACCCATCCGCGCCCCTCACCCCGCACACTCCGCATCCCCCCTGCGTACCGCATGTCCCGTCTTCCTCCCCCGCGATCGACGAACACGGGGGAGGACGTGGGAACCATCGGTCCGGTTCCGGCGCCGAGGCCCGGCCCGACAGGTCCTTCGGTCGTTCTTTCGGAAAAAAAGGATGGTGACAGTCAGGCGAAGAGGGGGTTGATTGTGTCTACCTCATGACGCAATGCGATGGTTTCACAGCATGCCCGGGTCGAGGGACGGGCACGGAAACGGCGGGAGGGCCGGCGCAACGTGGCGAATGCGGAGCACAGTGTGCGCGGAAATGCGGCGACGGGGTCGAGGACCGGGGCTGCCCGGGCTCTGCTCTGGCTGGTTGTGGCCGCACTGGCCGTACGGCAGATGGCGGTGGTGCTACGGCAGCCGCCGGGCGAACGCCTCACCGATCTGGAGACCTGGATCGGTGAGAACGGTGTCCTGCATGTGACGGGCTCGCTGTACGACAGCGACCGGTTCACCGGCACCCCGTTCGCCGGGCTCGTGCTGAAGCCACTGACCCGGACCGCCGAACAGAGCCTGGGCGTCGCCTGGACCTTCGGTTCACTGCTGCTCGTCGCCGCCCTCGGCATCGTCGCCGCCCGCGCGCTGCCCGGCCCGGTCACCCGCCGCACCTCACTGCTGGCCGCCCCCGTCGCGATCAGCCTGCTGATGCTCTCCCTGCCGGTCCGAAACGCACTCAACCTGGGGCAGACCAGCATCCTGCCGGTCCTGCTGGTGCTGCTGGCCTGTTTCGCGGTCCGGGGGGAACGCGCCTCGGGCCTTCTGATCGGGCTCGCGGCCGCGCTCCAGCCGACCGTGCTGCTCTTCGCGGTCCTGCTCTGGTTCACCGGCCGCCGACAGACGGCGGTGACCGGCGGCACCGCGTTCGCCGCCTGCACCGCGCTTGCCTGGGCCGCGATGCCGCACGACTCGTGGACCTACTGGGTGCACCATGTCGCGGGCGCCGGGCTCGGCGACAACGCGGACAGCCTGGCCAACCAGTCCCTGCACGGCGCGCTGCTCCGATTCGGCCTGGAGGGCCCGCTCGAGATCGCGCTGTTCGTGGTGCTGGCGGCCGCCGTCTGCTGCCTCGGACTGCGCCGCGCCGTACGGTACGCGCGTGACGGGCAACTGCTGCTCGCCGTCGCCGTGACCGGCTGCGTCGCCGTCGCCGTCTCACCCACCGCCTGGCAGCACCAGTTGCTGTGGGTGCTGCTCGCCGTGGTCGGCCGGGTCGGCAAGCGGGCCTCCGACCGGCTCGTGTGGCCGGCGGTCGTGGTGCTCGTGCTCACACTGCCGGGGAAGATGCTGCTGCCGAACGTGGCGGTGGTCTTCCCCATACGCGACAACGTGCTGCTGATCGCGGCCCTCGGCGCGGCCTGCGCCGCACCGTTCCTGCCGCGCACCTCGCCGTACTGGCAACAGCCGATCCCCACGGACTACGCGGTCCCGGTCACGGCCCGCTGGAGCCGCATCCCCCTGCTGCCGTTCTGGCGACGGGTGCTCAGCCGGCCCAATCTGCTGCTGGAACTGCTCCTGATCAGGGTCGTCTACTCCGCGTACTCACATGTCAGGCTCGCGGCGACGGCAGGCCGCGCCACCGCCGAACACCACGGCCGGCAGATCCACTCCCTCGAACAGTGGCTGCACATCGACATCGAGCACTGGGTCAACCACGCGGTCGTCCAGGTCACCTGGCTGAGGCACTTCTTCGACTTCTACTACTCGACGTTCCACTTCATCGCACCGGTGGCGATCCTCGGTGTGCTGTACGTACGACGCCCCGCGGACTACCGCTGGGCACGCAGCTCCATCGGCTTCGCCACGATCCTCGCGCTGGTCGGCTTCTGGCTCTACCCGCTGGCCCCGCCGCGGCTGATGCCGGGGCTCGGCTTCGTGGACACGGTCCATGGCATGCAGGACTTCGCGAAGCCGGACTACGGATCGCTGACCGCGATGACCAATCAGTACGCGGCGATGCCCTCGCTGCACTTCGGCTGGTCGCTCTGGTGCGGTGTGGTCATCGTCATGCTGGCCCCGAAGATGTGGATGAAGGCGCTGGGGCTGCTGCACCCGCTGTTCACGGTCTCCGCGATTGTGGCCACGGCCAATCACTGGGTGCTGGACGCGGTGGGTGGCGCGGCCGTCGTCGCGCTCGGCTTCGGGCTGACCTACGTACTGTCGGGGCCGCGGAGGCTGCGGCTGCCGGCCGTGCCTGCGGCGGCGAAACCGCAGGACGGGATCGCGGTGTCGGTGTCGGTGCCGGTTCCGAGGTCGACCGACGATGCGGTGAGCAGCAAGCAGCACTAGTGGCACGGAGCCCGTGAGGGGCCGAAGGGGTGCCGGAACGAACACATCGTCCCGGCACCCCTTCGGCATGGATCGCCGCCTGACCAGCATCCGCCCATCGGCATCGGTCCGCCACTCGAACGGCTCAAAGGCCGGTCGTCCCGAGCGCCCAGGTGGCGAAGGACAGCGTGGCCATGGACACCACCGTCGAGGCCACCACGGAGTTGCGGGCCACGCGGGTGTCCAGGCCGTACTGCTGGGCGTAGATGAAGGCGTTCTGAGCGGTCGGCAGCGCGGAGCAGAGCACGACGGCCATCAACTGGTGGTCCGGCAGATGCAACAGCGGGCCGCCGACGACGAAGGCGATCAGGGGCTGGGCCAACGTCTTGAGAGCGACCGTCACAACGACCTCCGCACGCCATGTACGCACCGTGGACCCGGCGGGCCCCGTGTGCTCCGTCGTCCCGTCCGCCGCCGGACGGCCGTTCAGGGACAGGCCCAGCGTGATCAGGGCCGTCGGCACGGCGGCTGCGCCGAGCAGGTCGCAGGAGTGGGCGAGGGCGTGCGGAAGCCGCAGCCCGAGCGCGGAGACGACGACACCCAGCAACGAGGCCATGATGATGGGGTTGCGGACCGGCATGGTCAGCATCCGCCGGACCACGATGCCCTTTCCGGAGCCCGTGCCCGTGCCCGTGTCCAGCAGCGTGAGGATCACCGGGGAGACCAACAGCACCTGGAACAGGATGATCTGGGCGACGAACGACGCGTCGCCGAGCACTTGGACCGCCACCGGAATACCGAGATTCGCGGAGTTGACGTAGCCGGACGCCATGCTGCCGATCGCCCGGTCGGCCGTGCCGCGGCCGAAGAGCCGGCCGGCCGCCACGAAGCCGAGACCGCAGACCAGCGCCGTACCCGCCGCGAAGGCCACCATCGAGGAATTGGCGAAGGCGTCCAACTGCGCCCCGGAAACCATGGTGAACAGGGCGGCGGGCATGGCCACATGGAAGACGAACCGGCCGAGCACGGCTTCCGCCTGTTCGCCGAGGAGACCGCTGCGGCCGACCGCGTAACCGATGGCCGTGAGCGTCCAGATGGGGGCGAAGGCGGAGAACAGGGCGTGCATGCCCGCCATCATCCTCGCGCTGTTGTTCGCTTATCGCGCGGGGGTTCGGGCAAGGGTGCGGGATTGGTCGGTACGGACGGCGGGGGCCGGGGCGTGAGGGGGAGGCCCCCGCCGTCCGTAGCTGCCGGAAGCGGTCAGCTCCCGGTGGTACCGACGCCCGCGGCGCTCGCGGTGGTGCTGACCTGAAGCTGCTTGATCCCGTTGAGCCATGCCGAGCGCAGCCGCCGCGGGTCGCCGACCAGCCGAAGGTCCGGCAGCACATCCGCGATCGCGTTGAAGATCAGGTTGATCTCCATCACGGCAAGGGACTTGCCGAGGCAGAAGTGCGGACCGCCGCCGCCGAAGCCGAGGTGGGGGTTGGGATCGCGGGAGATGTCGAAGGTCTCCGGGTTCTCGAAGACCTCGGGGTCGTTATTGGCCGAGGAGTAGAACAGCCCGACCCTGTCGCCCTTCTTGATCTGCTGCCCTCCCAGTTCGACGTCCTGAGTGGCCGTCCGCTGGAAGGAGACCACGGGGGTGGCCCAGCGGACGATCTCCTCGGCGGTTGTCTCCGGCCGCTCGCGCTTGTAGAGCTCCCACTCATCGGGGTGGGTGAGGAAGGCGTGCATACCGTGGCTGATGGCGTTGCGGGTGGTCTCGTTCCCGGCGACGGCGAGCAGGATCACGAAGAAGCCGAACTCGTCGGAGGAGAGGTTCCCTTCGCCCTCCGCGGCGACCAGTTGGGAGACGATGTCCTTGGCCGGGCACTCCTTGCGGGCGGCCGCCAGATTCATCGAGTACGAGACGATCTCCATGGCCGCCTCGGTGCCGACCTCCTCGGTGATCGCGTACTCGGGATCGTCGTACGCGGCCATCTTGTTGGACCAGTCGAAGATCCTGGACCGGTCCTCCTGCGGTACGCCGATGAGCTCCGCGATGGCCTGGAGCGGCAGTTCGACGGCGATGTTGGTGACGAAGTCGAACGAACCGTCGTCGCCCGCGGCGGCGAGAGCGGTCTCGACGATCTGGCGGGCGCGGGCGCGAAGGGCCTGCTCCAGGGAGCGTATCGCCCGGGGTGTGAACCCCCGCTGGACGATCTGCCGGAACCGGGTGTGCTCGGGCGGGTCCATGTTCAGCATGATCAGCTTCTGGACCTCGATCTGGTCGCGGCTGATCGACTCGTTGAACCGGATGACCGCGGTGTTGGTGTTCGAGGAGAACAGCTCGGGATGGGTGGAGACGTACTTGACGTCCGCGTGCCGGGTGACGACCCAGTAGCCCTCGTCGTCGAAACCGGAGATGCCGGCCGGCTGGGTGCACCACCAGACCGGTGCGGTCTGCCGCATCTGTGCGAACTCCGGGTGCGGAATGCGGGCTTGGAGCAGATCGGGATCGGTGAAGTCGAACCCTTCGGGCAGATGGGGGCAGGGCATCGGCAACTCCAGGTCGGGCCGAGAGTCGCCCGAACGATGTCTGACGACCCATCAGAAGTTGCCCGAAAGGTAGTAACGAGTTCTACAACTGGCAAGAGGGGTGGCCCGATCTGTTGCGTGAAGAGTGAGTGAGGCAGGTATGAAGCGGGCGCAAGGTGCGTGCAAGACCCTTGCGTACCGGGGGTAAGCCCAACAAGACTGCCTACAAGAACTAGAACGCGTACTAGTTCCACTCCGCGGGCGCCGGGACGCCCCTGCGGAAGTGCGAGGAGAGGACGAGCTCATGGCCGCGGAACCCGTCATCGTCGAAGCCGTACGCACCCCCATCGGCAAGCGCGGAGGCGCGCTCGCCAACCTGCACCCCGCCTATCTGCTGGGCGAGACCTACCGAGAACTCCTCGGCCGCACCGGCATCCACGCCGACTGCGTCGAACAGATCGTCGGCGGTACGGTCACCCACGCCGGCGAGCAGTCCATGAACCCGGCCCGCAACGCCTGGCTCACCGTGGGCCTTCCGTACGAGACCGCCGCCACCACCGTGGACTGTCAGTGCGGCTCCTCGCAGCAGGCATCCCACATGGTCGCCAACATGGTCGCGGCCGGAGTGATCGACATCGGCATCAGCTGCGGTGTCGAGGCCATGTCGAGGGTGCCGCTGGGCAGCGGATCCAAGCACGGACCGGGCAAGCCCTGGCCCGACGAGTGGAACGTCGACCTGCCCAACCAGTTCGAGGCGGCCGAGCGCATCGCCCGCAACCGCGGACTCACCCGGGAGAACGTCGACTCGCTCGGGTTGATCTCGCAGGAGCGGGCCGCCGTCGCCTGGGCGGAGGAACGGTTCAAACGGGAGACGTACGCGGTCCAGGTTCCGACCACCGAGGAGGAGCAGGCGGCCGGGCAGGGCATGTGGCGTCTGGTCGACCGGGACGAGGGGCTGCGGGACACCACGATGGAGGGGCTCGGACGGCTCAAGCCGGTCATGCCCACCGCGATCCACACCGCGGGCAACTCCTCGCAGATATCCGACGGCGCCTGCGCGATCATGTGGGCGTCCAAGCGGATGGCGCGCGCGCTCAAGCTCAAGCCGCGCGCCCGGATCGTCGCGCAGGCACTGGTCGGCGCCGACCCGCACTTCCACCTCGACGGACCGATCGACGCGACCCGCGCGGTGCTCGGCAAGGCCGGGATGTCGCTCAAGGACATCGACATCGTCGAGATCAACGAGGCTTTCGCATCGGTGGTGCTGAGCTGGACCCAGGTCTTCGAGCAGGACCTCGAAAAGGTCAACGTCAACGGCGGAGCCATCGCGCTGGGCCACCCGGTGGGCGCCACCGGGGCCCGGTTGATCACCACGGCCCTGCATGAACTGGAGCGCCGCGACAAGGAGTTCGCGCTGATCACGATGTGCGCGGGCGGAGCGCTGGCGACGGGCACGATCATTCAGCGGCTGTAAGACCGACCGGCAAATGGGGGGCGGCGTCGCGGGGTCGGGCACGCACATCTGCGGCGTTGTCGTCGGTCGACAACTTCCCCAAGCTCTCGGCTTCGCTCGAGCAGGGGAGACCCCTTCGCGTTGCCTCCCTCCTCCGCCTTGCAGCTGCACGCACCCAGCCCCGCTCCTTCTCCCACCCCCCATTTGCCGGTCGGTCTAACGCGGCACTGTGGAGGAAGACCCCCGGCCGGGGGTGTTGCCAGATGCACCTCCGGCCGGGTGTCCACGCCGGTACCGGTGCCGAGCGTGACTGCATAGCGTCGTGGTCATGGACGACAACAGCCTTATGAACCACGCAACTTGGAACACGCGACACCGCTCCGCCCGCCGCGGTCTGGCAGCCGCCACCGTTCTGGTCCTCGCCGCACTCGGCACCGCACCGGCCGTGGCCCAACAGTCCACCGGTGCGCCCGAGTCACCCCACTCGGCCGTGGCGCACGGCAGAGGGGCCCTCCTGGACATCACCTCCGTGGCCGACCTCGGTCGTGCCGACGTTGCCCGCTTCCTCGCCTCCGGAGGGATGGAAACCGACACCGTCCGCCACGGTCTGCGGGCCTACCGCCTCACCTACCGCACCATCACCCCGCAGGGCACACCCACCATCGCCACCGGCCTCCTCGCCCTCCCCAAGGGCGGCCCGCGCCGCCTGGACCTGGTCTCCGACACCCACGGCACGATGGCCCACCGCGACTACGCGCCCTCCGTCGGCGAGGATTTCGGCCGCTTCGCGCCCTACCTCCACGCCTCGGCGGGCCGTGCCGTCGCCGCCCCCGACTACCTGGGCCTCGGCAAGGGGCCGGGCCGCCACCCGTACATGGACACCAAGTCCTCCGTCACGGCCTCCGTGGACATGCTGCGGGCCACCCGCACCGCCGCGCTGCGCCTGGGCCGCCCGCTCACCGGCGAGGTGTACGCCAGTGGCTTCTCCCAGGGCGGCCAGGTCGCGATGGCCCTGGGCAGGGCCCTGGACAACGGCGTCGACCGGCACTTCAGGCTCCGGGCCCTCGCCCCCGTCTCCGGACCGTACGACATCGAGCGCGTCGAGACACCCGGCCTGTTCGACGGCAGCGTCAACGACACCAGCGGCATTTTCTACATGACGTATTTCCTCACCGCGCAGAACAGGCTCCACCCGCTCTACAAGAACCCCTCCGAAGTGTTCCGGGAGCCGTACGCGGGAATCGTCGACGACCTCTTCGACACCAACCACACCGAGGAGCAGATCATCCCGGCGCTGCCCGCGACGCTGAAGGAACTGCTCACCGACGACTACTACCGGCAGGTCCAGCACCCCACCGGCGCCCTGCTGGCCGCGGTGCGCGCCCAGGACGGCAACTGCGCCTGGAAGCCGCATGTTCCCGTGCGCCTCTACTCCTCGTCCGGCGACACGGATGTGCCGATCGCCAACGCCCGTAACTGCTCCGCCGATCTGGCCGCACACGGCGTCGAGGCCCCGGTGGCCGACCAGGGTTCTGCCGGCCACAACGCCACGTACATGAAGTCGGGGCCGCAGATCGTGCGCTGGTTCGACACGGTCGCCGCGCGGCACTGAACCGTGCGCCCCGGCGGCATGGATCCGGCCGGGAAACCGGCCGGGTCCATGCCGCCGGGGCGACGGCCGGGTGTGCCCGCTCAGTACGGCACGTGGGTGGGAAAGGTGGTGGTGGGGCCGAAGAGCGCGGCGTATCCGTCTTCGTGCTGGCGGCGGTGCCGCCCGGACCGGCTCACCTCGGCGACCGGGGTCGCGAGCGTGAGCAGTCCGTCGTTGGCGAGCTCCTGCACGCGCATCAGCAGCGCCCGTACGTCCAGGCCGAGTTCGGCGGCGACCGTCTGCACGTCGAGGCCGGACTCCCAGCTCCACAGCAGCACGGAGTCCATGCTGGGCGACCAGACGACCGTGTTCTCCATCTCGACGGGCGGCAGAGAAGGAGGGGGCGGGGCCGGCGGTGGCGTGTCCAGCGGCGGAACGATCATCTCTTCGCGCGGGTGAGGCACGGGGATCTCGGGTGCGGGTGCGGGTGTGGGTTCGGCCGGTGCTTCCCTCGTCGCCGGCGGCTGGTTCAGGAGTTCCTGGGCAAGTGTCCGGGCGTCACCGCGGCCCACCGTGCGTCGCGCTAATCGCACTTCGCGTTCGTTGAGGCCCATCATGTCTGCGATCGAGCCGTCGTCGCCGACGGTGACGGCGAAAGCCGCAAGCGTTCTGCTCCGCTCCGCCTGCGCCTCGTCCAGCAGCGCCTGCGCCAGACGCATGCGTTCGTCGCTGGCGCAGAATGCTTCCGCCAGTACGGCGTTCCGGTCCCAGAATTCTCGAGGTTCCACGTACGTGACAACGCTCCGGCGGCTGACGGGAACGGACACCCAAGCAAAATGCGCCTAAATGGACCAACGGGTTATTAAGCTGGCCAAGTTATATGAAGTAGATCTCTGGTCAAGTGTTGACCCGCGTCAGGGCATGGCGAAGGCCCCGACCGGTGGTCGGGGCCTTCGTGCGAGCTCGGGGGGTGCCGGCTCAGTACCAGTGGTTGGCCTGCCAGAACGACCAGGCGGCGCACGGGCTGCCGTAGCGGGAGTTCATGTAGTCCATGCCCCACTTGATCTGGGTCTTGGCGTTGGTCTTCCAGTCGGAGCCGGCGGAGGCCATCTTCGAGCCGGGCAGGGCCTGGACGAGGCCGTAGGCGCCGGACGAGGCGTTGGTCGCGCTGGGGTTCCAGCCGCTCTCGTGCTGGACGATGTTGCTGAAGCACTGGAACTGTGCGGCGTTGCCGATCATCGACTTCGCCGTGTCCTGCGCGCCTGCCGCGACGGCGGTCGGCGCGGTGGCCGGTGCGGCCATGGCCGGGGTGACGCCGAGGGCCAGGCCGGTGGTGCCGAGGAGTACGGCGGTGCCGGCGACGGCGGACTTGCGGCGGGCGGTGCGGGGCAGGGCGAGGATGTTACGGGCGAACGACACAGGAGTCCTAACGTCGGGTACGGGGGAGTCGCGGGCCGATCCGGATCGTGCGGTGGTGCGGGTGGATCGGTCTCGTCCGACCGCGGTCCGTTTCGGTGGACCAGGCGGTGCTCGGCGACGTGCTCCAGTGTTAGCGGCGCCGTTCAACCATGGCAATGACCCCTGATACGAGCCCGCCTCGCACCCGGATCCGAAGGTCACGAACCGGCCGAATCACCCTAGAGGCGTCATAGCAGGTCAGAGGGGATATGGGGCGGTCTGTCCGGGGCGCGGGCGACTACTAACCCGGGCCGTGGAGGACCAAGGCCCTGTGGGAGTCCTCACTCGCCGGGAACGTCGAATGTGACCTGGGCCTCGAAGGCGGCGCGGCGGGTGGCCCGGCGCAGCGCCTTCAGCAGCGTCGCGCCGATGGTGAGGGTCAGCACGAGGGTGAGCACGGCCCGGCCCAGGTCCCAGCCGAGCGATGTGGCCGTGCAGTACGCGAGGAAGCGAACCAGGTTCTCCGACAGCGGGTCACCCGGCTGGAAGGAGATCCCCGAGCCGAGTCCGGGCACGATCGTCCATCCGTACAGGTTCATCACCGTGCCGTACGCGAACGACGCCACGAACCCGTACACCGCCAGCATCAGGAGCTCGGCCCGCCCGCGCAGCCGGTCCGGGCCGGGCAGCAGGCCCGCGCCCATCGCGAACCAGCCCATCGACAGCATCTGGAACGGCATCCACGGCCCCACCCCACCGGTGAGCAGCGCGGACGCGAACATCGTCACCGAGCCGAGCACGAAGCCGAAGCCGGGCCCGAGCACCCGGCCGCTCAGCACCATCAGGAAGAACATCGGTTCCAGCCCCGCCGTGCCGGCGCCCAGCGGGCGCAGCGCGGCGCCGACCGCGGCCAGCACCCCCAGCATCGCCACCGCCTTCGCGTCGAGACCGGAGTCCGCGATCATCGCGACGACCACGCCGACCAGCAGCGGCAGCAGTGCGGCGAACAGCCACGGCGCGTCCTCGGAGTGCGCCAGGCCGGTGTTCCCGTCGGCCAGCAGCGGCCAGCCGAACGCGACCACACCGATCGCACTGATGAGGACGAGCGCGGCGATCGCGCGCGGCCCGAGACGTACCGGCCGTGTCCGGCGCCCGCTCATGACGTGGCTCCCAGCGCGCCGCGCACCTGCGTCACGGTCAGCCATTCCTGCGGGGCGAGGATCTTCGCGGTCTGCGGGGCGAACGCCGGGGAGGAGACCACCACCTGGCGGGTCTCCCCGTCCGCGACGGTCTCCCCGTCGGCGAGGATCACCACCCGGTGTGCCAGCTCGGCGGCGAGTTCCACATCGTGCGTGGCCAGGACGATCGCATGACCCTCGGCCGCGAGACCGCGCAGCACCCCGACCAGCCGGGCCTTCGCCGCGTAGTCCAGGCCGCGGGTCGGCTCGTCCAGGAGCAGCAGCGGGGGCCTCGCGGTGAGCACGACGGCCAGGGCGAGCGCGAGGCGCTGCCCCTCGGAGAGATCGCGGGGGTGTGTGTCGTCCGGCACACCGGGCAGCAGCTCGGAGACCAGGGCCCGACAGCTGCCCGCCGCGGCGCCCGCGTCGGCGTCGGCCGCGGCGCACTCGGCGGCGACCGTGTCCGCGTACAGCAGATCGCGTGGTTCCTGCGGTACGAGGCCGACCCGGCGCACCATCTCGCGCGGCGGCGTACGGTGCGGGGTCCGGCCGCCGACGAGGACGGTGCCCGTGGTGGGCTCGACCATGCCGACGAGCGCGGCCAGCAGGGTGGACTTGCCCGCACCGTTACGGCCCATCAGGGCGACGGTCTCGCCGGCGGCGACGGTGAGCGTCACCCGGCGCAGCGCCTCGACGCGCCCACGCCGTACACCGAGACGCTCGACCCGGGCCGTGACAGCGGCGAGGGGATCGGAAGCCGCGGTGGTGGTCTGTGCGCCGCGGCCCAGCAGCCGGGCGAGGACGCCGCGGCGCGCGGGGGCGTTGGGCAGTGGAGCCACCACGGTTGCGCCGGCCGACGCGGGCGACGGGGCGGGCGGCTGGGCCTGCGCCAGCCGTTCACGCAGGTCCGATGCCCGGCGCCGGGCATCGCGGACCGAGAGCGGCAAGGGCTCCCACCCCGCCAGCCGGCCCAGCGCGACGACCGGCGGGTGGACCGGGGAGACGGCCATGATGTCCGCGGGCGCGCCCATGACCGGTGCGGCGCCCGGCGACGGCAGCAGGACGACCTGGTCCGCGTACTGCACCACCCGCTCCAGCCGGTGCTCCGCCATCAGGACCGTCGTACCCAGGTCGTGCACCAGCCGCTGCAGCACGGCGAGGACCTCCTCGGCCGCCGCCGGGTCCAGCGCGGACGTCGGCTCGTCGAGGACCAGGACCTTCGGGTGCGGGGTGAGGACCGAGCCGATCGCGACCCGCTGCTGCTGCCCGCCGGAGAGTGTGGCGATCGGCCGGTCGCGCAGCCCGGCCAGGCCCAGCAGATCGAGAGTCTCCTCGACCCGCCGCCGCATCACATCGGGGGCGAGGCCCAGCGACTCCATCCCGTACGCCAGCTCGTCCTCGACCGTGTCGGTGACGAAGTGGGAGAGCGGGTCCTGGCCCACCGTGCCGACCAGATCGGCGAGTTCGCGTGGTTTGTGAGTACGCGTGTCGCGGCCGTCGACCGTGACCCGGCCGCTCAGCGTGCCGCCGGTGAAGTGCGGTACGAGACCGGACACGGCGCCCAGCAGTGTCGACTTGCCGACCCCGGACGGACCGACGAGCAGTACCAACTCGCCCTCGGGAATGGTCAGATCGACCCCGGAGAGGGTGGGGTGCTCCGTCCCCTCGTACTGCACCGAGACGTGCTCGAACCGGATCACTGGCTCTCCTTGGAGTTCGGGGCGCCCACCGGGGGCGGCACCGGCGCCACCACCGCGGGCAGCAGCCCGATCAGCACCGCCGCCGCGGGCCACAACGGAAGCACCGGTGCGACCAGCGGTACGACCCCGGGGTGCAGCCCCTCCCCATCGACACCGCCCGCCCAGATCATCGCCACGGCCACCGCGACCCCCGAACCCGCCACCAGCCAGGCCCGCACACCCCACCGGTCGGGCCGGTAGCGGGTACGGACCGAGCGAGCCCCGCCGAGCCGCAGCCCGGCCATCGCGGCGACGAGCCCGGCGATCAGCAGCGGCAGTCCGTACACCGCACCCTGCGCGGCCAGCAGACCGTATGTACCCGCGCACACCCCGAGCAGCCCGCCGAGCGTGAGGACGTTCGTGGTGTGCCGGACGGCGGGCGGGACCTGGGCGGTGCGCCCGTATCCGCGCGCGTCCATCGAGGCCGCCACCGCGACCGACCGCTCCAACGCGCCTTCCAGGACCGGCAGTCCGATCTGGAGGACCGCCTTGATGCCGCCGGTCGGACGGCCCCGCAGTCGCCGTGCGGTACGCAGCCGCACCACATCGGCGACCATGTTCGGCGCGAACGTCATCGCGACGACGACGGCGACCCCCGCCTCGTACAGCGCACCCGGCAGCGACTTCAGCAGCCGGGCCGGGTTGGCGAGCGAGTTCGCCGCACCGACGCAGATCAGCAGGGTGGCCAGCTTCGCCCCGTCGTACAGCGCGAAGACCAGCTGCTCGGCGGTGACCCGGCCACCGATCCTGACGCCCTTCGCCCAGTCGGGCAGCGGCACCTCGGGGAGCGTGAACACCGGATGCGTGCCGGGGATCGGCGAACCGAGAAAGACGGAGAAGAGCAGCCGCACACCGACGACGAACAGCCCGATCCTGATGAACGCCCCGTACGAACGGGCCCACGGCGCATCCGTACGGCGTGCCGCGACCACATAGCCCGCCACCCCCACCAACAGGCCGAGCAGCAGCGGATTGGTGGTCCGGGACGCGGCGGTGGCGAGGCCGAGCGCCCACAGCCACCAGGCCCCGGCGGGCAGGGCGTTGCTCCGGGTCGCCCCAGGGGCGCGCAGCGGGCGGCGCAGCCGGATTGGGCCGGTGGTCGAGGCGGTCATCCGCGGCGGCGGCGGGCCTGCGCGACTGCGGCTATGCCGAGGAGAAGAACGGCGCCGACCCCGACCAGCACCCCGGCGGACGGTCCGCCACCGGAGGTGCCGGAGTCTCCCGGGCCGTCGGCGGCGGAATCGGCCGGGGACGCGGATGCGGACGCCGCAGGCGCCTCGTGACCGTTGCCCGAGATCTGTTCGCCGCAGCCCGAGGCCGGATAGCCGGATATGGCGCAGAGCAGAGCGTCGCTGCTGTAGCGGAGCGGTTTGGCCACCGAGGCGAGCGCCTCCGCGGTGCTCGCGTCCGGGGCGACCCGTGCGCACGCGGTGCGCAGCGCGGGCGGAGTCTCACCGGCCGGGGCGTCCGCCGCCGTGCCGGGGTCGATGACCAGCGCGACCCGCTTGGTGCCGTCCTCGGCCGGGGTGTCCGCGCAGATCTTCGCGAAGCCGGGGGAGCGGCGCGGCTTCGCCGAGTCCTGGGAGTCCTCGCTCACCGAGAACCGGAAGCCCTGCACCGCGCCGTCGTCCGGCCGGACCAGGGACGGGCCCTGGGTGGCGTACGTCCAGCCGGTGCCGGAGCCCTCCCAGAACGACCAGTACCGGTACCCCGCTGCCTGGGCCGTCCCCGCGCCGAGCACGGCCAGGACGGTGCCCAGGACCACCAGGAGAGCGGCGGCTCTTCCCGCCCGCCTCACAGCTGCTGGTTCTTCCGGCGGCCGCTGATCAGGAAGCCGGCGCCCGCACCGACGACGAGGCCGATGCCGACGTACCACCACACGCCGCCGATCACGTCGTCCCCGCTGTGGACCTGGTCCTTCTCCGTGGCCACGTACCCGGTGTCGGCGGACGGGTCGGGCGTCGTGACGGCCGCGGGGGTGGGACCGGTCGCGTTCAGCTTGTCGATCAGGTTGACGCCGCCGAAGTCGCGAGCGTCGTCGCCGGTCGCGTGCGCGGCGAGGGCGAGCTGCGCGTAGGCGGCGGGACCGTTCTGCTCGGCCCAGGCCCCGGAGTTCTTCTTCAGCCAGGCCACGGCCTTGGCCGCCTTGTCCTGGTGGCCCGCGGCCGACAGCGCGACGACCGCGTCCGCGGTGTTGCCGAAGTCGGGCTGGGGGGTGGAGTCCGTGGCGCCGGGCATCGGCGCCAGGTTGAGATGCCCGCTGGTCGCGAGGGTGTCCGCGAGGAAGTGGGCGCCGTTCTGGGCGGCCTGCTCGGGCATGAGACCGGACCCCGGGTGGCAGCTGGGCGCCTTGACCGCGGCGTTGTTCCCGACGGCCAGGGCCTTGCCCATCGTGCCGAGCACGGCGGCCGCGGTGGCGTCCGCGTTGGCGGCGAGCTTCCCGGCCTTGTCGGGCTGATAGGCGAAGGCGCCGCCGTCCTTGCCGCCGCACGGGATCGCGAGCCCCAGCAGTGCGTCGTAGGGGGTCTTCCCGCCCGGGGTCGTGATGTCCGCGATCCGCTGGCCCTGCCGGGCAAGGGCGCCGATCACCAGCGAGGTGGAGTTGGCGTCACTGGCCCCGCCCGCGGTGTAGCCCCAGCCGCCGTCCTTGTTCTGTACGGACTTCAGCCAGCGCACCGAGTTGTTCACGATGTCCCGGTGCCCGCCCACCTCGACGAGCGCCTGGACGGCGGCCGCGGTGGCATTGGTGTCCAGCACGGTCTTCCCGGTGCACGGCTGGGAGACGTCGGGCCGGTACGAGGCGTAGGCGCCGTTGCCGCACTGCTGGGCGATCAGCCAGTCCACCGACTTCGTGGCGGGCGTGACGCCCTCGACCCGCTGGGCGAGGAAGGCCAGCGACTGCCGCCAGACACCGTCGTACGTGGGGTCCTTCGTCCCGTACAGCCCGGAAGGCAGTGCGACGGACGGCGAGGGCGACGGGGACGGCGCTGCGACCGCGACCGGGGCAGCGGTCGCACAGAGCACGGTGGCGGTGGCGGCGAGCGTTGCTGCGCTGCGGCGTACGGTCATGGCGGGCGGGGCCTCTCCTGCGGGGGGAACCGGGCACAGGCACGCTCACGCACCAGGCTCCGGCTCCGTATACCTCGACGGTGCCGACCACCGGGGTTCCGGTGGTGCGAGCCGGTCACGACCGCGGACAGGGCATTCCGACTCACCGTCCCCTACGACGGTTCACGGCTGCGTGGTCAGTGCCGGATTTGCACCGGCTTCCCCCTGAACGGGCATGATGACGACTCGCCCACTCTACCGGGCGGGTCCGGACGGCCTCCGAGCCGGGAGGAGTGCCGCCCCCGTCCTCCCGCCCATCGGGGCGAGAGCCCCGTCACACTGCGACGTACGTCACCGGATCGCTCCCCGCCACCGCCTCCGCGCGCCCCAGCTTCACCAGCCGCCGCAGATGGGCCTCGGCCTCCGAGACCGCGATGTTCCGTGATCCGTGCGGGATCTGTTCCCAGGGCCGGTTCCACTCCATCCGCTCGGCCAGCTGCCACGGCGTCAGCGGGGTGGCCAGCAGTCCGAGCAGCCCGGTCAGCCGCTCCTCGTGATGGTCCAGGAGTTCCTGTACGCGCCCCGCGGCATCCGCGAACGCGTACTGATGGGCCGGCAGCACTTCGGCGACCCCGAGCCTGCCGATGCGCTCCAGCGAGTCGAGATAATCGCCCAGGGGGTCGGTCATGGTCGCGTCGTCCGGGTCCTCGTACAGTCCGATGTGCGGGCTGATCCCCGGCAGCAGATGATCCCCGGAGAAGAGCCGGCCCCGACCGGGCAGATTCCCCGGATGCTCCTCCTCCAGATGCAGGCAGACGTGGCCGGGAGTGTGCCCCGGTGTCCAGATGGCCCGCAGCTTGCGGCCCGCCAGACCGAGGAGTTCGCCGGGAACGATCTCCCGGTCCGGAAGCGCGGCCCGCAGCCCGGGCAGGGTGCGCATCCGGCCCCCCTCGGCCGCGGCGGCCCGCAACGGTGCGAGGTGCTCCTCGGGCGCACCGACCGCGGTGAGCTTCGCCGAGAGATACGTCAGCCAGGTGCCCGGCCGGGACTCACGGCTCCGGCGCACGATCGCGGTGTCCGCCGCATGCATGGCGATCCAGGCCCCGGACGTCTCGCGCACCTGCCCGGAGAGGCCGTGGTGATCGGGGTGATGGTGGGTGATGACCACACCGTGGATGTCGCCGGCATCCACACCCACGGCGGCGAGTCCGGCGGTGAGCGTGTCCCACGCCTCCGGATCGTCCCAGCCCGTGTCGATCAGGACCGGCCCGCGATCGGTGTCGAGAACATGCACAAGGGTGTGGCCGAGCGGATTGTCGGGGATGGGGACCTTGATGCTGTGTACGCCCCCGCCGTGGTCGGTCACCTGCGTCATGGGCTCCCCATCTCTCTTGGCGGCCTGGTCGGCGTACCGGACGTACGGCTGTGCGGTGCACCGCGCCCACTGTAACGAGAACTTGTTTCAGTAGTAGCCCCGGTCGACCATCTAATCGGTCGGGGTGCTTCTCGCCCGCACGGCGGCCCGGACCGATCGGTCGGCGACCGGGGTGGGCGCTGTCGCAGCCGTGGACTCCTGGAACTGGAACTGGTATCAGTTCTGACACAGAGTCAGGTAACGTGCCGGGTCGCGGGAGGCAGCAGCCATGACCGAGCTTGTCGAACACGGAAAACTGTTCATCGGCGGGGAGTTGGTCGATCCGCTGGGCCGGGATGTCATCGAGGTCATCTCCCCGCACACCGAACAGGTCATCGGCCGGGTGCCGCACGCCTGCGAGGGGGATGTGGACCGGGCCGTCGCCGCCGCCCGGCGGGCATTCGACGAGGGGCCCTGGGCGCGGGCGTCCCTCGACGAGCGGATCGCGGTGGTCAGCCGGATCAAGGACGCGTTCGCCGTACGGTACGAGGAGATCGCCCGGGTCATCAGCATGGAGAACGGCACCCCGTACACGTCCGGCGTCATGGTGCAGGCGCTCGCCGCGATGATGGTGTGGGATGCGGCGATCACCGTCGCCCGCACCTTCCCGTACGAGGAGCGGCGGGACGGGGTTCTCGGGCCGCTGCTGGTGCGCCGGGAGCCGGTCGGGGTGGTCGCGGCCGTGGTGCCGTGGAACGTTCCGCAGTTCACCGCCGCCGCAAAGCTCGCGCCCGCGCTGCTGGCCGGCTGCTCCGCCGTGCTCAAGGTCTCGCCCGAATCGCCGCTGGACGCCTACATCCTGGCCGAGATCGCCGCCGAGGCCGGCCTGCCGGAGGGGGTGCTCTCGATCCTTCCGGCCGACCGTGAGGTCAGCGAGTACCTGGTCGGGCATCCGGGCGTCGACAAGGTGTCGTTCACCGGGTCCGTGGCCGCGGGGCGCCGGGTGATGGAGGTCGCCTCCCGCAACCTCACCCGGGTCACGCTGGAGCTGGGCGGGAAGTCCGCCGCCGTGATCCTGCCCGACGCCGATCTGGACGCGGCCGTCGCGGGCATCGTCCCCTTCGCCTGGATGATCAACGGCCAGGCGTGCGTCGCCCAGACCAGGATCCTCGTCCCGCGCTCGCGCTACGACGAGATGGCCGAGGCGTTCGCCACCGCCGCGGGTGCGCTGAAGGTCGGCGACCCGCTCGACCCCGCCACCGAACTAGGCCCCCTCGTCGCGCAGCGCCAGCAGCGGCGCTCGCTCGACTACATCCGGATCGGCCAGGACGAGGGCGCCAAGATCCTTACCGGCGGCGGCCGTCCGGCGTCCCAGGAACGGGGCTGGTACGTCGAGCCGACCCTTTTCGGCGACGTCGACAACTCCATGCGCATCGCCCGCGAGGAGATCTTCGGCCCCGTCATCTGCCTTCTGCCGTACGGCGACGAGGCCGAGGCCGTACGGATCGCCAACGACTCCGACTACGGCCTCAGCGGCAGCGTCTGGACCGCCGACATCGAACGCGGCATCGACATCGCCCGCCGGGTCAGGACGGGAACGTACAGCGTGAACACCTTCAGCCTCGACATGCTCGGCCCGTTCGGCGGCTACAAGAACTCCGGTATGGGGCGGGAGTTCGGACCCGAGGGGTACGCCGAGTACTTCGAGCACAAGATGATCCATCTGCCGGCCGGATACGAGGGGGCGTGATGGGGGACCGTTGGGCCGTGGAGGTCGACCGCGGGGTCTGCATCGGCTCCGGGATGTGCGTGAACCACGCCCCGGGCGGATTCGCGCTGGATTCCGCCCGGCAGTCCCACCCGGCGGCCCCGGAGACCGACGCCAACGAGAAGGTCCTCGCCGCGGCCGAGGGGTGCCCGGTCGAGGCGATCACGATCACGCTGATCGACTCCGGGGAGGTCGTCTTCCCACCGGAGGAGTAGGAGGAAAAGCAGGCGGAAGGGGGACGTCGGCGGGGGTGCACCTCGTATGCGGTCGGCAGTGTCGGGGGCCAGGAAGTTGCCGGACACTGCACAAGCAGGTGCAGCCCGGCCGATGGCAGGATTCCGTGCATGACCGATGCCCGGGAAGTGACCTGTCGTCCCCTCGGGAAGCGCACCCTGTGGTCCTTCGTCGGGCTCGGTGCGGCCGGGGCGGGCCTGGCCGCGGTGCGTACGGTGTACTGGGGCCCGGACGTATGGCTGGGCGTGGGCCTGCTTCTCGCGCTGGTGGGCATCGCGTCGCTCCGCGCGGTCACCGCCCGGCTGAGCGCCGACGCGTACGGCCTGCACTCCCGGACGCTGCTGCGCCGCCGGAGTGTGCCGTGGCGTGACGTCGCCGACCTGCGCGTACGACTGAAGTACGCGAACAACCCCCGGGTTCAGGACATCCGTCGCGTCAGCCTGGTGCTGCACGACGGACGCAAGCGGCTCCTGCCACTGCCGAAGAGCTGGTCCTGCGACGACCCGGACTTCGACGCGAAACTGGACGCGCTCCGCGCGCTGCACCGCCGTTACGGAGCCCCCGATTCGAGCTACGTTCCCGTGATCTCGTACCGCACCGCCGGGCGCGGCTGGGCCGGGTCGGTGGGCCTGTGCGCGCTGCTGCTCGTGTGCGCGGGCCTGGCCGCGTGGTTCGTGCCGAGCACCGCGTCGGATGTGCGGGCGTGGAAGTCGGCCACCCCGTGCACCGCCGAGACGCCCGCCACGGAGCGAGGTGAGTGCCTGACCACCCTGCCGGCCGTGATCGCGCAGACCGAGGCCAACCGGCCCAAGCAACGCAGCTGGCTGTACTTCACCGACAGCCGGCCGTTGGCGCGACTCGCGGTCCCGCGAGAGGCCGCCCTGGGGTTCCAGCCGGGCGACAGCGTCGAACTGACCCTCTGGCGCGGCCAGGTGAGGGAGGTCGCCGGAGAGCGCTACGTGTGGCGCGAGCACATCCCCGCCGCCGGGGAACCGGCCGTCATCGCGGCCGCATGCGCCCTCGCCGCGGGCTACCCCGGCGCCCAGGTGCTGCTGCGCCTGCGCGGGCGTCGGCTTCCCGACGACGACGTCCTCCCGTCGGCCCTTCCGTTCGCGGGCGCGCTCGTCGGTACCGCCCTGTGGCTGCTGCCGCTCTGCTACCTCCACCCCACGACCCTGCTCACCTCTCCCGTGGCGATCACGTGGGTGGCCGTGGGCTCGTCGGCCACGCTGGGCTTTTTCGTCCGGGCCTGGCGCGCCACCCGCGTCCGTACGCCCGGAGAGGCCGGAGCGGTGGGCGAGTTCGCCGAGGAAGAGGAGGTGTTCCTGGCCGCCCGCTTCCTGGAGCCCACCGACTACAACCCGTACGGCTTCGGCACCCACGTCGCCCTCGGGGGCGGCCCGCCCGCGGTGACACCTCACCCGGGCCCGGGCAGGTTCGCGGCGAAACGGATACCGGTGGAGCGGCTCACCGTCAAGGACGTGCGGCGCGCCCGGGGCGACGACGGCGACACCGTCCCCAGAAGCTGGCACATCGCCGAACTCGACGACGCGGGCACGCCGGTCCGCCTCGCGGCCGCCCCGGCCGACCTGGCCCGCATCATTCGCGAGCTGGGCCCTGCGAAGACCCCCGCGAACACCGCGAACCCCGAGCCGTGACCGCCTCCGCCGCAGTCCGTCTACGTCGTGCACCCGCTGTCCGCGATCACGAAGTATCCCGCCGGTGACTCCTTCAGAGTGTGCGTGACGAAGACGTTGTACAGGCCCATGTTCTCGTTCGAGCCGTTGGCGTACACATGGCCGCCCGTGGTGTGCGCCCTTCCCGCGGTCACGTGTGCGTAGTTGGTCGCTGTGAAGCACTGCGCGGGTGCGCCGCCGGTCGTGGTCGCCGTCACCTGGGCCGAAGTGGTGCCGGGCGTGCCCGATCCGTCGATTGCCGCCACTGTGTACCGGTAGGCGGTACCGGCGGTGAGGCCCGTGTCCGTGTATGTCGTGGAGGTGGGGGAGGCGACCTTCGTGCCGTTGCGGTAGACCGCGTACGAGGCAGCGTCCGGGACCGCGTTCCAGGACAGTGAAGCGCTGTTCGCCGTGACGCCTGTGACCTGCAGGCCGGACGGGGCGGGGAGTTGGTCGCCGCCGCCGGGTGTGCCCTGGTCCAGCCCCCAGAAGACGCCCGTGTAGTACGTCGAGCAGATGGCGCTCAGGAAGTACGCGGCCGTCGTGCCGCACTGGTCGGTGCCCGAGCCGGGGCTCACTGCCAGGCCGTGGCCCATGCCGGAGACGGAGTACGTCTGGACGGCGGGCTCACCGGAGGCGTCGTTGTAGATGCTGCGTGTCGTGTTGCCGGGAAGGGTGTCCGTGGACGACGGGGTCTGGCCGATGCCCCAGACGTCCGTCCACTGGTCGCGCAGGGCCGTGGCGTTGGCGGGATACACCGTGTAGTCGGACGTGCCCTGCCAGATCGCCACACGGGGCCAGGGGCCCGAGTAGCCGGGGTAGGAGCCGCGTACCTTGTCGCCCCACTGTGCGGGCGTCAGCTTCTGCGGGCCCGTCTGGCAGCCGGACGCGGCCGCCTGGCTCGTCGCGCACTGGGCGGGCAGGCCCGAGGCCACGGAGCCGCCCGCGAACACGTCCGGGTACGCGGCCAGCAGGTCGGCGGTCATGCCGCCGCCCGCCGAGAGGCCGGTGACGTACACCCGGCGGGCGTCCGAGCCGTGACTCTGCTTCGCGTGCTCCACCATCTGCACGATCGAGGCGGCCTCGCCCTTGCCCCTGCTGTCCTCGGCCGGGTCGAACCAGCCGAAGCAGGAAAGCGAGTTGTTGGCGGTCGTGGTCTGCGGGAAGACCACGGCGAAGCCCCACAGATCGGCGTACTTCGGCCAGCCCGAGTTGGTGTAGTAGTCGTTGGCCGTCTGCGTACAGCCGTGCAGGGCGATCACCAGCGGTGCGTTCGCGGGCAGATCCGCGGGGGCGTACTCGTACATCTGCAGATTGCCGGGGTTCGTGCCGAAGCCGGTGACCTGCTGCAGGCCGCCGGCGGCAGCGGCCGGCTGGACGGCGCCCACGGTGCTCAGCGTCGCCGCGACGAGGGCGAGAGCGGCCGTGGACGCGACGCGCCGGAGCAGGCGTCGCAGGATCGATGGGCGCACGGGGGCCTCCCTGTTCGGAACATGCGGGCGTGCGGACTGTTGCCGGAACCTACGAGTCCGGGCCGCCCCGGCCCATGGGGCGGGCTGACATCCCTCGGGCCCCGCTGTGTGCGACGCCGCCCTTGCGCCGCGAGCACCGGCGGGGAGCGGGCGTTGACATCGAGTGCGCTCGAAGACGCAGACTCCCGGTCGGCAACGCCCGCACCCGATAAGGGCTGTCGGGAGGGAAACAGGTATGCGCCACCGCACGATCGGCATGGACCCGAAGACCCGCCGCGAGGCGAGCGTGCTCAGGATCGGCGCCATGCAGATGGGCACGATCACGGACGAGGCGACATCGTCTGCCAGCCTCGACCGGTACGCCGAGGCCCGCGGTGCTTTCATCGACACATCGAACAACTACGCGCTCTGGGGCGACGGCAGTCAGGGCGGGGAGAGCGAGCACACGCACTCCATGCCGCAGGCCCGTACGCGTGGGCTGTCCGCCATCGAGGCGCGGCAGAAGAGCCCGCTCCGATGCTGCGGCGTATCCGGGCTCAGCAGCATCGGAGCGTAGGTGCGCGACCCGCGACCGGCCTCCTCAGACCTCGACCCTCGTCGCGAGTTCCTCCCGTGCCCGTGCCGCGGCGCCGACCGGCACCGCGTCGGAGGCCAGGGCTGCCCGGACCAGCCGGACCGGGTGGCCGCTGACCGGCGGGTCGGCGGCCAGCGGCGCCAGGATGAGGGGTTCCAGCAGGGGCCAGGCGCGGCTGACCCCGCCACCGACCACCACCGTGGTGATGTCGACGACGCCCGCTGTCATCACGATCGCCTGGGCGATCCCGGCACCGGCGGCCCGGTACACCGCGAGGGCGTCCTGGTCGCCGTGGCCGGCGGCCTGTGCGACCTCGCGGGCGGTCAGCCGGCGGCCGGTGCGGTCTGCGTAACGGGCGCCGATGGAACGGCCGGAGGCCAGGGTCTCCAGATGGCCCCGGCCGCCGCACGAGCAGAGCAGATCACCGAAGCCGGGGATGTGCCCGATCTCACCGGCCGCGCCGTGCGGCCCGGCGAACAGCGCGCCGCCGGTCCACAGTGCGCCGCCGACCCCGGTGCCCAGCGTCATCCCGAGGACGTCCGACTCTCCGCGCACGGCGCCGCCGGACACCTCCCCGTAGAGGAAGGCGTTGACGTCGTTGTCCAGGAACGCCGGGACGCCCAGCGCCTCCTCGACGGCGTCCGTCACCGCGAAACCGGCCCAGCCGGTGAAGGAGTCGCTGGCCACCAGGATGCGGCCGGTGGCGGAGTCCACCACGCCGGCCGCGCCGACCCCGCAACCGGCGAGCCGGCCGGGGGTGCGCTCCAGCAGCGGGGCCAGCGCGCCCAGGGCCGCGCCGATCATGGCCCGGCCGCCGTCGGCCGCCGGGGTCGCCACCTCCGCGCGGTCCAGCACGGTCAGGTCCTCGGCGCAGACCACCACCTGGGTCGTGGTGCCGCCGATGTCCACTCCGGCGAAGAGCATACGGTCACGGAAGCTCATACCTGGGCCTCCGTCCGGCCGGCCGCCAGGGTGGCCAGACGTTCGGCTCTGCGACCGCGCTGGATCACCGGGTCGGGCACCGGCACGGCGGCCAGCAGCCGGCGGGTGTAGTCGGTCTCCGGGTGCAGCAGGGTCGCGCCGGTGGGGCCCTGCTCCTCGATCCGGCCGGCCCGCATCACCACGACGCGCTGCGCGAAGTGCTGTACGACGGCCAGGTCGTGGGAGACGAAGAGACAGGCGAAGCCCAGCTCGTGCTGGAGCTCGGAGATCACTTCGAGCACCGCCTCCTGCACGCTCACGTCGAGCGCGCTGGTGGGCTCGTCGGCGACCAGCAGCCGGGGCTCCAGGACCAGGGCGCGGGCCAGGCTGACCCGCTGGCGCTGACCGCCGGACAGCTCCCGGGGGGCGCGCCGGGCGAGTTCACGCGGCAGCCGGACCCGGTCGAGGACGTCGGCGACCTTGCTCCGGCGGTCCTTGGCGGAGAGCTCGCGGCGGTGCACCCTGAGCGGCTCGGCGACGCATTCCCCGACCGTCATCCGGGCGTCCAGCGAGGCCACCGGGTCCTGGAGGACCACGCCGATACCGGCCCGCAGCGCCCGGCGGGCCCGGGACCGGGTGCGGCCCAGGTCGCTGCCGAACAGCGAGACGGTGCCGGAACTCGGCGGGATCAGACCGAGCGCGACCCGGGACGCGGTGGACTTTCCGGAGCCCGACTCGCCCACCAGGCCCAGGGTCTCCCCGGCGTGGACGGCGAGCGAGACCCCGTCCAGGGCGCGCACGGCGCCCTTGCCATGGCCGAACACCACGGAGATGTCGCGGAGTTCGACCACCGGGTCGCTGTCCGGGCGGGCGGCGGCGGCCGGCGCGGCCGGCCGGCCCTCCTCGGCGACCGACAGCCGGGGCACCGCGGCCAGCAGCCGCTCGGTGTACTCGTGGGACGGGCGGAGCAGCACGTCCTCGACCGGTCCGGTCTCCACGATCTCGCCGTGGTACATCACGGCGACCCGGTCGGCGAAGTCCGCGACCACGCCCATGTTGTGGGTGACCAGCAGGACGCCGGTGCCGGTCTCGACGGCGAGCCGACGCAGCAGGTCGAGGATCTCGGCCTGCACCGTGACGTCCAGCGCGGTGGTCGGCTCGTCGGCGATCAGCAGGGCCGGTTCGTTGGCGATGGCCATGGCGATGACCACCCGCTGCCGCTGTCCGCCGGAGAGCTGGAAGGGGTAGGCGGTGGCCCGCCTCTCCGGCTCCGGGATGCCGACCTTGCGGAGGAGTTCGACGGCTTCGGCGGCGGCTTCCTTGGCGGACACCTTGCGGTGGTTGCGGATCACCTCGGCGATCTGCCTGCCGATCCGGGTCAGCGGGTCGAGCGCGGTGGCCGGCTCCTGGAACACCATGGAGACGGTCCGGCCGCGCAGCGCCGCCAGGTCGGCCTCACGGGCACCGACCACCTGGTTGCCGGCGATGGTGGCGCTGCCGGTGGCACGGGCGTTGCCGGCCAGCAGGCCCATCGCGGCCAGCGCGATGGTGGACTTGCCGGAACCCGACTCGCCGACCAGGGCGAGCGTCTCGCCGGGGCGGACGCGCAGGGTGACACCCCGGACGGCCGGCACCTCGCCGGTCTCGGTGGTGAAGACGACACCGAGGTCGTCGAGTTCGAGAATCGGCCCGGCCTGGGGGGTGGCGGAGCCCTGGGTGGCGGTCATCCGCGTCCCCTCACGTCGAATGCGTCGCGGAGTCCGTCCCCGATCGCGTTGAACGCCCACACCACCAGGATGATGGCCAGGCCCGGCGGCAGGATGAGCCACCAGTAGCCGGAGTAGGCGGCGGTGAGACCGGCCGAGAGCATGCCGCCCCAGTCGGTGGCCGGCGGCTGGACGCCCAGGCCCAGGTAGGAGACGTAGGCGACCAGCAGGATGGCGTCGGCGATCTGGAAGGTGGCCGCGACGATGATGGTCGAGACCGAGTTCGGCAGGATGTGCCGGGTGATGGCCCGGGCGTGCGTCCCGCCGATGGCCCGCAGGGTCAGGATGTAGTCGCGGTTCTTCAGAGAGAGCGTCTCGGCCCTGATCAGCCGGGACGGCACCAGCCAGGAGACGAAGCCCAGGATGACGATCAGTCCGGTCAGGCCCGGGGTGGTGATGGCGGAAACCACCAGCAGGATGAAGAGCGCGGGGATGGCGATCCCCGCGTCCACGATCCGCATCATGAACGCGTCGACCCAGCCGCCCGCGTAGCCGGCGACGGCGCCCCACATGGTGCCGATCACGGTGGCCAGGATGCCTGCGGCGAGGCCGACGATCAGCGACACCTTGCCGCCGTACATCAGCCGGCCCAGCTCGTCGTGGCCGACCGCATCGGTGCCGAGCCAGTGCGAACGGCCGGGGGCGAGGTTGACCTGCTGGAGCATCGTGTGGGTCTGGTCGGTGGAGTACACCAGCGGACCGACGAAGCAGAACAGGAAGAAGAAGACCACGACGCCGAGCCCGACCACGGCGAGCCGGTTGCGCAGGAAGCGCCGGACGGCGAGCCGGGAGCCGGACGCCGTGGCGGCGTCGGTGGCCGTGCCGGGCGCCTGGCCCGGCTGGATGACGGCGCTCATGCCCGGCCTGCCTTCACTCGGGGGTCGATGATCCGCTGGACGATGTCGGCGAGCAGCGTGCCGACCACCGTGGCGGCCGCGATGACCAGCACACAGCCCAGCAGCACCGGGTAGTCGGAGGACTGCGCGGCGGTCCAGAAGAGCAACCCCATGCCGGGGTAGTTGAAGAGCTGCTCCACCACCAGGGCGCCGCCGAACAGCACCGGCACGTAGTAGCCGAGCATGGCGACCACCGGCGTCAGTGAGTTGCGGAACACATGCCGCCACAGGATGGCGCGGGAGCGGGAACCGCCGGCCCGCGCCGTCCTGACGTAGTCCTCGGAGAGGTTCTCCAGGGTGGCCGCCCGCATGTAGCGGCTGAACACCGCGATCATCGAGGCGGCACCGGCGACGACCGGCAGGACCAGCGCCTGCGGTTCGGAGAACACCTGGGCGAGTGTGTCCCCCTGCGGGGCCTGGGACGGGAACCACGGCAGCACCTGGCTGAACACCAGCACCAGGATCAGCCCGAGGAAGTACACGGGCGTGGAGTAGGCGATGAAGCTCAGCGTGGTGATGACGTAGTCGACCGGCTTGTTGCGCCGGACGGCCTGCCACATGCCCAGCGGGATGGCCAGCACGAGGCCGACGATCGCCGACAGGGCGGTGAGGAGCAGGGTCTTGGCCAGCCGCTCGGTGATGAGCTGGGAGACCGGCTCATTGAGGGTGTACGAGGTTCCGAGGTCGCCGTGCAGCAGCTGGTTCAGGTAGTAGAAGTACTGCACGGGAAGTGGCTTGTCGAGGCCCTGTTCATGGTTGAAGGACGCGATCTGCTGCGCCGTGGCCTGCGGACCGAGGATCCCGCGAGCGGGACCCCCGGGCAGGGCGTGCAGCAGACCGAAGACCACGATCGTCACGATGACGATCACCACGACGGCTTGGAGGACTCGCCTGATCAGGTACGAGGAAGTGCTCATGTGTTTTCCGGTCGCTTCGGCTCAGTGGTACGCGTGGTCACCGGCCGGGCTCACTTGGTCGTCCACTTCCACATGGCGGGGTGGAAGTTGGCGAGCGAGTCCTGGGCGAAGCCGCCCAGGCCCTTCTTGACCACGGAGACCTGGTAGTCCGGCTCCGGCAGCCAGATGACCGGGAGGTCCTTGGCCAGGGCCGCGCTGTACTTCTGCACCGCCTCGTCGGAGGAGGAGGTGGTGGTCTGGGTGACCAGCTTGTCCACGGCGGGGTTGGAGTAGCTGCCGAAGTTGGAGCCGCCGCCGGTGGCGAAGAGCGAGTCACCGCTCGGGTAGGCCGGGAAGTACCAGCTGCCCGCGGTGCCGAAGAACGACAGCTGCCACTTGCAGCCGGCCTGGTCGGCCTTGCACTGGCCGGCCTGCGAGAGGACCGAGTTGACCGGGGCGGTCTTGATGGTGAAGTCGATGCCGGTCTTGGCGAACGACGACTGCAGGGCGCTCATCATGTTGTCGGTCACGGTCGAACCGGACTGCGAGAGCACCTGCATCCGGAACTTGGTGCCCTTGTCCACGCCGGCGCCGCACTGGTTGTCGCCGGTGCCCGGCGCGGTGCACACCATGGTGCCGTTCTGCTCGGTCCAGCCGTGGCCGGTCAGCAGCTGCTTCGCCTTGGCGGTGGAGAACGGGTACGGGTTGTTCTTCTGCTCCGACGAGACGAAGGACGAGCTCTGGCCCTGCGGGATCGGACCGTAGGTGGAGACCGCGGTGCCGTTGAAGACGACCTTGGAGAGGGTGGTCTGATCCACCGACATCTGGATCGCCTGGCGGGCGTAGAGCTGCTTGAACACCGCGCCCATGGCGGGGTTGTTGAAGTTGTAGGGCATGTACGTGATGGCCCAGCCGGACCACGGCTTCACCGTGTAGCCCTTGGCGGCGAAGGACGACTCCTGGCTGAGGTTGGTGGCGTTGATGTAGCCGTAGTCGACCGTGCCTGCCCGGAGCGCGTTCTCCTCGGCGTCGGTGGTGGTGAACGGCAGCAGGTTCACGGTCTTGATGTTGGCCTTGCCGCCGCCGTCGTACTTGGCGTTGGCCTCCAGCTGGACCTTGCCGGCCGTGGAGAACGACTTGATGGTGTACGGGCCGCTGACCGTCTTCCAGAGCGGGTCGGTGGCGTAACCGGAGATCTTCTTGGCGGCGTCGTTCAGGTACGCCCAGACCTTCTTGGCGCCCGCGGCGGTGCGGTCGAGGTCCGACACCGTGCCCGAGTCGCTGGTCTTGTCCCAGACGTGCTGCGGCATCGGGCGGATCATGCTCAACTCGTTGGCGAGCATCCACTGCTGGTTGTACGCCTGGTCGAAGGTGATGGTGAAGTGCGTGTCGTCGACGACCTTCAGCGAGGTCCAGTTGTCCGGCGCCTTGCCCGGGCTGTAACTGGCCCAGTCGGCCTTGTTGGCCTTGACCAGGTTGAACCAGAACTCCACGTCGCGGGAGGTGATCTGCTTGCCGTCGCTCCAGTGCCGGTCGCCGAGCGTGATCGTGACGCTCTTGCTGTCCTTGGCGAAGTCGGCGGCGGTGGCGAGCGAGTTGTCCTTGTTCCAGCCGACCTTGCCGGTGGAGCCGTCGTAGGCGATCAGCGGCTCCCAGAGGGACTGGGATATGGAGGAGTTGTTGGTGTTCAGGTGCGCGGCGGTGCCGACCGGGAGGATCCAGTTCGGCGTGAAGTTGGCCGGCAGCGCGTAGTTGATGGTGTCCGACGAGCCGGAGGCGGACGACGAGGTGCCGCCCCCGGAACAACCGGTCAGCAGAGCACCCGCGGTGACAGCGGCGCCCGCGACAAGGGCCCAGCGGCGGCTGTTCGCCGTGTGAGCAAGGAACATGACTCTCCTCAGAGTGAAAGGACCCGTATGCCCGGGACCGGCACTGCGTTCACGACAGCTAACGCCGGACACACTGAAGAAACAAACAAGAATTAGTAAAAAGTAAGTTACTGCGCCTCCGAAAAAAGCCCTCCCGCCTCAATCACCTCTCTCCGTTCGGGGGTTTTGGGTGGATTGAATGGGTTTCAGGTGGGGCCTACTTCCTTCGCGAAGCTGTTCCCCCGTGCCGAGCGCGGGCGTATTGTCTTCGCCACACACACCGTTGCGGAAGTTACTTCGTACATGACTGAAATAAGTGCATGGGACCGCAGGGCCGCAAAAGGCACTCCAGCCCTCGCCGCGCGGGTTCTGGAACTCGTCGCATCGGGCCAGGCCTCGTCACGCGCCGAACTCGCCGGACTGCTGGGGGCTGCCGCCTCCACCATCTCTCTCACCGTGGCCCATCTGGTGGAGCGCGGGCTGATCGCCGAGGAGGGCACCCAGTCCTCCACCGGCGGGCGCCCCCGCAAAGTGCTGAGACTGGGAAGCAACGACGAGTTCGCGGTCGCCGCCGATCTCGGCGGCCGGCACGCCCGGATCGGTGTGGTGCTGCCCGGCGGCGGTCTGACCGATGTCTCGACCGTCCCCTTCATGATCGCCGACGGCCCCGAGGCGGCTCTGCCCCGGCTCGCCGAGACCCTGGAGGCACTGGCCGAGGAACGCGGACGCGGCCGGCTGCGCGGTGTCGGGCTCTCGCTGCCCGGGCCGGTGGACATCGCGTCGGGGTCGGTCGTCCTGCCGTCGCGGATGCCGGGCTGGAACCGTTTCCCGGTCACCGCCTGGCTGGAGGAGCGCTTCGGCGTCCCGGCCGCCGTGGACAACGACGCCAACTGCATGGCGGTCGGCGAGCACACCGTAAGGCCCGCCGAGCGCCGGCAGACGATCATGGTGAAGACCGGCTCCGCGATCGGCGCCGGCGTCATCGTCGACGGACGCCTCTACCGGGGCGCCACCGGCGCGGCCGGTGACATCACCCACATCCGGATCGACGCCGGCGCCGACATCCCCTGCTCCTGCGGCAACACCGGCTGCCTGGAAACCGTGGCGTCCGGCGCCGCCCTGGTCCGCATCCTGCGCGAGCGCGGGGCCGACGTCAGCAGCCCCGAGGACGTGGCCCGACTCGCCATCGACGCAGACCCGTTGGCCACCCGCGCGGTCCGCAGGGCCGGCGACTACCTCGGTCAAGTGCTCGCCGCCAACGTCAACTTCTTCAATCCGGACGCCGTCTACCTCGGCGGCATCCTCTCCACCCTGGAACCGTTCGTCGCCGCCGTGCGCAGCCAGCTCTACGAGAGCTGCCACCCGCTCGTCACCGAACACCTCGCCATCGAGCGGGCCAGCCTCGGCGCCGACGCCGGACTGGTCGGCGCCGGGCAGTTCGCCCTGCAGCGCGCCCTGGCCCGCGCCCTGAGCGAGGCCGGTGCCGCCGACCGGTTCCGCGCCCCAGCGCCCCGTCACGTCTGACGCCCCACCCCTACGAGGAGCCATGTCGCAATCCCGCACCGCCGCAGCCCGCCCGGTCATAGCCATCGCCGGACTCGGCATCGAGTCGTCCACCTTCTCCCCCGCTCGCACCCGGGCCGCCGCCTTCCACCCCTCGCGCGGCACCGAGGTGCTGGACCGTTACCCCTTCCTGGCCCCCGGTGAGGAACTGCGCGAGGCGGCCGACTGGCACGGCGCCCTGGTCGGCAAGTCGCTGCCGGGCGGCACCGTCACCGCCGCCGCGTGGGCCGAGCTGACCGACGAGCTGATCGAACGGCTCGCTGCGCTGCCCCGGCCGGACGGCCTCTGGTACGACATCCACGGCGCGATGACCGTGGAGGGCGTCGACGACGCCGAGGCGGTGCTGCTGGAGCGCATCCGCGCCACCGTCGGCCCCGACGTGATCATCTCCACCTCGATGGACCTGCACGGCAACGTCTCCCGCGAACTCGCCCACGGCAGCGACCTGATCACCTGCTACCGGATGGCCCCGCACGAGGACCACATGGAGACCAAGGAGCGGGCCGTCCGCAACCTGGTGGACCTGCTGGCCTCCGGCGCGCCCCGCCCGGTCAAGGCCTGGGTGCCGGTGCCGGTGCTGCTGGCCGGCGAGCAGACCTCCACCCGGATCGAGCCGGCCAGGAGCGTGTACGCGGCCGTGGACGAGGTCGAGGCCATGGACGGCGTGATCGACGCTGCGATATGGGTCGGCTACGCCTGGGCCGACGAACCGCGCAACCGCGCCGTGGTGGTGGTCACCGGCACCGACCGGGGCGCCGTCTCGGCCGGTGCCGAGCGCCTGGCCCAGGGCTTCTGGAAGGCCCGCGACGACTTCGACTTCGTCGCCCCGACCGGCACCTTCGACGGCATCCTGGACGAGGCCCTGGACTCCGACCAGCGCCCGTACTTCATCAGCGACACCGGGGACAACCCGACCGCCGGGGGCGCCGGCGACATGACCTGGGGCCTGACCCGGCTGCTGGCCCGCCCGGAGTTCCGGAAGGACGACGGTCCGACCGTCATCTACGCCTCGGTGCCGGGACCGGCCGCCGTCGAGACCGCCGTCGCCGCGGGTGTCGGTGCCACCGTCACGGTCACCGCCGGCGCCGAGGTGGACGACCGGCACGCGGGCCCGGTCACCCTGACCGGCACGGTGCACGCCATCCGGCACGGCGACCGCGACGCCCGGACCGAGGTCGTGATCCGGGTCGGCAGCGTGTACGCGATCCTCACCGGGCTTCGCAAGCCCTACCACCACGAGCACGACTTCACCGACCTGGACCTCGACCCGCGCGGTGCCGACATCGTGATCGTGAAGATCGGCTACCTGGAGCCCGAACTCTTCGACATGTCGGTCGGGTGGAAGATGGCGCTCACCCCCGGCGGTGTGGACCAGGACCTGGTACGCCTGGGCCACCACCGCATCCGCCGCCCGATGTTCCCCTTCGACCGCGAGATGGCCGACCCGGATCTGTCGGCCCGCATCATCCCCGCCTCCGACCAGCCGCTGACCGGGGACGACGAGTGACCGCGCGCCCCGCCCTGGAGATCGCCGTCACCTCACCGGCCGGCGCCCGGACCGCCCGGGAGCACGGCGCCGACCGGGTCGAACTCTGCGTAGCCCTGGAGCTGGGCGGCCTGACCCCGTCGGCGGCCCTGGTGGAGGCGGTCGCCGCGGAAGGGCTGCCGGTGCAGGTGCTGGTCAGGTGCCGGCCCGGCGACTTCGTCCATGACGCGGAGGAGATCGCGCTCATGGCCGCCGAGGTGCGGTCCGTCATCGCCTCCGGTGCCTCCGGCGTGGTGATCGGCGCGCTGACCGTCGACGGCGCCCTGGACACCGTGGCGGTCGCCCGGCTCGCCGAAGCGGCCCGCGCCACGGGCCGCCCGGTGGACATCACCCTGCACCGCGCCATCGACCAGTCCGCCGACCCGGTGGCCACCGCCGCGCTGCTGCCTTCACTCGGTCTCACCCGGGTCCTCACCTCGGGCGGCGCCCCCGCCGCGGCCGACGGGCTGGCGGCGATCGCCGCGATGGCCGCCGCCGCACCCGGGGTGCAGGTGATGGCCGGCGGCGGGGTGCGCCCCGCCGACATCCCGGCCCTGACCTCCGCCGGAGCCGCCGCCGTCCATCTCTCCGCCAAGACCGGGGCGTTGCCCCGGCGCGGCGGAAAGTGGATACCGCTCGGCGCCGGGGGCGCGTCGGCCGAGCAGGACACCCACTTCGTCACCGACCCCGAAGTGGTGGCCGAGGCACGACGGGCGGTGGACGCGGCCCGCTGACGGCCCGGGACCGGGCCCGCACCATGTACGCCACCACCATGCCGACGTGCCACGGTGTGTGCACCGACCCCGTGTGACGTGGGCTTCGGTCTCCTTACGGTGACGACCATGGAGACTCCTCAGAGCCCGGACCACGGGCCCGCCCCGCAGGCTGCCCCGCCCGCCGTCCCGCCGCCCGCCGCAGGTCCCTCGCCGTCGCCCGCAGACCGGCTCCTCGCCGGGCGCACCGCCCTGGTGACCGGTGCCGCGAGCGGTATCGGGCGGGCCTGCGCACAGGCCCTGGCCGCCGCGGGCGCCCATGTCCATGTGGTGGACAAGGCCGCGGACGCCGCGAAGAGCCTGGCGGAGGCGATCGGCGGGACGGCGTGGGTGGTCGATCTCTCCGTCCCCGATGTGGTGGACACGCTGCCCGCCGACGTGGACGTCGTGGTCAACAACGCAGGGCTCCAGCACGTCGCCCCCGTGCACGAATTCCCACCGGACCGCTTCGCGCTGATCCAGCGCGTCATGGTGGAGGCCCCGTTCCGCATCTTGCGCCGGACCCTGCCGGGCATGTACGAACGCGGCTGGGGGCGCGTGGTCAACATCTCGTCCGTGCACGGTCTGCGGGCCAGCCCCTACAAGTCTGCCTATGTGATGGCAAAGCACGCACTGGAGGGACTCAGCAAGGTGGTCGCGCTCGAAGCGGCGGAGCACGGGGTGACGAGCAACTGCGTCAGCCCCGGGTACGTACGTACCCCCCTGGTCGAGAACCAGATCGCGGACCAGGCCCGTACGCACGGCATCTCCGAGGAGGAGGTGGTCGGCCGGGTCATGCTGGAACGCAGCGCGATCAAGCGCCTGATCGAACCCGACGACGTCGCCGAGGCCGTGCTGTGGCTCTGCGGACCGCGTACCGGGCACATCACCGGCACCTCGCTCTCCATGGACGGCGGCTGGACCGCCAACTGATCCCCCGACCTCTACGAACGATGGCCGCCCATGTCTGAACCGTCCGCCTCCGCCGCGCCCCATGTGCGGCGCCTCTTCGACCTGCTGGCCGACGACGCCCCCGCCGAGGCGCTGGGTGCCGTCTCCTCGCAGGCGCGGGCCGCCGGTGTGCCCGCGGGCGATCTGGCGGAGGTGGAGCGGGCCACCGCCACCGCTCTGCGGATCAGGGGCGCCCTGCGGCAGCACCGGCGCCGAGAGCTCCAGCTCACCGCGCTCTTCGACACCGCGGGCGACCTGGCCGCATCCCGCGACCTGGACGACGTGCTGAATGCGATCGTCCGCCGCGCCAGGATGCTGCTCGGCACGGACACGGCGTATCTCACACTCCCCGACGAGGAGGCGGGGGACACCTATATGCGGGTCACCGACGGGTCGGTGTCGGTGTCCTTCCAGTGCCTGCGGCTGGAGCTGGGCGAAGGGCTCGGCGGTCTGGTGGCGCAGACCGCGAGCCCCTACGCGACCCCTGACTACCGCACCGACGACCGCTTCCACCACACCCGCAACATCGACTCCGCGGTGCTGGACGACGGGCTCGTAGCCATCCTGGGCGTGCCCCTGCTTCTCGGCTCCAGCCGCGGCGGCACGGGAAAGGTCATCGGCGTCCTCTTCGCGGCCGACCGTGCCCCCCGCGTCTTCAGCCCCGACGAGGTCGCCCTGTTGTGCTCGCTCGCCGCACATGCCGCGATCGCCATCGACACCGCCCGCGCGCTCGCCGACACCCGGTCCGCGCTGGACGAACTGGCCGAGACCAACGCCGAGCTGGCCGAGGCCAATGCGGCCGTACGGGCCCACTCGGCGGCGATGCAGCGCGCCGAGGAGTCCCACGACCGGCTGACCGATCTGGTCCTGCGCGGCCGCGACGTCAAGGATGTCGCCGCGGCGGTCGCGGGGCTGCTGGACTCCCCGCTCACCATTCACGACCCGGGCGGGCGGCCCCTGGCGGCGGTCCGCCCCGACGGTGCGGACTTCGCCGCCGACAGCATGGACGCCGGGTGGCTGGCCGAGACCGCCGAGGAGTCCCGTACGGGTGCTCGCGCCGTTCACCGCGACGGCCGGTGGATCTGCGCGGTCCTCGCCGGACGGGAACTCCTGGCCGGTCTGGTCCTGCACCGGCGTGAACAGCTCGACGACTCCGACCGGCGGCTCTTCGAGCGGGCCTCGGTGGTCACCGGACTCCTTCTGCTGCTGCGGCGCACGGTCGCCGAGACCGAGAACCGGATCCGCGGAGAGCTGATCACCGACCTGCTGACCGAAGCGGACCGCGACCCGGCCGGGCTCGCCGAACGCGGCCGACGCCTCGGCATCGACCTCGACCGCCCGCATCTGCTGCTGGTGGCCGAGGGCGGAGCCCGGGAGAGGCTGGCTCCTGCCGCGATGCGCTATCTGTTCGGCGGGGACATCCACGGGGTGAGCGCCGAACACGCGGGGAACGTGGTGCTGTTGATAGAGGCCGACGACCCCGGCCCGGCCGCCGGTGACGCGGCGCGAGCGGCGGCGGCCCAGCTCGGCCAGCTGACCCAGGCCCCCGTCACCGTCGCCGCCACCGGGCCGGCCCGCGGCGCCCGGGAGCTGGCCTCCGCATACGGGGAGGCCGCCCGCTGCCTGCGCGCCATGCGGGTTCTGGGGCGTGCGGGGGAAGGTGCGTGCGTCGACGAACTCGGCTTCCTGGGAGTGGTGTTGGGCAACGCACAGGACGTCGACGGTTTCGTCACGGCGACGCTGGGGCCGCTGCTGCGGTACGACGCGCAGCGCGGCACGCATCTCGTGCGTACGCTCAGCGCCTATTTCGGGTCCGGGGGCAGTCTCATCCGCGCCAAGGACGAACTCCACGTGCACGTCAACACGGTGGTGCAGCGGCTGGACCGGGTGCAGGTGCTGCTGGGGCGGGACTGGAACGAGCCCGGGCGGGCGTTGGAGCTGCAACTTGCCTTGAGGCTGCATCTGTTGGCGGGCGGCCGGGAGCGGTAGAGGCCGTCCGGCCGCCCGGGGTGCGTTCCGGTGTCCCCGTCCTCAAGCGCCGGACGGGCCGGGGGTGCCGGACATGGTCAGCAAGTGGCGTGCGATTTCTCCGGCGCCCGCTTCTCCCGTCAGCAGCGTGTAGTGGTTGACGTCCCTCACCGGCACCGGTGTGACCTCCGTGCCCCCGAGGCCGGCCGCTGCCAGGCGTGTCTCGTCGTACAGGCCCTGCTCCTCGTTCATCAGGCCCCGCTGCGCCCACAGCAGAGTCGCCGGAGCCGGCAGCTTCCGTACCGCCGTCAGCACCTCCTCGTCGAAGAGGCCGATGCCGTCGGTGCGTACCGCCTCGATCCGGCAGGTGGAGTGCATGGCAGGTTCGTCGCCGGTCAGGTCGCGCTGGATGTACGCATCCACCTCGGCCGACCACGCACCCGCGAACGCCGGGTGCGCCTGCCAGAAGGAGCGGTATGCGGTCCGGTCGGGGAAGGTCATCGACAGCCGGTCCATGGCCGGCCCGATCACGGCGGTCATCAGCTCGTCCGGGGAGAGATGCGTGGGGGCGGGGAAGCCGATGCCGCCGTCGGCCAGCAGCAGCGGCCCGAACCGTTCCGGGTGCCGTACGGCGGCCAGCGCCGCCACGAACGCGCCCATCGAATGGCCCGCCAGCACCACCCGGTCCAGACCCAGGGCCTCGGTCAGGGCGGCGATGTCGTCGGTGTGCGTGGCGATCCCGTACGGCCCCGGCAGGGCCGAACTCCCGGCCCGGCCGCGCAGATCCGGGGCGATCAGGGTGATGCGGCCGTCCAGCAGCCTTGCCACCGGACCCCAGGACAGCGCGTTGGCCGTGATGCCGTGCAGGGCGACGACGACCGGTGCGTCCGGCTCGCGGGCCGGCCACCTCAGTACCGCCAACTCGCCCCCGGTCACGGGGACCTGTATCTCTTCGTACGGAATCACGGGCGTCCGTTCTCCTTCCGGGCCTTCCCGGCCGGGAGCGTTTCGGTTGCGGGCCCGCGGCGTACCGCGGCCAGCCGGGACGGCAGCCGGGCCAGGCCGCCCGGCAGCAGGTGTACCACGGCCACGAACAGCACACCGAGCAGGAACAGCGGCTGGGAGAGCGGCACCCGCAGCACCGCGGGCAGATCGGCGACCGCGCCCGACCCGGCCAGATCGCCGAGCCGGTGATCGGCCCAGGTGTAGAGGATGCCGCCGACCATCGGACCCCAGCGGGTGCCCGACCCGCCCAGCACCACCATGACCAACAGGGAGAGGGTGAAGTCCGAGGTGGTTGTCTGGGGGGTCGAGCCGCCGGTGAGCAGCAGGTGCACCAGACCGCCCAGCGCGGCCAGCGCGCCCGCCAGGACAAAGGCTGTCAGCTTGAAGCCGTACGGCTTCAACCCCAGCACCTCCACCCGGCGTTCGTTCTCCTTGATGCCCTCCCAGACCCGTCCGGTGGGGGAGCGGACTGCCCAGTGGACGACGGCGAGGGTGAGGACCAGATAGGCGAGCGCCACCCAGTAGAGGTTCGCGGTGTGCTCGATGCCCACGAGCCCGGACGGCAGCAGATCCGCCGGGGCGGCCCGGCCCTCCTCGCCGCCGGTGAAACCACCGGGGTCGCGGGAGACCAGGATCGAGCCCGCCTGGGCGAAGGCCAGCGTCACCATCGAGAAGCCGATGCCGGTGACCCGCAGGCTCACCGACCCCAGAACCAGCGCGAGCGCGATCCCGAAGCAGAGGCCGAGCAGCGCGGACACGGCGAACGGGAGGCCCGCCTCCAGCAGGAACATGTTGGTGGCGTAGCTGCCCGCGGCGAAGTAGAGCGCATGCCCGAAGGAGAGCAGCCCGGTGCGGCCCAGCAGCAGGTCGTAGCCGGTTGCCAGCGCGCCGAACAGCAGGCAGGTGGCGAGCAGTTGGAGACTGCCGGGGCTGCCGAGCGGGCCGTCCAGGAGTCCGGGCAGCGGCAGTGCGCTGTACGGCGCGATGGCGAGGATCAGCAGTGCGGCGGCGGGCCACCAGCGGCGCAGCGGCCGGGCGGTGTTCCCGCGGGCCGGTGCGGCCGTGTGCTTTTCGCCGGTGCGGTCGTGTGTCTCGGTGACGGCGCTCACGCGAGCCTCCCGGTCAGTCCGCGCGGCCGCAGAAGCAGCAGCGCGGCGAGCAGGACGACGACGGCCAGGTCGCCGAGGCCCGCTGCGGTGTAGTAGTTGGCGAACTGCTGGACCAGGCCGATGACGGCGGATGCCACTGCCGCACCGGTCACCGAGCCCATGCCCCCGGTGACCACCACGACGAACGCGAAGATCAGCAGCGAGGTGCCCTGGCGGGGGTCGACCGAGCCGAAGTACAGGCCGCCGAGCGCCCCGCCGAGCGCGGCGGCGCAGCCGCCGATCGCGAAGACGAGCGTGAACGCCTTCCGCACATCGATACCCAGGGCGGTGACCATCGCCCGGTCCTCGACCCCGGCCCGTACGACCAGACCGTGCCGGGTACGGCCGAGGAAGAGCCGCAGTGCGACGAGGACCACGACCGCCGCCGCGACCAGTACCAGCCGGTTGACCGGGATCTGGGCGCCGAGCAGCCCGAAGGTGCCGGACAGCGCCTTCGGCCCCGGGAAGGTCCGGGCGTCCGAGCCCCAGATGCCCGACAGCAGTGCCGGGACGGCGAGCCCCACCCCGACCGTGGCGAGCACCTGCTCGCGCGGCCGGGTGTAGAGCGGGCGGACGACGGCGAGTTCCAGCAGCACGGCGGCCGCGGTGCCCACCGCCGTACCGAACAGGACCGCGAGGACGAAGCCCGCTCCGCCCGGGCCGGCGCCGGGCAGATTGCCGGACGCCGCCCACCAGGTGCCGTACGCGCCGATGGAGAGCAGCGCCCCGTGCGCGAAGTTGAGCACGTCCATCAGGCCGAAGATCAGTGAGAGTCCCGATGCGATCAGGAAGTAGAGCGCCCCCAGACCGAGTCCGGTCATGGTGAGCAGAACGACGGTGGACATCAGGAATCCGCCTCCACGGAAGGTGCTTCGGTGGCCGGGCCGTGTCCCACGCCCAGCAGGCGACGTGCCGCCTCCGCATCGCCCAGCAGCTCGGCGGCCGGTCCCTGGTGGGCGGTCCGGCCGTCGGCGAGCACCGCACAGTGCTCGGCCAGGCGCCGCACGACGGCGAGGTTCTGCTCCACGAGCAGCACCGGCACCGCCTCGGCGGCCCGCTCCAGCACCTGGGCGACCTCGGTGACCACCTTCGGCGCCAGGCCCTTGGTGGGTTCGTCGGCGATGATCAGCCGGTTGCCGTTGAGGAGTGTGCGGCCGATCGCCACCATCTGCTGCTGCCCGCCGGACAATGTTCCCGCCAACTGCCGTTCCCGGCGCTTGAGTTCGGGGAAGAGCTCATGGACGAGCGGGTACGCGGGCCCGTCCGCGCCGCGCCGCTCGGCCAGGCGCAGATTCTCCGCGACGGTCAGCCCGGCGAAGATGCCCCGGTCCTCGGGGGCGTAACCGATGCCCAGCCGCACCACGGTGTGGGTGGGCATCGACACGGTCTCCTCGCCGTCCAGCCGCACGCTGCCGGTGCGCGGGACGAGGCCGAGGACGCCGCGTACGGTCGTGGTCTTCCCGGCGCCGTTGCGGCCGAGGAGAGCGGTCACCCCGTGCCGGGCGACGTCGAGGTCCACGCCGTGCAGGATGTGCCGGCCGCCGATCAGGACCCGCAGGTCCCGTACGGCGAGCAGGGTCCCTGTCGTCACAACCCCTCCCCGAGGTAGGCCTGCTGAACGGTCGGGTCGGCGGTCACTGCCTCCGGGGTGTCCAGCGCCAGCAGCCTTCCGTGGTGCATCACGGCGAGCCGGTCGGCCAGGCCCAGCAGGACGTCCATGTGGTGCTCGACCATCAGGACGGTGCGGCCCTCGTCCCGGTGCAGGGTGCGGATCAGTTCGGTCAGCGCGGGGACCTCCTCCGCGCTCACCCCGGCCATCGGTTCGTCGAGCAGCATCAGCCGCGGCTCGCCCACCAGCAGCACCGCCAGCTCCAGCTTCCGCTTCTCGCCGTGCGACAGCTCGGACGCCATCGCCTGTGCCCGGTGGCCGAGTCCGGTGCGTTCCAGTACGCCGTTCACCTCGGCGGTGTACGAGGAGGCGCGCCGCCACAGCCGGTACGAGCCGCCCCGGGCCGCCTGAGCGGCCAGCCGGACGTGGTCGGCCACGCTCATCCCGGGCCAGAGGCTGGATGTCTGGAACGTGCGGCCGATGCCGCGCCTCGCCCGTGCGTGCGCGGGGCGGTCCGTCATGTCCGCACCGTCCAGCGCGATCGTGCCCGACGTGGCCGTGGTCAGCCCGCTGATCAGATTGAACAGAGAGGTCTTGCCGGCCCCGTTGGGGCCGATGAAGGCGAGGAACTCGCCCTCGTGGACGCTCAGCGTGACGTCCTCGACGATCGTCGCTCCGCCGACGCCCCAGCCGAGCCCGGCCAGTTGGAGCACCGGGGCGGTGCTCCGCGCCCCGCCCGGGTGCTCTGCGGTGGTGTCCGGTGCGGTCATCGGTCAGCCCGCCGAGGGCTTGGCGGGCGGCGCCACCTCGTCCATCGGCTCGGTGCTCACCAGCTCCGGCCGGGCACCGGCGCCCGTCCCCTTGAGCTTCGCGACGAACATCGGCTGGACCAGTGCGTGATCCTCGGCACGGACCTGCTCCTTGCCCTTCACCCCGTCGAAGCTCCAGCCCTCAAGGGCCTTGACCATGGCGGCGGAATCGGTGGCGCCGCCCTCCTCGACGGCGCGCACGACCATCTGCGCCGCGGTGAAGCCGTCGGGGGTGAACAGGTCCGGGGTGCCACCGGCCTTGGTGACCGAGTCGAGCATGGACTTCTCCACGGCGTTGCCGCCGCCCGCGCCGGGGAAGTAGTGCGCCAGGAACGACACCTTGGAACCGGCGTTCCCGAAGATCGGGTACGAGGCCGTTCCGGCGAGACCCGTGACGACCTTGCCCGCCCCCAGCACGCCCTGCTGGTCCAGCGCGGTCCACAGCGCCGGTGCGGTGGAGCCGGCCCAGGCGACGAAGACCAGATCGGGCCCGCCCGCCTTGACCTGCCGGGCGAACGGGGTCAGGTCAGTGGCGCTGGGCGGAGCCAGTACGGAGCCCACCGTCGCGCCCTTGGAGCCGAGGACGGCCTGCACGGCGGCCACATTGGCCTGGCCGAAGGTGGAGTCCTGGGCCAGCACCGTGACCTTCTTGCCCTTGGCCTCGCCGAGCATCGTCCCGGCCGTGAGGATGTCCTGGTAGGACTGCCGGCCCGAGCGGAAGGTGTAGTCGTTGATGCCGGTCACGGCGTCGGTGGCGGCGGGGCCGCTGATGTACAGCACCTTGTTCTGGGCGGCGAGCGGCGCCATCTGGAGGGCCACCCCGGAATCGGTGGTGCCGGCCAGTACCTTGTAGCCCTTGCCGATCAGGTTCTTGGCCGCGGAGACCGCCTTGCCCGGGTCGCCCGCGTCGTCCTGCTCGGTGACTTCGATACGGTGCCCGGCGACCTTGCCGGTGCCCTTCGTCGCGTAGTCCAGGCCCGCCATGAACCCGTCGCGGTACTGCTTCCCGTAGTCCGCGAGCAGCCCCGTACGGGAGTAGACCAGGCCCACCTTCACGCTCTGGTCCTTCGCGTCCTTGCCGGACGCGGAATCGGCCTCGCCCGCCTTCCCGGCGGCGGTGCACCCGACCAGCAGCAGGCCGGCCGAGGCCAGCGTGACGACGGCGGAGAGAGATCTGTGGTGACGGACGGTGCCTGTGGCTCTGCGACGCATGGTGACCGGCTCCTCGGCGTATTCATGTGATGTCGCCGAACCGTATGAACACCGTGCCGCCGTCGACATGGTGCAGGGCACCCCACCTGATGCGGTGCACATGTGGGGGCCGCACATGGGCCGAAGCCGTGGGCCGCGCCCGGGGCCGGATCGTACGGCCCCGGGCGCGGCACCTGCGCGTCAGTGCCGCGGGCGGTGGCCCGTCACACGACGGCGATCGCCTGGACCGTGGCCGCGATCACGCCGAGGGCCGCGAACGCGCAGCCGATGATGCCCATCACCATTCCGGCGGTCGCCTGGCCGCGGCCGCCGCCCTCGCCCCGGTCGGCCATGCGCCGGGCCGAGATGCCGAGGCACAGCGCGATGATCGGCAGGATGATCGGGATGAGCAGCAGCCCGAGGATGCCGAGCACCATCGAGGCCGTCGCCTTGCCACTGGGCAGTGGGGCGCCACCGGGGTACCCGTAGCCGTACGACGGCTGGGCGCCGTAGCCCGGCACGCCCTCCGGGTGTGCGCCCGGGGCCTGCGTCCCCGCCGCGCCGCCTGCACTGCCTGACTGGTCAGCCATGTCTTCCTCTCCATCGGTGCTGGTCATGGCCATGTTAAGGAGAGATCTGTGGTCCTTCTGGGTAGAGCGGTGAGGGATGTGTGACGAAAGATCATCCGGGGCGCGTCCCGCCAGGACCCGTCAGGACGCGTCCCGTGGTGCCGTCACGTCGATCAGCCGGCACACCGTCTCGATGTCTATCTTCACCTGGGCGATCGACGCCCGCCCCGACAGCCAGGTGATCAGCGCCGAGTGCCAGGTGTGCTCGATGACCCGGACCGCGGACAGCTGCTCCGGCGTCGGATGCTCCAGGCCCATCGCGTCAAGGATGATCGCCGTCGTGATCCGCGAGACGGTGTCCACCTCCGGGCTGACGCTGCGGTCCGCGAAGGTCAGAGCCCGCACCATCGCATCGGCCAGATGCGGTTCGCGCTGCAGTGCGCGGAACGCCCGCATCAGGGTGTCGGCGACCCGCTGCGCCGCGTCGTCCCCGGCCGGGGGGCGCTTGTGCAGCGTCGTGTGCATGTGCTGGAGCTGGTCCTGCATGGTGGCGACCAGCAGGTGGATCTTGGACGGGAAGTAGCGGTACAGCGTGCCCAGGGCGACCTCGGCGGCCTCCGCGACCTCACGCATCTGCACCGCCTCGAATCCGCCCCTGCTGGCGAGCTGGGCGCTGGCGTGCAGGATGCGGCGGCGGCGGGCCTCCTGCCGCTCCGTCAGGGGCGGCGATGCCGGCTTGGCTTCCGCTGTCATGTGTCCCCATCCATGGCTTCTGTCCGCAACCGGAGGGAGGCGCTCGGTCTCCCGGCGGCGCACAGCATGCCAGGGTGGCCGGTCGTGGCGCGAATCACCTGATCCGGCCGTTGCGCCGACGCTACCTGCCGGTAGATTCGTAGCTCATTGAACGATCCAGTCTGAAACTTGTTCTAGATTAGCGTGAGCGGTTACGCTCCGGCGAACACGCAGTGAGAAGGGGGCCGAGTGTGACCGCTGAGGCCATAGAGACGGGCCCCCGCACGGGCAGCGACACGCCGGGCACCGCCGGCGACCGTCCGTTGCGCATCGCACTCCTCACCTACAAGGGCAACCCGTTCTGCGGCGGCCAGGGCGTCTATGTACGCCACCTCGGCCGTGAGCTCGCCCGCCTCGGTCACAGCGTCGAAGTGATCGGCGCCCAGCCCTATCCGGTGCTCGACGAGGGCGTCCCGCTCACCGAGCTGCCGAGCCTGGACCTCTACCGCCAGCCCGATCCCTTCCGCACCCCGAAGCGCGGCGAGTACCGGGACTGGATCGACGCCGCCGAGGTCGCCACCATGTGGACCGGCGGTTTCCCGGAGCCCCTCACCTTCAGCCTGCGCGCCCGACGCCATCTTGCCGCCCGCCGCGGCGAGTTCGACGTCATCCACGACAACCAGACCCTCGGGTACGGGCTGTTGGCGGACCTCGGCGCCCCGCTCGTCACCACGATCCACCACCCCATAACGGTCGACCGGCAGTTGGACCTGGACGCAGCCGAGACCCGTCGTCGACGCGCCTCCGTCCGCCGCTGGTACGCCTTCACCCGCATGCAGAAGCGGGTCGCGCGCCGGCTGCCCTCGGTGCTCACCGTCTCCGGCTCCTCCAAGCAGGAGATCGTCGACCATCTCGGGGTGCGGGGGGACCGTGTCCACGTCGTGCACATCGGCGCGGACACCGACCTGTGGTCGCCCGACCCGTCGGTCGCCGAGGTTCCCGGCCGGATCGTCACCACCTCCAGCGCCGACGTCCCGCTGAAGGGCCTCGTCCACCTCGTCGAGGCGCTCGCCGAGCTCCGTACCGAGAACCCGCAGGCGCACCTCGTGGTCGTCGGCAAGCGGGCCGAGGACGGGCCGGTCGCGCAGGCCATCGAGCGGCACGGACTCCAGGACGCCGTCGAGTTCGTCAAGGGCATCAGCGACGCCGAACTCGTCGACCTGGTACGCAGCGCCCAGATCGCCTGCGTCCCCTCCCTGTACGAAGGCTTCTCGCTGCCCGCTGCCGAGGCCATGGCCACCGGCACGCCCCTCGTCGCCACCACCGGCGGTGCGATTCCCGAGGTCGCGGGCCCGGACGGCGAGACCTGCCTGGCCGTCCCACCCGCCGACGCCGGGGCGCTGGCCGCCGCGCTCACCCGGCTGCTCGGCGACCCGGAACTGCGGTCCCGGCTCGGCGCCGCGGGCCGCGCCCGGGTGCTCTCCCGGTTCACCTGGAAGCAGGCAGCCATCGGCACCGCCGCCCTCTACCGCGAGGCGATCGCCGCCCGTGCCGGTACCGCGCGCCCCGGCGGCCGTCGTTGACACCGCCGCCCGTCCTCGTCGTCCCCGCCCACTGATCCCCCTCGACCGCGAAAGCAGGCATTCGTGCTGACCGTGGACTTCACCCGCTTCCCGCTCGCCGCAGGTGACCGAGTGCTCGACCTGGGCTGCGGCGCCGGACGCCACGCCTTCGAGTGCTACCGGCGCGGCGCCCAGGTCGTGGCACTCGACCAGAACGGCGAGGAGATCCGCGAGGTCGCGAAGTGGTTCGCCGCGATGAAGGAGGCCGGGGAGGCCCCCGAGGGCGCCACCGCCACCGCGATGGAGGGCGACGCCCTCAATCTGCCGTTCCCCGACGAGTCCTTCGACGTCGTGATCATCTCCGAGGTGATGGAGCACATCCCCGACGACAAGGGCGTGCTCGCCGAGATGGTCCGGGTCCTCAGGCCCGGCGGCCGGATCGCGATCACCGTGCCGCGCTACGGCCCCGAGAAGGTCTGCTGGACGCTCTCCGACGCGTACCACGAGGTCGAGGGCGGCCACATCCGCATCTACCGGGCCGACGAACTGCTCGGCAAGATCCGCGGCGCCGGCCTCAAGCCGTACGGCACCCACCACGCCCACGCCCTGCACTCGCCGTACTGGTGGCTGAAGTGCGCGTTCGGGGTGGACAACGACAAGTCGCTGCCGGTCCGCGCGTACCACAAGCTGCTGGTCTGGGACATCATGAAGAAGCCGGCCGTCACCCGGGTCGCCGAGCAGCTGCTCAACCCGGTCGTCGGCAAGAGTTTCGTGGCGTACGCGACCAAGCCGCACCTGCCCGTGGCCGCCGCTGCCGAGGACCTCTCCAGGGCCGAGGCGTGACCACTCCCGAGCAGACCGAACACCTCGTACTGCCCGGAGTTCTCACCGCCGAGCAGGCCGCCGAGACCGTCGCAGCCCTTCTCGCCGCGCAGTGCGAGGACGGTGCGCTGCCCTGGTTCCGCGGCCACCACCTCGACCCGTGGGACCACACCGAGGCCGCCATGGCCCTCGACGCGGCCGGCGAGCACGCCGCCGCGGAACGCGCATACGACTGGCTGGCCCGGCATCAGAACGAGGACGGCTCCTGGTACGCCGCGTACCACGACGGAGACCCGGAGCAGCCGACCGACCGCGGTCTGGAGACCAACTTCTGCGCGTATGTGGCCGTCGGTGTCTGGCATCACTACCTCGCCACCGGCGACGACGCGTTCGTCGACCGGATGTGGCCGACGGTCTACGCCGCAGTCGAATTCGTGCTCCGGCTCCAGCAGCCCGGCGGCCAGATCGGCTGGAAGCGCGAAGCCGACGGAACGCCCGTCGAGGACGCGTTGCTGACCGGCTGCTCCTCCATCCACCAGGCGCTGCGCTGCGCACTCGCCATCGCCGAACGGCGCGAAGAGCCGCAGCCCGACTGGGAGCTGGCGACCGGTGCGCTGGCCCACGCGATCCGCAACCACCCGGAACGCTTCCTGGACAAGAGCCGCTACTCGATGGACTGGTACTACCCGGTCCTCGGCGGCGCGCTCACCGGAGCGGCCGCCAAGGAGCGGATGGAGGAGAGCTGGGACCGCTTCGTGGTTCCCGGCCTCGGGGTGCGCTGTGTGCTGCCCAATCCGTGGGTGACCGGTGGCGAGAGCTGTGAACTCGCCCTGGCGCTCTGGGTGATGGGCGAGTCCGACCGGGCGCTGGAGATCCTCCAGTCCATCCAGCATCTGCGCGCCGACGGCGGCATGTACTGGACGGGGTACGTCTTCGAGGGCAACCGGGCGTTCTGGCCGGAGGAACTCACCACCTGGACCGCCGGTTCGCTGCTGCTCGCGGTGGCCGCGCTCGGCGGCGACGAGGCGACCACCGCGGTCTTCAGCGGCGAACGGCTGCCGCACGGGCTGGAACCGGACTGCTGCGGCTAGAAGGCTGATGAAGATCTTGTCGAGAGTCTGGCCCTGCCACTCACGCGGCAGGGCCAAAACCCAAGATTTTCATGAGCCTTCTAGGTGGTCACACAGGGTGGGTCGTACGGCAGTTGCAGAACGTATCGCTTCCATTGCTGCTGGCTCAGGGCGCCGGAGCTCGCGGCGCAGATGCGGCTGATGGCGGACTCGACCTTCAGGTCCCAGAGTGTGGCCACGCCGTCGTCGGTGGTGGCGGCCAGGGTGTGACCGTCCGGGCTGAACGCCAGAACGGCGACGTATCCGGTATCCACGGTCAGCGGCCGGCCGATGGCGGTGGGGTGGTCGGGATCGGTGACGTTCCACAGGTTGATCGTGCCGTTGTCGGTGTGGCCGGCTGCCGCGAGGGTGTGCCCGTCCGGGCTGAACGCCACCGACCACAGGCTGCCGCCGGGCACGGTCAGGGGACTGCCCCTGCGCGTCAGGTGGTTGGGGTCGGTGGTGTTCCACAGGGTGACGGTGCCGCGGCTGTTCCCGGTGGCGAGCGTGCGGCCGTCCGGGCTGAACGCCACCCAGGTGCTGGTGGAGGTCGGCTGGGCGATCGGTTCCCCGATGCGGACCCCCTGGTCCGTCGTACTCCACAGTCCGACCTTGCCGTTGCTGCCGTCGCCGCCGGCCGCCAGCATCGTGCCGTCGGGGCTGAACGCCAGGGACATGACGGACTGCGTGTGTGAATTGGAGATGCCGGGCTGGGTGACGGGCTTTGCGGGATCACTGACGTCCCACAGGGCGATGCTGCCGAGAAAGTTGTCGCCGGCTGCGGCCAGGGTGTTGCCGTCGGGGCTGAACGACAGGGAGAAGATGAGCCCGTTCGCCCCGGTGAGGGTCTCAGGGAGGGGAACGGGGTGGCTGGGGTCGGCGGTGTTCCACAGGTGGACCTTGCCGTCGGCGTCGCCTGCGGCCAGGGTGCGGCCGTCCGGGCTGAACGCCACGGCGTCGACCGGGTACTTGGGTCCGGTGAGCGGATCACCGCGGGGAGCGGGATTGTTGGGGTCGGCGGTGTTCCACAGAGAGACGGTGCTGTTCTGGTTTCCTGCGGCCAGGGTGCGCCCGTCGGGGCTGAACGCCACGGATGCCACATTGCCGCCGGCGCCGATGATCCGGGTCGGCGGCAGACTCCACAGATCGACGTTGCCGTCGGCGTTCCCGGCGGCGAGGGTGCGGCTGTCGGGGCTGAACACCACGTCGGTGACAGCGTCGCCGGGACCGGTCAACGGCCGGCCGAGAGGGCCGATGGGCCCGGAGCGGGTGACGTTCCACAGATGGATGGTGTGGTCGGCGCTGCCGGCCGCCAGGGTGTGACCGTCGGGGCTGAACGCAACCGACATGACGGGCTGGGCGGGACCCGTCAGCGGCTTGCCCAGTGGGGCGGGGTGGCCGGGGTCGGCGACCTTCCACAGGTGGACCTTGCTGTCCTTGGATCCGGCGGCCAGGGTGCGGCCGTCGGGGCTGAACGCCAGGGCCCCGACGCGACTCCCGGTCTTCAGGGAACGGCCGCGGACGGGTTGGGCCGGGTCGGTGGTGTTCCACAGGATGACGGTGCCGGCGTCGTCGGCGCATGCGGCGGCCAGGGTGCGCCCGTCGGGGCTGAACGCGACGCGCCGGGAGAAGGCGTCGGGGCAGTCGAGGTCCAGGGGCGCTTTCGCGGGCTTGACGTCGTCGGGGTGGGTGACGTTCCACAGGCTGACGAGTCCGGCGTACGATACGGCGGCCAGGGTGCGGCCGTCAGGACTGAACGCCAGCGATTCGATGGCGTAGCTGGCGTCCCAGCTTTGAATGCCGGGACTCTTCGGCCGGCCCAGCAGGACGGGGTGGCTGGGGCTGGTCAGGCTCCACAGGTCGACGAATCCGCCGGAACCCTCGTCGCCGTTGTGGATGGTGTGACCGCCGATGGCCAGCACCTGACCGTCCGGGCTGAACTTGAGCGACAGGATCGAATTGACGGAACGGTCCACGGGCACGGGTCGGCCCAGCGCCACCGGACGGCCGGGATCGGAGACGTCCCACAGCCGGACGAGGTTCTGGTCGATGTTCCCGGCCGCCAGCATGTGCCCGTCGGGGCTGTAGGCCACCGTGTACACCGCGCCGCGCGGGCCGGGAAGCCGGGTGTCCAGCGGGGTGTTCTGGGTCGTGATGAGCCGGGACGCCGCGTCCGGGGTCGGGTCCATGCGATAGGCGGTCAGGGCGAGTTGGGCGGACAACGAGGGATCGGTCTGGCCCAGTTGCACGGACGCGGAGGTGACGGCGGCGTTGATGGCCTGGTCGCGGGAGTGCAGGGCCTTGGTGGCGGCGCCCCGGGCCTTGGCCTCCTGCCGGAAGGCGAACACCGCGGCCAGCGAGGCGACCACGGCCAGGGCGGTGATGGTGGCGACCGCGGCGCGCCGGAGCCGTTGCCCGCGCCGCTGGTGGTGGCGGGCGGCCGCCAGAAAGGCCCGGGCGACGCTGCTGAGTTCCGGCCCGTGCGTTTCGGCCCAGGCTAGGGCGGCCTCCAGACGGTTGCCGCGGTACAGCGCGGCTGCCTCCCTGCCGGCACCTTCCCAGAGCTCGGCCGCGTCCTGCAGATCCTGTCGTACGAGGTTCCCGGTGCGGTCGTGCTCGATCCAGTCCCGCAGCCGGGGCCAGGCACGGATGAGCACCTCATGGGTCATCACCACCGTGTCCTGGTCTCGGGTCAGCAGCCGGCCACTGGTGAAGTCGTCCAGGACCCTGACGGCCGCATCCCGGTCCGGCGCGTGACGCAGCAGCTCCTCGTACCGGACGCGCCGGCGGCTGTCGTCCGCGTCGCGCCCCACAATGACGAGCCGCAGGAACACCCACCGTGCGGCCTCCTGGCAGGGCGGCGGCAGGGTGTCGTAGAGCCTGTTCGCCGTGTTGGCGATGGCGCCCTGGATGCCGCCGGTGACGCGGTACCCGTCCACGGTGAGCGTGTAGCCGTTGCGCTGTTGCCACGTGGCCCGCAGCGCGTGGGCGAGCAGCGGCAGCCGGCCCGTGGTGCTCGCCCCGAGGGGTCCGCCGACCGTGCCCAGCTCCGTCAGCAGCACCTCGACCAGGCCGTCTTCGACGTCGAGTCCCACGCTTCCGGCCGGGCGGCGGATCGCGTCCTTGAGTTCGCCCTCCGTCATCGGCTCCAGCAGGACCGGTCCGGCCCTGAGCGCCGCCCGGAGCTGCGGATGGGCCGTGCACGCGGCATAGAAGTCCGCGCGTACTCCCAGCACCACGACCGCACCGCCCGTGGGCCGGGCCAGACGGTCGAGCACGTCGATGAGCCACTGCCGTTCGGTCTCGTCTCCGCAGGCCGTGAAGATCTCCTCGAACTGGTCGACCACGACGACCAGGCCCGCGGAGGGGGACTCCCCGCCGGGCGCCGGATCGCCGGATCCGGTGATCTCGCGCAGCTCGGCCAGGCACCGTGCGGGATCGGCCCGCCACGCCGGTGCCGTGCGCCGCGCGGTCTCGGCGTCGAGCCCGGCGGCCGCCGCCAGCGCCAGGGCCGGGGATGCCGTCGGGGTCAGTACCAGGCGCGGCCAGGTGCTCGACCCCGCCACCGGAAGCCGCCCGTCCTCCAGGGCCGGCAGTACCCCGGCCGCGAGCAGGGACGACTTCCCGGCCCCCGAGGGGCCGATCAGCACCAGCGGGCCGCCCTCACGCATCCGGGCGTCCATCCGCTCGCACACGAGGTGGACCATGCGCTCACGGCCGTAGAACCACTGCTTGTGCTCTTCGTCGAACGGGACCAAGCCCGGGTACGGGCACGGCACGTCGTCGGCGCCGGGGCCGGCCACGGTTCTGCGCCCCTCGTCGCCGAGGCGGACGTGGAGGTCGCGGCCGGCCATGAAGGCGCTGCCGCCGCCGGTCACGCGCGCCTCCTGCCGTTTCGGCTGCCAGAGGGGCGGCCCGTCTGGGGTCGAGGCATCGGTGCTGCGTTCGGTCACGCCTGTCCGCCCCTGGTGACGTTCATGTCCCGGCCGGCCAGGAACGCGTCGCCGTCGGAAACGTGTGCCTCCAGCGTCATCGAGCCCGTGATCTGCGGTCCTGGGGTTCCGACAGCGCGCAGTTCCCCGCCGAGCAGTGCACGCAGTTCTGCGACGGCGTCCGGCCGCGTGGCCATGAGCCGGATGATCCGGGCCTGCCACTCGGCGACCAACAGCCCCTGAAGCTCCTCACCGCCGCCCGTCTGCTGCGCCTGCAGCAACTCGCTGCGAACGTCGGCGAGTTCCTCCTCGACGCGCTCAGGGTGCGCGGACCGCCAAAGCGCCAGGACCGAGGACTTGACCGCGCCCCAGCCGTCCGTCGCCAGCAGATCGATCAGGCGCGCCGCGGCTGCCGATGCCAGGCCGGCGAGTTCCACACTCGTCTCCATGTCTTCTCCTTGTCCCTTACCGCCCGTGGGCCGCGATGGCTGTCATGGTCAGGTGGGAGGCGATGAACACGTGGTCGCCGCCCACCGTCCACATGAACCCCACGTCCGGCTGCCCCGGGTCCCTGTATCTCCACCGGGCCCTGCCGGTGGCGGCGTCGATGGCCCACAGCGTCTTGGCGCTGTCGGTGGCGAAGACGGTGTCGGCCGAACACTGCGCGTTCTTGCCACCCAGCGCGGCGGAGGCGTTGAACTGGTTGGTAGTGCCCGTGTCGCTGGCGCCGTCGAGCACCGCGACCCACTGGATCGTGCCGTCGGCCGTGGCCAGGGCAGCCAGGTCGCTGCCGACCGGTACGTAGACGGTCGCGCCGTCCAGGCTGGAGAACGGGGTGCCGATCTTGACCTGGTCCCCGTTCTTCGCGTCGAAGCGCTGATGCCACTTCTCGCTGCCCGTGGCCGCGTCGACGGCGGACAGCGTGTTGCCGTTGCCGCCGGTGAACAGGAACAGCCCTGCGGCGTAGCACGTCAGCGGCCAGCCGGTGGTGAAGTAGTACGAGGTGTGCGGGACGGACAGCTTCCAGCCGCGGGCACCCTTCCTGCCGGCGTCGATCATCTGGACGCGGCCGGTTTTCCTGCCCGGAACGGCCGAGGCAGCCAGCAGATGAGAACCCGTGGGCGGCACGAGCACGTTGTTGATGTCCGTGCCCTTGACCTGCCACAGTCTCTTGCCGGTCGCGGCGTTGAACGCACGGATGTAGCCGGTGGTCGGATCCTTGGCCGAGAACTTCCCGTCAATCTTGAGTACCGTCCCGCATACATAGACCGTGTTCCCCGCGACTGCCACATAGTTGCTCACGTACCTCGCGGCATGCGTGCCGCCACCGGGATCGACGTCGGCAAGCGTGGTCGCCCACTTCGCCTTCCCGCCGGCGGCGTCGAACGCCGCCAGCACGCCTGACTGACTCGGTGTGTCGCAGAGCAGGTAGAACACTCCGTCCCCGTACGCCGTCGGGTAGTTGCCCATGCTCGTGCCGAACTGGTTGGTCGTGTTGAGCGGGGAGGACTCGGATTTTCCGGTCGCGGCGTCCAGGAAGGACGTGGCCGTGCCCGTGACCACCATGACCACCTTGTCGGACGCTTCCAGGCAGGTGGGGGCGTGTTTTCCGGCTTCCGACCATGCCTTGACGGCGTCGGGTCCGGCCAGCACGACCGGTTGCGGTCCGTCCGTCGAGGACGGCGACGCGGAGGGGGCGGACGTGGATCGCCCGCCCGAGGGAGAGGCCGGCCGCTCGGTGGGCCCGGGCCCGCCGGCCCGGCCGTCGGGTGCTGGTGACGAGTCGCCGGAGAGGGCGAGTGCCGCCGCGGTCCCGCCGAGTACGGCCGCGCCCCCGGCCAGAGCGATGATCAGCTTCCGGCGGCTGACACCCACGCCGGCGGCGATCTCCGGCGGCGGCGGAAGCGGGCCCCGGCCGCCGCCCCCGGCGGACTCCGATCCCACCGCCGCGGTCGCTGCGGCCATGTCGGCGGTCACCGCCGGGGACAGCCACCTGCCCTTCAGGGACGGCAGGTTCTGATGCTTCAGGTAGGCGACGAGTTGCTCCGCGGTCGGACGGTCCGGCGGTTCCGGGTAGCGGCAGCCGCCGATCACGTCGCGCAGTGACACGGGGAGTGCGCCCGTGTCCGGCTCGCCTCCGGAAGCGGCGAACAGCACGGTCGACCCGAGGTCGAACATGTCGTCCGTCGGTGAGGGTGCCGGGCTGCCGGTGGCCTCCACCATCCCCAGGGCGGTGATGCGGGGCCCGTCCATGGTCAGCAGCACCGAGTCCGGGCTCACCTCGCCGTGGACCGTCCCGGCCGCGTGGAGTACGGCCAGCGCCTGGGCGAGGCCGTCGGCGAGCACCCGCAGAGCCGGTTCGGACAGCGGGCCGTGCCGGTCCACCGCCCGCCGGAGCGGCAGTCCGGCGGTGAACCGGGTCGCCAGCCAGGGAACCGGCGCGTCGGCGTCGGCATCCACCACCGGTACGAGGAAGGCACCGGACAGCACCCGTGCGGCCTCGACGGCGGCTCGGAACCGGTCCCGGAACCCCGGGTCCCCGGCGAGCTCGGGCCCCACGACCGTGACCGTGACGAGGAGCCCCTCGTCCGAGCGGGCCGCGAAGACTTCGCTCCCGCCGACCGCGCGCTCTCTTCCGAGCAGCGCATACGGCCCGATCCGACGCACACCCTCTGTTTCGGGATGATCCATCGTCCGCCCCTCACGCCAGCCTGATCGTCTGGTCACGGGCCGCCTGGTAGGCGCTGCCGCCGCCGGACACATGGGCCGTCATGGTGATTGATGGCTCCGGATCGGCGGCCGGCTCCGTGCCGTGCCCGGGTTCGACAGCGGGGTCGGTATCGGTATCGGACAGGAGAGCGGTCACCGCGTCGCCCAAGTGCTCCAGCCCGTCCGGCAGATGGGTCTCCGGAACGCGGAGGAACTGCAGGCCCGCCAGCTCCGCGATCTCGGCCGGCAGGGCCGAGGCGCCGGGCAACGACGTCGCGTCACCCAGCAGGACCGGGACGACGCGGTTTCCCGCCCGCAGAGCTGTCGCGATCTCCACGCGGACCCAGTCGTGATCCCGGTCCAGGAGCCGCACACCGTCCTCGCCCCGCGCGTCGAGCCACCCAGGCCCGATCAGTACGCACATGAGCTCGCACTCGGCGGCCTGCCGCCGCAGGATCTCGGCGAAATCGGCCCCGGGCGGGATCGACCGGCCCGACTTGAAGATCTCGTCGGCACCTAAGCGTTCGGACAGCGCGCGATAGACGCGGTCTCGCATCCACCGGGAGTCCGGTTTGCGAAAGCTGAGGAAGATGCGCGGCACAATTGCCCCCTCTCTGGCAAGCCTTGACGTCAGGGATCGTGCTCACCCTAGGGGCGCAGTACTCGCTCGGTGGCTATTCGCCGGGGATTGAATAGCGGCCGCAAGGCTCCGTACGCTGGCGGGTATGGATCCGGCGGACAGCGCGGCAGGGACGGTCCCGGCAGGGAGATCGGCCGGCATGCGTCTGCCGCCGGGCGACTTCGGCGTCGTCCTGGCCACACTCCGGGCACGTCGGGGGTGGAGCGTGCGCGAGTTCGCCCGGCGTGCGAACGTGTCCGAAGGGCAGATCTGCAATCTGGAGAGCGGGTTGCGCAACCCGACGCCCGCTGTGGCGGCGGCATGCGACGCGGCCTTCGGCACCGGCGGGGAACTCGTCGAGCTGGCCGGGGCCGGCCGCCGCGGCGCCCGGGCCGAGGGCATCGTCGAGGCCGGCCCCGTGGTCGCCGGATACGAGCGGGTCCTCTGGGAGCTGAAGGACATCGGCAGATCCACCGGACCGAGGTTCGTCACCGCTTCGATGAAGTCGATCACGCGGATCCTGACGGACGCCGGTCCGCACGCCGTTGGCGAGCAGCGTGCCGAGATCTGGCTGCTGGCCTCGAGGTTCGCCGAATACACGGGGTGGATGGCACAAGAGGCGGGAAATCCCGCGGAGGCGTTGCGCTGGACGAATCTCGCTGTCCGCTGGGGCGCACACGGCGGGGACGAAACAGTGGCCGCGTATGCCCTGGTCCGCAAGGCGTTCATCGCCCAGCACCGCGGTGACACCGATGCGACGATCGGATTCGCCGACCAGGCGGCCGGGCACCCGGCGGCCAACCCGGTGATCCGCGCGCACGCCGCGCGACGCGCGGCCCAGGGGCATGCGCGCCGTGGCGATGCGGGGGCCTGCCGGGAGGCACTGGAGCGGTTCAGAAGCCACGCCGCCGAGGTCATCGGCGACCGGACCCCTCACTGGGGCCCGCGCATCGAGAACGGCAACCCTCGGCTCATCGAGGCGTCCTGCATGCTCAGCCTCCGCCGCTTCGAGCCGGCCGCCGACCTTTTCGCCGCCGAGCGCCGGCGCCGGCCGGCCGTCCCGGCGGACAGCAACTCCCAGGCTCGCTTAGCGGTTCGGCAGGCGACAGCCCTGGCCGGTGTCGGCCGCCTCGACGACGCCTGTCAGATCGTCGAGGCCACGCTGCCCGTGATCAAGCGCATCGACTCGGCCACCGTCCGCGCGGAGCTGGGCCGTTTCGTGGAACAGGCCCGGCCCCGGAGAGCCAGCCCGGGCCAACTCGCCCTCATCGACGCGTCGGCCGCCCTCGCGACCGGCTGACAGTCGCGATCGGCTGGCAGTACGGACAGGCCTGTCTCGCGAAGATTCGCCGGACAGGTCCCTAGTGACGGATGCGGCCGGCCACCGCGTGACCCGCGAAGAGGTAGACGACGGCGGCCAGCCCGTATCCGGAGACCACCCGCGCCCACGCCTCGTCGAAGGTGAACAGGTCGTACGACCAGCCGGCCAGCCAGCGTGCGGTGTGCTGGACGACATTCACCAGGTCGTTGCCCCGGTTGGCCTCCAGCAGGTACATCAGGATCCACAAGCCGATGACGAAGGCCATGATGTCGGCCACGACGGCTATGACACGTGCTGCGGTAGCGCTTCTCGTTCCTGTTCGAGGAGACATGTGTTCCGGGTTGCCGTTTTCCGGCGGGAGAAACCCGGACGGCGGCTCCGAGTGGCACGCTGCCCGGGGCCGGGCGAGCCTTGCGGAGAGTGCCGAGAGGCGTCACTCACCGTAGAGATCGCCGTGATGCGCCTGGTCAGGGAGGCCCGCTGTGCCCAGTTCCGCCGTGAACCGTCCCGTACCGCTCCGCCGTCTGCTCGTCTCGCTGCTGCTGTCCTGCGCCGTGCTGGTGGGCGCAACCGCGTGCGGCGGCGGCAACGAGAGCAAGACCACGAGCAGCTCCGCGTCCCCGAGCGGCACGTCCTCGGCCGAGGCGCAGAAGTTCGCCAAGACGCGGTTCGTCGCCAATGCGGGACTCGCGGCCGGTGCGACGTACCAGTGGATCGTGAAGCCGTACCGCGCGGGCAAGTTCAAGAAGGGCGCGGACGGGCGGACCTTCGCACTGGTCAAGGCCGGGCTTGCGGGCGGCTTCGCCTACAACCGGCTGAAGGCCGCGGTGGTCAACGCCAAGGGCGACCCGCTGCTGTCGAAGGCGGTCGCGCCGCTGACGGCGGGCATCGAATCGCTCAAGGGGCTCGGCAACAAGCTCCGCAAGGGTGAGGCGGGCGCGGGCGACATCGGCGCCTTCGAGAGCGTGATCAGCGGCATCAAGGACGCGGGCAAGAGCGCGGGCGCAGAGGTGAAGGACAAGGTGCCCACCAGCTCTCAGCTCGGCGGATAATCGATGCGGTTCCGGCCCTTGATCGAACTAGGTTGCGTGTCATGAGCGCACTCCGACACGACCTCTACTGTGACGAAATCATCGGCCGCACCGACGAGTTGAGGGCGGCGATCAAGGACGCCGACCTCAACGCGACCGTCCCGACCTGCCCCGACTGGACCCTGCGCGATCTCGCCGTCCACGTCGGCCGAGCGCACCGTTGGGCGGGCGAGATCGTACGCACCCGGGCCACCGAAGCGGTGCCGCACGAACGGGTGCCGGAGTTCGGGCCCGAGGGCGACGACCCCGCCGTGCTCGACGCCTGGCTGGCGGACGGGGCGGCGAAGACCGTCGAGCTCCTGCGTGAGGCCGGCCCGGACGAGCAGGCGTGGTCCTGGGGCTGGGAGTGCAGCACCGGCTTCTGGGCGCGCCGCATGGCGCACGAGACGATCGTCCACCAGGCCGACGCGGCACTCACCGCGAAGACCGGCTACGAGGTGGCCCCCGAGCTGGCCGCCGACACCATCGAGGAGTGGCTGGAGATCGTCGCCTTCGTGCGGGCCGCGGGCCACAAGGAGGCCGTCGAACTCGCTGGCGCCGGGCGCTCGATCCATCTGCACGCCACGGACGTGCCCGGTGCCGAGTGGCTGATCGAGCTCGGTGAGGACGGCTTCAGCTGGCGGCGCGGGCACGAGAAGGCGGACGTGGCGCTGCGGGGCCCGCTGACCGACGTCATGCTGGTCTTCAACCGGCGCCTGCCGGCGGACAGCGACCGGGTCGAGGTGCTGGGGGACGCGAAGCTGCTGGACTCCTGGCTGGAGCGCGCGACGTTCGGCTGAGCCCCTACCGGCCGCCGGGCGGGCGCAGGTCTCCCGTCCGCTGTGCGGGCGCGGCGTTGCTGAGCCAAGCTGGAGAGGACAGCCCGTAGTGTCCGGCGGCCCCTGTGGAGGTGCCGATGGAGCCCGTCAGCGCCTTGAAACGGATCGCCTTCCTGCTGGAACGCGGCAGGGCGGACACCTACCGCGTGCAGGCATTCCGTACGGCCGCCGACGCGGTGGCGGCGATGACGGACGGCGAGGCCGCACAGCGGGTGGCGGACGGCTCGCTGGAGTCGGTCAGGGGCATCGGGCCGAAGACCGCGCAGGTGATCCGCGAGGCGGTGGCCGGGGAAGTGCCCGGCTACCTGGAGCGGCTGGAGGAAGAGGCCGCTGCAGCCCCGCTCCCCGGGGGCGGCCGGAGCCTCCTCGCCCTGCTGCGCGGCGACTGCCATCTGCACTCCGACTGGTCGGACGGTGGCAGCCCGATCGAGGAGATGGGCCGCACGGCGGCGGCGCTGGGCCATGAGTGGGCGGTCCTCACCGATCACTCGCCCCGGCTGACCGTGGCGAACGGACTCTCCCCGGAACGGCTGCGCCGGCAGCTGGATGCGATCGCCGAGCTCAACGCGGGCTGGGCGCCGTTCCGGCTGCTCACCGGCATCGAGTGCGACATCCTCCCCGACGGCTCCCTCGACCAGGAGGAGGAGCTGCTGGAGCAGCTGGACGTCGTGGTGGTCTCCGTACACTCCGCACTGCGGATGGACGCCGCCCCGATGACCGGACGCCTGCTCGCGGCCGTCCGCCATCCGCGGGCGAACGTCCTCGGGCACTGCACCGGGCGGCTGATCACCGGCCGGGGCCGCCCGGAGTCCCGCTTCGACGCGGACGAGGTCTTCGCCGCGTGCGCGGAGGAGGGCACGGCGGTGGAGATCAACAGCCGGCCCGAACGGCTCGACCCGCCCCGCCGGCTGCTGCGCCGCGCCGTCGCCGCGGGCACCCTGTTCTCCGTCGACACCGACGCACACGCGCCCGGACAGCTGGACTGGCAGATCCACGGCTGTGCCCGCGCCGAGGAGTGCCGCGTCCCGGCGGAACGCGTCATCACCACGTGGTCGGCCGACGAACTGCTGGCCTGGTCGCGCGGGGGAACGACCCCGGAGCGGGCCCGCTCCGGGGCGGACGGGGTGGTCTGCGCAGCCCCGGGACAGGAGCGGTGAACCCATGACGGCCACAAGCGTGCGAGGCATCGACCACATCGGGGTCACGGTCCCCGACCTGGAGACTGCCACCCTCTTTCTCGTCAGGGCATTCGGCGCCGAGGTGCTGTACGACACCCTGCGACGCCAGGACCGCCCGCAGGGCGGGCCGGACGTCGAGCGGCGGCTCGGAGTCCCGGCGGGCACACAGCAGTTGGCGATCCGGATGCTGGCCCTTCCCGGCAACGGCCCGGGCATCGAGCTGTTCGAGTTCCAGGGCCCCCGCCGGGAACCACCGGTGCTGCCCTGCGACTTCGGCTGGCAGCATGTGGCGCTCTACGCCGACGATCTGGACGCGGCCGTGCGGGACTGTGTGGCCGCGGGAGCCTCGCTGCTCGCACAGGCGCAGCCGCTGCCGGGCCCCGAAGCGGGGGAGCGCAACCGGTTCGCGTATCTGCGCACCCCATGGGGCAGCACGCTGGAACTCCTGACCTACCCCGACCCCCAGCCCTGGGAGCGCACCGCGCCACGACGGCGGGTGCGGCCCGCGCCGGTCGGCACCGGTGCCTGGCCGGCGGACCCGGCTCGGCCAAACCCTAGTTGAGCTCGGCGAGCACCCGCAGAGTGTGCGGGTCCGGTGCGGTCACCAGTAGATCGGTCACCGGCCCCTTGCGCCACAACTCCAGCCGTTCCGCGATCCGTTGGCGGGGCCCGACGAGCGAGATCTCATCGGCGAACGCGTCCGGCACGGCCAGCACCGCCTCCTCCTTGCGTCCTTCGAGGAACAGCTGCTGGATCCGCCGCGCCTCCTCCTCGAATCCCATCCGCGCCATCAGATCGGCATGGAAGTTACGGGCCGCGTGCCCCATCCCCCCGATGTAGAAGCCGAGCATCGCCTTCACCGGCAGCAGCCCCTCGGCGACATCGTCACAGACGTGTGCACGGGCCATCGGCGCGATCATGAATCCGTCGGGCAGGTCCGTGAGCGACGCCTCGTACACATCGGTGCGCAGCGGTGACCAGTACAGCGGCAGCCAGCCGTCGGCGATCCTCGTCGTCTGCGCGATGTTCTTCGGCCCCTCCGCCCCGAGCAGTACGGGCAGCCGGGACCGCAGCGGATGGGTGATCGGCTTCAGCGGTTTGCCCAGACCGGTGGCGTCCGGACCGTTGTAAGGATGGGAGTGGAAGCGTCCGTCCAGCTCAACGGGCGCCTCGCGGCTGAGCACTTGACGGATGACGTCGACGTACTCACGGGTCGCGGTCAGCGGGCTCTTCGGGAACGGACGCCCGTACCAGCCCTCCACCACCTGCGGCCCGGACAGCCCCAGGCCGAGCATCATCCGTCCGCCGGAGAGATGATCGAGGGTCAGGGCGTGCATGGCGGTGGCAGTCGGGGTGCGCGCCGCCATCTGCGCGATACCGGTGCCCAGTCGGATGCGGGAGGTGTGCGCGGCGATCCAGGTCAGCGGAGTGAACGCGTCGGAGCCCCAGGCCTCCGCCGTCCACACCGATCCGTACCCCAGCTCCTCCGCCTCCCGGGCGAGCTCCAGATGGGCGGGGTTCGGGCCGCGGCCCCAGTAACCGAGCGCGAGTCCGAGCCGCATTCCGCTGCCTCCCACCGCATCTGACGCTGCGTCAGGTCATTGACGCACGGACGGAGAGTACGACAGCGGCCCCCCGCCCGGAAGGGGCGGGGGGCCGCTGTTCGTGCTGCGGAAGCGTGGACTCAGCCGCGCTGGATGCCCGTGGTGTCCTGGAGCACACCACGACGGCCGTCCTGGGTCTGGGCGATGAGGCCCGGACCGCGCTGCTCCACCGCGAGGTACCAGGTGCCGGGCGCCAACTCGGCGATCGGCGACGGTGAACCGTCCTCCCCGTACAGCGGGCGGGCCACCGGCACCGCGAACCAGAACGGCGTGAAGTCACCGGCCGGCGCACCGGCCGCCGGAGCCGGCTGGGCCGCCTGCGGCTCGGGCTGCCCCGCCTGCGGCTGACCGGCCTGCGGCTGCGCACCGTACGGCTGCGGCTGCCCCGGCTGTGCACCGTACGGCTGCTGCTGGGCGCCGGGGTAGCCGTATCCCTGGCCGGGCTGCGGCTGGCCGCCGTACGGCGACTGCACGGCCTGCGGACGCGGGGCGGCGGCCAGCGGGGCCTTGAGCGCGGGGACCAGCGGAGTGGCGATCGCGCCCGCGGCCAGCGCCAGGGCGGCGATCAGGCCGAGGATGAGACCCGCACCGGCGTCGACCTGGCCGAGGTCGATGATCGTCCAGAAGAGGTTCCAGGCGGTGAAGACCGTAGCCGCGACACCGAACTGGCTGAGATCCAGACCCGCGACCTTGCGGGGCTGGGGCTGCGAGCGGGACAGGATGATCAGTGCCGCACCGGCCACCCCGACCATGTAGACACCGAGCGCGTTGCCCAACGACTCCCAGGCGTTCGGCGCATTGACGCTGAGCTCGCCGTAGGAGAAGAAATCGAGGAAAGAGGCGATGAACAGCACGACCGCTGCTCCGATCACCACGCCATCGCCTCGAGTGAGGGAGCGGATATTCACGTGAAGGTCCTTAGTCGATCGTCTCGTCGGGGCGGTCGTCGCTGCCACCGGTAGGGCGGGCACGGCGCGAAGCTCGGGGGCGGCTCCCCATCGTACGGATGAATCTATCGTCTGCCCGGACTGGTTGTGTCCCTGCCCGGGCCCTGGACGCACTTCCCCCCAATTTCGCCTCAGAACTACCTCTTGCTACCCCTTCAGGTAGCTGCTGATGCCATCGGCGATGCCCTGCGCCGCCTTCTGGCGCCAACTCGCGCTGGTGAGCAGGGCGGCATCCTTCGGGTCACGCATATTGCCGCATTCGATGAACACTTTGGGCACGGTCGACAAATTCAGTCCGCCCAGGTCCTTGCGGATGTCCAACCCGGTATTGCCGCCTACGTAATTGGAAGGCGCACTTCCGGTATCGCGGACGAAGAGACCTGCGATCCGGGTGCCGAGATCGCGCGACGGCTCGACGATCTTCGAGGTGTCCGCCGCTCCTCCCCGCACCGGCGCGGGGAGGATCACATGGAAGCCGCGGTTGCCGACCGCGGAACCGTCCGCGTGCACGGAGACCACCGCATCGGCCTCGGCGTCGTTGCCGATCCGGGCCCGTTCGTCGACACAGGGCCCGTACGGGCGGTCGTTGTCGTACGTCAGCACGACCTTCGCGCCCTGCGCCTGCAGGAGCGTACGCAGCCGGTGCGACACATCAAGGGTGAACCGGGCTTCCGCGTAGCCGGAGTTGGTCGAGGTTCCGGTGGTGTCGCACTCCTTGTGCGTAGTGCCGATGTCCACCTGGCGGTTGATCTCGCGGGTGTGCAGATGGTTGTTCGGGTTGTGCCCGGGGTCGATGACGACGGTCTTCCCGGACAGCGGCCCCGATGCCCGGCCGGGAGCGGACTTCGAGGGCGACGCGGACGGGGTGGGGGATGCGGACGTCTTCTCCGGCGCCGGAGTGTTCTTCGAGGCCGACGGCGGCGCGGCGGAGGTGCCGCTGCTGCCCTGCCGGGGCAGGTTCTGCGCCCCGCCGCTGCCACCGCCCGCGCCGCAGCCCGCGGCAGTCAGGCACATGGCTGCGAGCGCGGCGGCGGCGAACAGGGGCCGGCGGCGCGGGGTGGGGGGAACGCTCTCGTCGTACGGCACCCCGCGATGCTATCGGGGCGTCGGTCTCAGATCCCCGGTCCCGTGCGCCGCAGCACCCGCAGCGAATCCGTCACCGAGACCTCGGTGAACGCGCCCGAGGCCAGCGCCCGCAGATAGACGCGGTACGGGGCCTGGCCGCCGTGCGCGGGGTCCGGGAACACATCGTGGATCACGAGCAGCCCGCCGTCGGCGACATGCGGAGCCCAGCCCTCGTAGTCGCCGTTCGCATGCTCGTCGGTGTGACCGCCGTCGATGAAGACGAAGCCGAGCTTCCCGCCCCAGACGGCCGCGACCTGCGGAGACCGTCCGACGAGTGCCACGACATGGTCTTCGAGACCTGCCGCGTGCAGGGTCCGGCGGAATGTCGGCAGCGTGTCCATCCGGCCGACCTCCGCGTCCACGACGGTCGGGTCGTGGTACTCCCAGCCGGGCTGCTGCTCCTCGCTGCCGCGGTGGTGGTCGACGGTGAGAGCCGTCACGCCGGCCGCCCGGGCGACATCGGCGAGCAGGATGGTGGAGCGCCCGCAGTAGGTCCCGACCTCAAGGATCGGCAGCCCCAGCGCGGCAGCCTCGACGGCGGCCTCGTACAGCGCGAGTCCTTCGACCACCGGCATGAAGCCCTTGGCGGCCTGGAAGGCGGCGAGAATCTCGGGCTTGGGCTCGGCGACGGACTCGGCGGGCACGGGTTCCTCCTGGTGGGGACGGTTCTGACGGGTACGCGTTCGACGGCGCCCCATCGTGCCGTACGCCCCCGCCGAAGGCATCGGCGGGGGCGTACGAGGGGTGAGCCCGGGTCGGGGCGCCCCCGGCAGGGCTGCGATATGGAGGTCAGCAGCTCTGCCAGAGCCGGGTCATGACGCGGACGCCGAAGCGCAGGCCCTCCAGCGGGACGCGTTCGTCCACGCCGTGGAAGAGACGGCCGTAGTCCAGGTCGTGCGGGAGCTTGAGGCCCTTGAAGCCGAAGCAGCGGATGCCGAGGTGTGTGAAGGCCTTGGCGTCGGTGCCGCCGGGGTTGCAGTACGGGACGGGGTGGCCGTCCGGGTCCTCGGCGCGTACGGCTTCGCACATGGCGTCGACCAGCGGGCCGTCGAACGTCGTCTCCAGCGCGATGTCGTGGTTGACCCACTCGCGGGTGACCGAGGGGAGGAGGAGCTTGTCGATGGTGTCGATCAGCTCCTGCTCGTGGCCGGGGAGGAAGCGGCCGTCCACCCGGGCGGTCGCCTTTCCCGGGATGACGTTGGTCTGGTAGCCCGCGCCGAACATGGTGGGGTTCGCGGAGTTGCGGAGCACCACCTGCATGAAGTCGGAGACCGGCCCCAGCCTGGCGAGGCTGCCCTCGATGTCGTTCTCGTCGAACTCGACACCGTAGAGGCGGGCGGCCTCTTCGAGCAGGGCGCGGACCGGTTCGATCAGGCGGATCGGGAAGGTCTCGCGGCCGATGCGGGTCAGCGACTCGGCGAGGTCGGTGACGGCGTTCTCGTCGTTGGGGGACGAGCCGTGGCCGGCCCGGCCGGTGGCGGTGAGCTCCATCCAGGCCATGCCGCGCTGGGCGTTCTCGATCGGGTAGAGGCGACGCGTGTCGTCGATGGCGAAGGAGAAGCCGCCGCCCTCGCCGATCGCCTCGGTGACCCCGGCGAAGAGCTCCGGCCGGTGTTCGACCAGCCAGTGGGCGCCGAACTTCCCACCGGCCTCCTCGTCGGCGAGGAAGGCGAGGACCAGGTCGCGCGACGGCTTGGTGCCGGTACGGGCGAAGTGGCGGGCGGTGGCCAGCATGACGGCCACCGTGTCCTTCATGTCGATCGCGCCACGGCCCCAGAGGTAGCCGTCGCGGATCTCGCCGGAGAACGGCGGGACCTGCCACTCGGAGGCGTCGGCGGGCACGACGTCCAGATGGCCGTGGACCAGGAGGGCGCCGCGCCCGGGGTCGCTGCCCGCGATGCGGGCGATGACATTGGCGCGGCCCGGGGCGGACTCGACCAGTTCGGAGTCGATGCCCACCTCGAAGAGGCGGCCCACCACCCAGTCGGCGCTTGCGCGCTCGTTGCTGGTGGGGTTGGAGGTGTCGAACCTGATCAGCTCGGCGCAGAGATCGATGACCTCGTCCTGGGCCTCGTCGGAGGCCGGGACGAGAGCGGGGGTGGGGTCGGGGGTGGTCATGCTGCTCCCACAGAGGTTGTGGCGGGGGCGGCGGGGGCGGCGGTGTCCTCGTCGTCCAGGGTGGAGGTGCCGTACGGCTTCACCCAGCCCAGCAGGCCGAGGACGCTGTACAGGATGAAGGCGGTGGCCAGCGAGTTCAGGGCCGGGATGCCGCCGTCGTAGAACTTGCCGACGCAGAACGCCACGATCCAGATGACCAGGGACATCGGTACCCAGGTCGGCGAGGACTTCGGCAGCGTCTCGGCCTCGCGGGTGGCGTCCAGTGGCGCCCGCATCCGCTTCACGACCCAGTACTCGGCCACGATGATGCCGCCGATCGGCGGGATCGCGACGCCGAGGATGGAGAGGAACTCGGTGAAGTGGGTCATGATCCCGACCGCGGACAGGACGGTGCCCGCGATGCCGAGGACGATCGTGACCGCGCCGCGGTGCAGCCGCTTGCCGAAGACGACCTGGAAGAAGTTGACGACGCCGAGCGAGGAGCCGTACAGGTTCCAGTCGTTGATCTTGGCGGTGGACATCAGGACCACGATGACGCCGAAGGCACCGGAGGTGGAGAGCACGATGTGCGACACCTCGTTGCTCTTCACCAGGTGGCCGAGCAGCACACCGGTCATGCCGACGATGTACTCGGAGAGGATCATCGACGAGGCGCTCTGCAGGAAGACGTGCGAGCCCTTCCTGTTGTAGCGGGTCATCTCGGGGGCCACGATCGCACCGGTCATGAAGCCGCCCGCGATGGCGGTCGCGGCGACGGCGAGCGGGATCGTCTGGCCGGGGGCCGGCGAGTGGATGAGCTCGCTGAGGGAGTGGTCCTTCAGCGTCGAGACGATCGACCACGCGACCATCGCGAAGAAGAGCGGCGTCACGATCTTGGCGAAGACGGCCATGTAGCGGAAGCCGAAGATCACCAGTGCGGTGATGGCGATGCCCGCCAGTACGCACCACATCCAGGACGGGCCGCCGACCAGCGCCGAGACGCTGTTGCCGAAGATCGTGTTCTGGACGCCGAACCAGCCGACCAGGCTGACCGCGATGACAAAGCTGACCAGCGCCGAGCCGTTGCGGCCGAAGCCGACCCAGCGGGTCAGCATCGGGGTCGCCAGACCCTCGCGCATACCGGCCAGACCGATCGCGAAGATCACGATCTCCAGGATCACCGCGCCGAGCGTGAAGGCGAGGAAGGCGTCCCCGAAGGTCATGCCGACACCGATGGTCGCGCCGAGGGTGAACTGCGAGATCGAGCCCGACTGGGCCAGCCACTGCAGCAGCATGGACCAGAAACCGAACCGCTTGTCACGCGGGACACGGGAGAGCGCGTAGTCGTCGCTGCCGATGCTCTTGGCCTCGGGGGCCACGGCCTCGGCCTGCGGGGCGGCTGCCATCAGGACTCCTGGGGTGTACGGCCGAAGGTCTGCAGGTGAGCCAGCGACCCGTAGCGGTTGACGAGGTTGTCGAACTCCACGGCGTCGTGGAAGTCCAGGTGGCCACTGCCGTAGGCCTTGGCGACCTCCACGGCGTAGCGGGCAGCGGACGCGATGTCCGTCTCGTGGCTCGCGCCCGTCCCGCAGCCCGGCACCGCGGCGGCCGAGGTGATGGCCAGGCCGACGACCGGTGCGGCCGTCGCGGTGGAGGGCTGCAGGATCGAATTGATGTGGTGTGCACCGTTACCGTACGGGGTGATGTCCTGCGTGGTCACCGGGTACGTGACCAACGGCTCACCGGTCACCACGGCCAGCAGCTCGCCGAGCTGCTCGCCGACCCGGAGCACCCAGCCCTCCTTGACGGTGGGCGACAGGGCGAGGCCCTTGTGGTTGATGATCCGGTTGCCCTTGGTGGTGTCGATGGAGAGCACGGCCTCCATCTCACCGGTCACCTCGTGGCGGTTCATGGTGGCGATGTCCACGGGCGAGCCCATGAACGGCACCGGGTCGTGCGGCTCCGTCGGCGCGTTCGGGCAGATGTGGGTGGCGACGATCACATCGCCGGGCAGCACATCGCCGCGGCGGCGCATGTCGAGCAGCTTGGCGGCGGTGGCGATCGCGGAGACCGCACCGTCGGCGTCGGAGACCATGCCGGTCACCTCGGGCCGGGCGCCGATGCCGCCGAGCCGGCCGACCACGCCCAGCGTGCGGGCGCTGCCTTTGGACGTACGCCCTTGTGCGCCCGGGATGCGGACCATCACGAAGTCCGTCGAGCCCTGCTCGCCGACGACCGTGGTGACCTGCGCCGACGATCCCTCGGCCCCGCTCACGGAGTCGAGGTACTCGGCGACCGTCTTGCCATTGACCTGGGGATCGTCCAGCAGATCGACGATGTCCAGCACGTACTTCAACATGGGGGGCCTTTCTTGCTCATCCGGGCACCCGGGCCGGCGCTCGACGGGGGAAGCGCGGGGCGGGGTGCTGAGGCAACATTCGGGATCGGATAGCGTTGAACGCAACTGTTTCCCGTTATTTGCAATTCAGGTCTGAATGGTGAGATGACGATGGCGGACTTCGATCTGGACCGGCGCACGCCCGCCGGGGCGCTGCAAACCGTCGACCGGGCGCTCCTGGTGCTGCTCGCCTTCGAGCGGACCCGGCCCGACTGGGGCGTCACCGAGGTCGCCGAGGAGTTCGGCTGGGACACCTCGGTGGCCCAGCGACTGCTCGCCACCCTCGCCGGGCGTGGCTTCCTGGTCTCGGACCCGGTCACCCGCCGTTATCGCATCGGCCCCGCCGTGTTGCGCCTGGGCAGGCTCTGGGAGCGTTCCGGATCGCTGGAGCTGCTGGCCGGGCCGGTCCTGGAGGAGCTGCGCCGGGTCACCGGCGACACGGTCCTGTTCTGTCTGCCGGACAGCTTCCACATGCGGTGCGTCGCAGCGGAGGAAGGGGAGGCGGGGCCGCTGCGCTACTACCCGCTGGTCGGCGAGCTCTACCCGGCGCACGCCGGGGCGACCAGCAAGTCGTACTACGCGTATCTGCCCGACGAGCAGCGCCACCGGCTCTTCCGGGGCCGCCCGATGGCCCGCTTCACCGACCGGACGGTCACCGATCCGGACCGGCTGGAGGAGGAGTTTCTCAGGATTCGCGCCCAGGGGTACGCCTGGACGGTCGGTGAGTACGACACCGGTGTCGCGACCGTCGCCGTGCCGGTCTTCCTCGGGCGCGAACCGTACGGGAGCCTCAGCCTCGGCGGCGCCGAGGAACTCTTCCGCGGGGCGCCGGAGGACCGGCTCGACGCCCTGCGCCATGCGGCCCAGCTGCTGGAGAGGCGGCTCACCCAGCCTCCGCAGCGCCCGAAGCCCCGCGCCCGGCGCACGCGCACCACCTGACCCGAAGAGAACCCTTCGCCAGAAGAGATCCCTCGCCCGAAGAGAAATCCTCGTGCGAAGAGAACCCAAGAGGAACCTCGTGAATCTGCTGCTGCTCTCCAACTCCACCCAGTACGGCTGCGGTTATCTGGAACACGCCCTGGACACCGTCACCGCGTTCCTGCCCTCCGGTGCCCGACTGGCCTTCGTTCCGTACGCGCTCGCCGACTACACCGCGTACACCGCACGCGTCCGCGACGCCCTCGCACCGTCCGGCACAGTCGTCCGCGGGGTCCATGAGAACGCCGACCCGGTCGCCGAACTCGCCGCGTCCGACGCCGTGTTCATCGGCGGCGGCAACTCCTTCCGGCTGCTGAGCGCCCTGTACCGGACCGGTCTGCGGGACGCCGTGATCGAAGCGGTGCAGGGCGGGATGCCGTACATGGGTGCCAGCGCGGGTACGAACATGGCGGCGCCCACCCTCCGTACCACCAACGACATGCCCATCGTGCAGCCGCCGTCCTTCGAGACGCTCGGCCTCGTCCCGTTCCAGATCAACCCGCACTATCTGGACCCGGACCCGGAGAGCACCCACAAGGGCGAGACCCGCGAGGAGCGGCTGACCGAGTTCCTCGAGGAGAACGACGTGCCGGTGCTCGGCCTGCGCGAGGGGTCATGGCTGCGGGTCAACGGGCGCCAGGCCCGGGTGCAGGGCGCCCGCCCCGCCCGGCTGTTCACCCGCGGCGCACAGCCGCAGGAGCTCGCGGTGGGGTCGGACGTCTCTCATCTGCTCACGACGACACCGCGGTTCGACGCTCCGGTGCGCTGACCCTCAGCACCAGATCGGCATCGACCGGCAGCCCGTTGCCGGGGTAGGCCGCCGGGTAGGCGCGCGGCGCGTATCCGGTGGCCGATCCGGCCAGCACGAAGTTGCCGCCGGACGGGGCGGCCAGCGTGTAGTGGCCGTCCTCGTCCGCCACGGTGAGACCGGCCTGCCGGCCCCGGTGGTCGATCAGCGTGACATTGGCGCGGGCCACCGGCGCACCGTCCGCGTCCAGCACCCGGCCGCGGAAGCCGCCCGAACCGGTGACCGGGCGGGATGAGGAGAGCGCGGGGGCCGACGCGTCGTCGTCGCTGCTCGCCAGGAGCGCCGGGCGCATCGCATCGCGCTGCGACGGCAGGAACGCGGCCAGTACCAGCCCGACCACCACCGCGCCCGTCGCGATCAGGAACGAGATGCGGAACCCCTCCATCGAGGGCAACGACACCCCGCCCGTCCGCACCGAGGTGTTCGCCAGCACCATGCCGATCACGGCGCTCGACACCGATGTACCGATCGACCGCATCAGGGTGTTCAGACCGTTGGCCGCACCTGTCTCGGACGGATCGACGGCCCCGATGATCAGTGCGGGCAGCGAGGAGTACGCGAGTCCGATACCGGCCCCGAGCACCACCGCGATCACGATGGTCTGCCAGGCGGCGCTCATCAGCCCGAGCCCGGCCCCGTAACCGATCGCGATGATCAGCATGCCGAGCATCAGCGACACCTTGGGGCCGCGGCGGGCGGACAGCCGGGCGTACAGCGGGGCGACGAACATCATCGTCAGGCCGAGCGGCGCCACACACAGCCCGGCGACCACCATCGACTGGCCGAGTCCGTACCCCGTCGACGCCGGCAGCTGGAGCAGCTGCGGCAGGACGAGCGAGACGGCGTAGAAGGCGACCCCGACCATGATCGAGGCGAGGTTGGTGAGCAGCACCTCGCGCCGGGCCGTGGTCCGCAGATCGACCAGTGGCGCCGGGCTGCGCAGCTCGAAGAGGCCCCACAGAACCAGAATCACCAGGGCGGCGGCGATCAGACCGAGCGTGGTGCCCGAGGTCCAGCCCCAGTCACTGCCCTTGGTGACGGGCAGCAGCAGGCAGACCAGGCCGAGCGAGAGCCCGAGCGCGCCGACGATGTCGAACCGTCCGGGGGCGCGCAGCGTGGTCTCCGGCACGACGAGGACGGTGAGCACCATCGACAGCACACCGAGACCGGCCGCGCCGAAGAACAGGGTGTGCCAGTCGGAGTGCTGGGCGACCAGCGCGGCGGCGGGCAGCGCGAGTCCGCCGCCCACCCCGATCGAGGAGCTCATCAGCGCCATCGCCGAGCCGAGCCTCTCGCGCGGCAGCTCGTCGCGCATGATGCCGATGCCCAGCGGGATGGCGCCCATGGCGAAGCCCTGGAGCGCGCGTCCCACGATCATGACCACGAGATCGTCGGTGAAGGCGCATATCAGTGAACCGATCACCATCACGGCGAGGCTGGCGAGCAGCATCTTCCGCTTGCCGTAGAGATCGCCGAGCCGCCCCATGATCGGGGTCGCGACGGCCCCCGCCAGCAGGGTCGCGGTCATCACCCAGGTGGCATTGGACGGATCGGTGCGGAGAAGGGCCGGCAGATCCTTGATGACGGGGACGAGCAGGGTCTGCATCACCGCGACGGTGATACCCGCGAAGGCGAGCACGGGGACGACACCGCCGCCCGCCCTGCGCGTCCGCGGATCGGGGAGTTCCCCGGCGTGCTGTTCGTTCGTCGTCTGTGGCATACGTGTGGCCTCCGGGCGGCGCGATCGAGGGTCTGAAGAGGCATGCGGGTCCTTTGGCGGGCAGCACCGACCGCCAGGTGTGTGCAGGGTGAAACCTTCCGCATGTCCGAGGTATTCCGGTGAACGCGGCACGAATGGGACACGGCTGCGCACCAGGCCCTGAGGCATGCGGCGATCCGACCGCCATCGGACCACTCCGCTGACCTTCCGTCAGATTGAAACGTGTTCTACTCTTGCGCCGTTCCAGTGGCTGCGACCGGCGAGGATCCGCATGGGCATCGGAATCACCGAAGAGCAGAGGGAGTTGGCGCAGGCCGTACGGGGCTGGCTGGCGCGCGCCGTACCGCCGGAGGAGATACGCAAGCTCCTCGACGCTGATGCCCCCGGTACCCCCGGCGTGCGCCCCGGGTACTGGGGCGGGCTCATGGAACAGGGCCTCCTCTGCGTCCATCTGCCCGAGGAGTACGGGGGTGGGGGCGGCCGACTCCTCGATCTGGCCGTGGTCCTGGAGGAGGCGGGCCGGGCCGCGCTCCCCGGCCCGTATCTCGCGAGCTCCCTCGCCTCCGCCGTACTGCACGCGTCGGGGGCGGGCGCGCTGGTGCGTGACCTCGCGGACGGCACGCGCATCGGCGCCGTCGCCCTCGGCCCCGGCACCCTCACCGCCGTGGAGCGCGAGGACGGCCATCTGCTCGACGGCGCGGCCCCGCCCGTCCTCTCCGGCGCCGATGCCGACCTGCTCCTGCTCCCCGCCGAATCGGCCTCCGGCACCCTCTGGTTCGCCGTCGACGCCGCCGCCGAAGGGCTGACCGCCCGCCCGCACCGCAGCGCCGACCCGACCCGCCCCACGGCCGAGATACGCGCCGAGGGCGTACTCGTCCCCGCGGAACATGTCGTGCGGGCCGACACCGCACACGTACGCGACCTCGCCGCTGTCCTCTTCTCCGCCGAAGCGTGTGGAATCGCGGCCCGGGCGCTGGACACCGCGGTCGAACACGCCAAGGTCCGCGAACAGTTCGGCCGCCCCATCGGACAGTTCCAGGGCATCAAGCACCTCTGTGCCGACATGCTCGTACGGGTCGAGCGGGCCCGCGCGCTGGTGTGGGACGCGGCCCGCGCCGCCGACGAGGAGGAGCCGGACGTGCGGTCCATGGTCACCGCCCTCGCCGCGTCGGACGCCCTGGACGCGGCGTACGGCTGTGCCAAGGACTGCATCCAGATCCTCGGCGGCATCGGCTTCACCTGGGAGCACGACGCCCATCTGTATCTGCGCCGGGCCCTGATGGCCCGGCAGTTGCTCGGAGCCGGCGACGCCCACCGGCTGCGGGCCGTACGGCTGGCCGAGGGCGGGGCACGTCGCGAACTCGCCCTCGAACTCCCCGCCGAGGCCGCAGACCACCGGGCCGGGGCGCGCGAGGCCGTCACGGCCGCCCGCGGCCTCGGCCCGGAGGCCGCCCGCCGCGCCCTCGCGCCGACCGGCTACGCGGCCCCGCACCTCCCCGCCCCCTACGGATTGGCTGCCGGACCCGTCCAACAACTCGCTGTACAGCAGGAGTTGAAGGAACAGGGGGTGAAGCTGAGCGACCTCGGGATCGCCACCTGGGTAGTCCCCTCGCTCATCGCCCACGGGACGGCGCAGCAAAAGGACCGCTATCTGCTGCCCACCCTGCGCGGCGAACTCCTCTGGTGCCAGCTGTTCTCCGAACCCGGCGCGGGCTCCGACCTCGCGTCGCTCCGGACCAGGGCCGAGCGGACGGCCGAGGGCTGGCGGATCAACGGGCAGAAGGTGTGGACGAGCGCCGCCCAATGGGCCGACTACGGAATTCTGCTGGCCAGGACCGACCCGGACGCCCCCAAGCACCAGGGCTTGAGCTACTTCCTCGTCGACATGAAGAACACCGAGGGCATCGACATCCGCCCGCTGAGGGAGATCACCGGCGACTCCCTCTTCAACGAGGTGTACTTCGACGACGTTCTGCTGCCCGCCGACGCCGTAGTCGGCGAGATCGACGACGGCTGGCGGGTCGCCCGCAACACCCTCGGCAACGAACGCGTCCACATGGCCGACCAGATGACCTTCGACACCGGGCTCGAGGCACTGATCGCCCGCTCCGGCGAACTCGACGGCACGTACCGGGCCCGTATCGGAGCACTCGCCGCCGAGGCCCACGCACTCGCCTGCATCGGGCTGCGGACCACACTGCAGCAGGTGTCCGGCCTCGAACCCGGTGCGGGAGCCTCCATCCGCAAACTCGTCCAGACCACCCACCAGCAGAAGGTCGCCGAACTGACCCTCGAACTCCTCGGCCCGGCCGGCGCGGCCGGCGAGGGGGCGGGGGAGCGGGCCGTGCACGGCTTCCTGATGTCCCGCTGTCTGACCATCGCGGGCGGCACCACCCAGGTTCAGCTCAATGTCGTCGCCGAGCGCATCCTCGGCCTCCCGCGCGATTGAAGGGACTTGCTCATGAAGGCGTACATCGTCGGTGTCGGAATGACGAAGTTCGAGAAGCCCGAGACACGCGACTGGCAGTACTGGGACATGGCGAAGGAGGCCGGGACGGCGGCGCTCACCGATGCCTCCATCGCGTACGGGCAGGTGCAGCAGGTCGCCGTCGGCTACTGCTTCCAGGCATCCACCGCCGGTCAGCGCGCCGTGTACGAACTCGGGCTGACCGGAGTACCCGTCTACAACGTCAACAACAACTGTGCCACCGGCTCCACCGCGCTGATGATGGCCCGGCAGTTCGTCGAGGGCGGCGGCAGCGACTGTGTCCTCGCGCTCGGCTTCGAGAAGATGGCGCGCGGCGCGCTCGGCGGCACAGGCGCCGACGGCGGTGCTGCCGACTTCAAGACGTCACCCGTCGCCCGGCACTACGGGATCATGGCTGCCGCCCACGGCTTCGAGATGAGCCCGCCCACCGCCCAGATCTTCGGCAACGCGGCCCGCGAGCACATGGAGCGGTACGGGACGACCGAGGCACAACTCGCCGCGGTCGGCGCCAAGAACCACCGGCACTCGGTGAACAACCCGTACGCCCAGTTCCAGGACCCGTACACGGTCGAGGAGATCCTCGCCGCGAAGACCATCCACCGCCCGCTGACCAAACTCCAGTGCTCACCCACCTCCGACGGGTCGGCCGCCGCCGTCGTCGTGTCGGAACGCTTCGTCGAGAACCACGGTCTGGGCGACCGGGCGGTCGAGATCGTCGCCCAGGCGATGACCACCGACACCGGCGACTCCTTCGCCTCCGGGACCTGCATCGACGCCGTCGGACAGCCGATGTCGCGGGCCGCCGCCCAGCAGGTGTACGAGGCCTCCGGACTCTCGGCCGCCGACCTCGACGTCATCGAGCTGCACGACTGCTTCTCCATCAACGAACTCCTCACCTACGAGGCGCTCGGGCTGTGCGGCGAGGGCGAGTCCGGGAAACTCGTCGAGTCCGGCGCCACCACGTACGGCGGCCGATGGGTGGTCAACCCGTCCGGCGGGCTGATCTCCAAGGGGCACCCGCTCGGCGCCACCGGAATCGCCCAGGCCGCGGAACTCACCTGGCAGCTCAGGGGGGAGGCGCAGGGCAGGCAGGTGAAGGACGCCCGGGTCGGCCTGGCCCACAACATCGGCCTCGGTGGAGCGGCGGTGGTGACGTTGCTGCGGCGTCAGCGGAGTCATCAGCGCTCGTCCTGATACGCCGCCGGACCGAGCCCGGGTCGGCCCGAATACCGATGTACGGGGCGCAGGGCGGCTGCGAGTATGACGGTCATGGTTGACGTCACGACGCCCGCACCCCTGCAACAACGGCACAGGACCCGCACCTGGGCGGCGGTGCTCGCCGCCTGTGTCGGACAGTTCCTCGTCGTGCTCGATGTATCCGTCGTCAATGTCGCCCTGCCGTCCATGCGTTCCGACCTCGGGATGAACGCTGCCGGACTGCAATGGGTGCTCAACGCCTACGCGATCGCGTTCGCCGGATTCATGCTGCTCGGCGGGCGCGCCGCCGACATATACGGCCGCAAGCGGATGTTCCTCATAGGCCTCGGCCTGTTCACCGCGGCCTCCCTGGCCGGCGGGCTCGCCCAGGAGGGCTGGCAGCTGCTGGCCGCCCGCGCCGCGCAGGGGCTCGGTGCCGCCGTGCTCGCCCCCGCGACCCTCACCCTGCTCACCACCACTGTTCCCGAGGGCCCGGCCAGGACGAAGGCGATCGGCACCTGGATGGCGGTCGGCGCCGGCGGCGGCGCGGCCGGCGGGCTGATCGGCGGGGTGCTCACCGATCTGCTGTCGTGGCGCTGGGTCCTGCTGATCAACGTGCCGGTCGGTGTGCTCGTCCTGGCCGGCGCGGCGGTCTGGCTGGCCGAGGGCCGGGCGGGCGACCGGCAGCGGATCGACTTCCTGGGCGCGGTCCTCGTCACGGCGGGCCTCGCCTCAGTCGCGTACGGCATCGTGCAGACCGAGGAGTCGGGCTGGACCGCGGCGGCGACCCTGGTGCCGCTGCTCGGTGGGGTGGCCCTGCTGATCGCCTTCGTGGTGGTGGAGGCCAGGACCGCGGAGCCGCTGATGCCGCTCAGGGTGCTCGGGGCGCGGGCGGTGACCTCGGCGAACGCGGCGATGTTCGTGATCGGTTCCGCGACATTCTCGATGTGGTACTTCATGACCGTGTACGCCCAGACGGTGCTGGGTTACACCCCGCTGCAGGCCGGACTGGCCCTGATGCCCACGTCGTTGGCCGTCGTCCTCGGCTCGAAGTGCGCGCCCCGCGTCATGGCCGGGGTCGGCGCGAAGAACCTGGCGCTCATCGGTACGACCGTCGCCGCCGCGGGCTTCGGCTGGCAGTCCACGATGGGTGCCGACGGCTCGTACCTCACCTCGGTCTGTCTGCCCGGAGTCCTGATGATGGCCGGTGCGGGTCTGGCATCCACCCCGCTCGCCTCCCTCGCCATCACGGGGGCGGCCCACGGCGAGGCCGGTCTGGTCTCCGGCCTCGTCAACACCTCCCGCACGATGGGCGGTGCGCTCGGCCTCGCCGCGCTCTCCACCGTCGCCGCCGCACGCACCGCGGGCGGCACCGGGCCTCAGGAACTCACGGCCGGGTACGCGCTGGCGTTCCGGACGGCCGGCACGGTACTGCTGTGCGGACTGCTGCTGATGGCGCTCTGGCTGCCGCGCCACCGGTCCGACCGGCACTGACAGGGCTTTGTCAGGTGGTGTCGTAGGGCTGCCATGGGGTGGGTTGCCGGCAGAGGTCTACGAGCGAGTCGCCTCGTAGTCGGGGAGTGCGGCCGGGGCGGTCCGGGTTGCCGGACGCATGGTCAGGATCAGTACGGCCAGCCCGGCGAAGATGACCGCGGCGACGACGCCGGTGACGTGCAGGCCGGCGGTGAACGCCTCCCGCGCGGTGTGCAGCAGTTCCGCACCCTGGTCGGCGGGAAGGTGCCGGCCGGCGGCGACCGCGCCGGCCAGCGAGTCGGACGTGCCGTCCATCCGGCTGCGGTAGACCACCGCGGCCACCACACCGAGCAGCGCGAAGCCGAGCGAACCGCCGAAGTAGTTGCCGGTCTCCGACATCGACGCCGCCGAGCCGGCGCGCTCCGGCGGTACGGACCCGACGACCAGCCCGGTGCCCAGCGCGAACAGCGGGCCGGTGCCCAGCGCCAGGACGGTGATGCCGGTCATCACCAGCGGCAGGGCGTTCGCACCGCCGACGCCGACGCCGACCAGCAGCAGGCTGCCCAGCGCCGACCCCACCAGCCCGCCGACGATCGCGGTCGTCTGCTTCATGCGCCGGGCCAGCGCCGGCGCGGCCATGGTGCCGACCGCCACGCCCAGGCCCATGGGTGCGAACAGCACCGCGGACGCGGCCGGCGAGAAGCCCAGCACGCTCTGGAGGAACTGGGTCACCAGCAGGCCCGTACCGGCCATGGCGATGCCGGCGAAGGTCAGCGCGACGAGTACGGCCGCGAACGGGCGGTTGCGGAGCAGCCGCAGGTCCAGCAGCGGTGTCTCCATTCGCAATTGCCGGCGTACGAACAGCAATCCGACGGCTGCGCCGACGACGAGGGCCACCGCCGGCACGACCGGCACGCTCTCGACGGTCAGCTGCTTGATGCCGTAGACCATCAGAAGGACCGCCGCGAGCGACAGCCCGACGCCGGACAGGTCCAGCCGGCCGGCCTGGTCGCTGCGGAACTCCGGCAGCAGGACCGGCCCGGCGAGCAGCAGCAAAGCCATCGCCGGCACGGCGACCAGGAACACCGATCCCCACCAGAAGTGCTGGAGCAGGATTCCGGCGAGTACGGGTCCGAGCGCGCCGCCGGTGAACTGGCAGGTCGCCCAGATCGCGATGGCCTTCCCGCGCTGTCGTTCGTCGCGGAACATGTTGGTGATCAAGGCAAGTGTGGAGGGCGCCAGGGTCGCGCCGGCGACGCCCAGCAGCGCACGCGCGACGATCAGCATCAGCGGGCTGACGGCGAAGGCGGCCGCGACCGACAGCACCGCGAATGCCGCTCCGCCGATCATCAGCAGCCGTCGGCGGCCGATCCGGTCGCCGAGCGTACCCATGGTGATGACCAGGCCGGCCACCATGAGTCCGTAGCTGTCACTGATCCACAGCTGCTGGACGTTGGTGGCGCCCAGGTCGGCACTGAGCCGTGGGAGGGCGAGGAGCAATGCCGTCATGTCCATCGCGACGAGCAATGTCGGCAGCATGAGGACGATCAGTCCCAGCCACGCCCGGTTGACTCGCATATCCGAAACTCCCTGTTCTCTCGACGATTCGCCGGTTGGTCGGAGTGGCCGGGAACTTCTTGACATCGGTACGGACATTTTTCTTCGCTGCCACGGGACGCCATCAGAAACGACGACCTCGCGGTCCGGGCCATGCGACGGCGAAACTCATGCGAACGTTCCGGCGGGGATGTCAAGACGACGGCGACGGCTCCGACCAACCGGTCGAAGGGCCCAGCCGGGGCTCGCGAACCACGAGGAGTACGAGATGAAGTTCCTGATCAGCATGCATATCAACCCGGCCGTGATGGACGCGCTGAGCGACGAGGAGAAGGCGGCGATCGGCGCCGGCCACGGCACGTTCATCGAGGCGCTGAAGAAGTCCGGCGAGCTGATCACCACGCAGGCCCTGGTCGACCCCTCGCAGGCCGCCGTGGTGTCCGTACGCAACGGCCAGCCGGTGGTGACCGACGGACCTTTCCTGGAGTCCAAGGAGTATCTGGGCGGCTTCTACCTGATCGACTGCGAGAACAAGGAGCGGGCGATCGAGCTGGCATCGCAGATCCCGGACACCGCGATCGACGGTCTGGGTATCGAGGTGCGACAGGTGATGTTCGCTGACGGACAATTGGAGGCATGACAGCACCACCCGTCGAGGACCTGCTGCGTGAGCTCACGCCGCAGGTTCTCGGCACGTTGGTACGTCGGCACGGACAGTTCGAAGGGTGTGAGGACGCCGTGCAGGAGGCCGTCCTCGCCGCCACCGTGCAGTGGCCGGCCGAGGGAGTGCCGAACAACCCGCGCGGCTGGCTGGTGACCGTCGCGTCCCGGCGGCTCATCGACCAGATGCGCAGTGACCACGCGCGCCGCGAGCGGGAGGCGGCAACGGCAACCGAGGTGGTGCCCGAGGACGTACCCGACACTGACGACACGCTCGTCCTGCTGTTTTTGTGCTGCCATCCGACGCTGACCGCGGCCTCCCAGACCGCCCTGACGCTGCGGGCGGTCGGCGGCCTGACCACTGCCGAGATCGCCCGCGCATTCCTGGTGCCCGAGGCCACGATGGCGGCCAGGATCAGCCGGGCCAAGCAGCGCATCAAGGCCGCCGGCAGCTCGTTCGGCCTGCCGGACGGCGCGGAGCGCGAGGAGCGGCTACGGGTCGTCCTGCACGTGCTCTACCTGATCTTCAACGAGGGCTACACCGCCTCCTCGGGCAGCGAGCTGCACCGCGCCGACCTCGCGCACGAGGCGATCCGGCTGGCCAGGACGGTGCACGCGCAGCTGCCCGAGGACGGCGAGGTGACCGGGCTGCTCGCGCTGATGCTGCTGACCCACGCCCGCCGGGAGGCGCGTACGACGGCGGCCGGCGATTTGGTGCCGCTGGACGAGCAGGACCGTACGAAGTGGGACCGCGGGCTGATCGACGAGGGCATCGAGCTGGTCAAGGCGTCGCTGGCCGGCCCGGAGCTGGGGCCTTACCAGCTGCAGGCCGCCATCGCCGCCACGCACGCCGACGCGGCCACGGCCGGGGAAGCCAACTGGCAGCAGGTGCACGCCCTTTACCTGATCCTGGAACGGATCGCGCCCAACCCGATGGTCACCCTCAACCGGGCGATCGCGCTCGCTGAGACGCAGGGCCCGGCGGCCGGGCTGGCCCTGCTGTCCACACTGGACAGTGACGAACGGATGGCCGGGCATCACCGGCTGCTGTCCGTACGGGCGCATCTGCTGGAGAAGACCGGCGACACGGCCGGGGCGTACGAGCACTACCGGCGCGCCGCGAAGTCCACCGCCAGCATCGCCGAGCGGCGCTACCTGGAGTCCCGGGCCGGCCGGGTGAGAACATAGATTCTGTCCCAATCCCTCCCCCGGTTCACATGCGGCTTCAGCGCGTCCCGTGGCGGATCTCCGGCGTATCCGGGTCATGCCCCTCGGGAGCCCGCGAAGTCCCGCCTACAGCCAGCCCTGCTGCCGCGCCGCCCGTACCGCCTCCATCCGGTTGCGCGTCCCCGTCTTACCGATCGCGGACGACAGATAGTTGCGCACCGTCGACTCGGACAGATGCAGCTTCGCCGCGATGTCGGCGACCGTCGCCCCGTCCACCGAGGCGTTCAGCGCGTCCCGCTCCCGTGCGGTCAGCGGGCTCGGTCCGGCGCTGAGCGCGGCGGCGGCCAGCGCCGGGTCGATGACCGTCTCACCGCTCAGCACCCGGCGGATCGCGGCGGCGAGCTCCTCGACCGGGCCGTCCTTGACCAGGAACCCCGCCGCCCCGGCCTCCATCGCCCGGCGCAGATAGCCGGGGCGGCCGAACGTGGTGAGGATCAGCACCCGGCAGTCCGGCACCTCCTCGCGCAGATCGGCGGCGGCGTCCAGACCGCTGCGGCCCGGGAGTTCGATGTCCAGGAGCGCCACATCCGGGCGGGACAGCAGCGCGGCATCCACGATCTCGTCCCCGGCGGCCACCTGCGCCACGACCTCGATGTCCGGTTCCAGGCCGAGCAGCAGGGCGAGCGCACCCCGCATCATGCCCTGGTCCTCGGCGAGCAGAACGCGTACGGACTTGGTCGGACGGTGATCCTGCGGCATCTCGTTCACAGGCCCAGCGTATGGCTCCGGGCGGAACAGGCGACCGCATCCTCGTCCGCCGGATCCGTCCCGTCCACCGGCAGTTCCGCGGTGAGCACGAAGCCGCGCTCCGGCCCCGGGCCCGCCCGGAGCGATCCGCCCGCCGCGGCGAGGCGCTCGGTGAGGCCGGTCAGTCCGGTGCCGCCGATACCAGGCGTTGCCGGTGCGTCCGGCTCCGGTCCGCAGCCGTCGTCCGTGACCGTGAGCCGGACCGGTTCGGATGTGCCGTCGACGACGAACGAGCAGGTGGTGGCGTTGGAGTGGCGTACGACATTGGTGACGGCCTCCCGCACCACCCAGCCGAGCAGTGCCTCCGTCTGCGGGGCGAGCGGCGGTCCCGAGCGGCGGAGCACCGGTTCGATCCCGGCGGCGGTGAGCGCGGACCGGGCCCGGTCCAGTTCGGTGGCGAGGCTCCCCTCGCGGTAGCCGGTGACGGCCTCACGGATCTCGGTGAGGGCCTGGCGGCCGACGGACTCGATGTCCGCGACCTGGAGGAGCGCCGCATCCATGTCGCGCGGGGCGAGCCGGCGCGCGGCCTCCGACTTGACCACGATCACGGACAGTGTGTGGCCCAGCAGATCGTGCAGATCGCGGGAGAACCGCAGCCGCTCCTTCTCGACGGCGGTGCGGGCCAGTTCCTGCCGAGTGGCGCGCAGTTCCATCACGGTCTCCGCGAGGGTGAGGATCGCGGCGGTCACCGCGCCCGAGATGAAGGTGCCGTAACCGATCGTCCACGGGTCCGAAGCGCTGTTCCCGCGCCACACGGCGATGAGGCTGGCGACCACGGCGAGGGAGAACAGGCCGACAGCCAGCTGCCGGTGGCGCAGGATGGTGCCGCAGGCCAGCGAGAGCAGCGGGAAGAACAGCAGCCAGCTTCCGCCGTAGCCGATCGCGAGCCCGAACGTGACGGCGGCCATCGCCGCGAGCAGCCAGTACGACACCGGACTCTCGCGCTTCCTCTTGACGAAGCCTCGGAACACCACGGAGATGTAGAGGGAGTTGAAGGTGAACAGCCCCAGACCGCCGAGCCAGGGGTTGGGGGTCTCGCCCTGGAAGAGATTGGAGAAGGCGCCCATGCCCATCAGCAGCCAGGGGAGCAGGGTGTACGGTCCGGGCGGACCGGGGCGCCGGTTGTCGCGCCGTCTGCGCCGTTCCCGCCACGTGCCCGTTCGTTTCCTGGCCATGTCCACTCCTGTCACACGGTCGTCTCGGGTCACACGGTCCTCGCGGACCGACGGTACGAGACAACGGCGTACGCACCGAACAGCAGGAGCCACGCGCAGAGCACGGCGATCGTGCCGGTACCGGGCGCGTGCCCGGCGGTGGTGGCCCAGCCCAGGTCGGCGAACCGGTTGGCGGGGGTGAACCTGCCGATGGAACGCAGCCACTGGGGAAGCAGGTCCAGCGGGAACCACAGCCCGCCGACGATCGCGAAGCCCATCAGACAGGCCACGTTGACGACCCCGGTGCCCTGCGGGGTGAGCCGGTAGCCGTTGCCGAGGCCGAGCAGGGTGAACGGCAGCGCGCCGATCCACAGCAGCAGTGCCAGTGCGATCCACTGCCAGGCGTCCAGCCGCACCCCGTTGAGCAGTCCGCCGGCCAGCAGCACCGTCAGGATCGTCGGCAGGACGGTCACCGAACCGCTGATCGCCCGGCCCACGACCGCCCGGGAAGGGGCGAGCGGGGTGACCCGCAGCTGTTGGAGCCAGCCCAGCGTCTTGTCGGAGGCGACCCCCGTACCGATCGACATGGCGGAGCCCAGCGCACCGTACGCGGCCATGCCGACCATCGAGGCCGTCTTCCAGCCGTCGACGCCCTCGCCCCCGCCGATGTTGGTGAAGAGCAGATACATCATCACCGGCATCCCGGTCCCGAAGATCAGGAAGAAGCCGTCACGCAGGGTCCTGCGCACTTCGAGCACGATGTAGCGGAACATCACACGGTCTCCCTCTCGGAATCTGTTACGGGTACTGCGGCGACCGGTGCGGTGAGGGCGAGGAACGCGTCCTCCAGCGTGGCCCGGGAGACCCGGAGGTCACGGAGCGCGCCGAGGCGGGCCAGCTCCATGACGGTGGCGTCGGAATCGTCGGTGTGCAGCAGCGCCCGGTCCCCGGACACCTCGACGGTGACGACGCCGGGCAGCAGTTCCAGGCCCTCGGTCGGCCCGCCCGCCAGGTCGAAGGAGACGAGACTGCTTCCGGCCGCGCCCCTGATCGTGTCGCCGGTGCCGTCCGCGACGATCCGGCCCCGGTCGATGACGACGATCCGGTCGGCGTTCTCGTCGGCCTCCTCCAGATAGTGGGTGGAGAAGAGGACGGTGTTGCCGCGCCGGGCGTAGGCCCGCATCGAGTCCCAGAACGTCCGGCGTGCCTCCACGTCCAGGGCGGCGGTCGGCTCGTCCAGGACGATCAGCTCGGGGTTGCCGGCCAGCGCGACGGCGAAGCGGACGCGCTGGGTCTGGCCGCCGGAGAGCTTGTCGATGCGCCGGTTCGCGTACGCGGTGACGCCCGCCAGCGAGAGCGCCTCGGTCACCGGCATCGGCTGCGGGTAGGTCGAGGCGACGAAGGTGATCAGTTCGCGGACGGTCACCCGCTGGATGGGCCGCCCGTCCTGGAGCATGGCGCCGACCAGACCGGCCCGTACCGCCTGCTCGGCGGTCCGGCCCAGCACCCGCACACTGCCGGAGTCCGGCTCGTTCAGACCCAGCAGAAGGCCGATGGTGGTGGACTTGCCCGCCCCGTTGCGGCCGAGCAGGGCGACGGTCTCGCCGCGGCCGATGGACAGATCGATCCCGTCCACGGCCCGTACGCTCCGCTCCGCCCGGCCGAAGGTCTTGACCGCCGCGGTGAGCACCACCGCGGCCGAGCTCCCCGTTGTCTGCTTCATGACCGCGACACTACGGAGGGTGCCCGAGGCCCCGGCAGAGGTGTGTGTACGGACTTCGCGATGACATATGTCATGGTGCCGGACCACCCGGAGGAACCATGTCTGACACTACGTCAGCAACGGTCTTCACAACTGCTGGGTGCTGCGTTATACATGGGGGTCATCGGCTAGAACGCGTTCTAGAACGGGCGTGACGGCCGGTCCCGCACGACCTCGGTGCGGCCGACGGTGCGGACGGCCGCGCCGAGGTCTTCCCACCATCAAGGAGCAGCTTCCCCATGCCCATTGATGCCGAAAAGGCTGTCGCCGCCGAAGCCCGGTCCACCCGGATCAGCTGGGACCACAAGGACGTCCAGCTCTACCACCTGGGGATCGGTGCGGGCGCCGATCCCGACCGGGCCGACCCCGCCACCGACCCCGGCGAGCTGCGCTACACCCTGGAGTCCCGGCTCCAGGTGCTGCCCTCCTTCGCCACCGTCGCGGGCACGGGCGTCGTCGGCGGACTCTCCTCGCCCGGCATCGATGTCGACCTGGCCGCCGTCCTGCACGGCGGGCAGAGTGTGCGGGTGCACCGGCCGATCCCCGTGAAGGGCAGCGCCGTACAGACCTCGAAGGTTGCCGCCGTGTACGACAAGGGCAAGGCGGCCGTGCTGGTGCTGCGCACCGAGGCCGCCGACGACGAGGGCCCGCTGTGGACCAACGACGCCCAGATCTTCGTCCGGGGCGAGGGGGGCTTCGGTGGCGAACGCGGCCCCTCCGAGCGGGTCGCCTGTCCCGCCGTCGCCCCCGACCGCGTGGTGGAGCGGCCGATCCGCCCGGACCAGGCGCTGCTGTACCGCCTCTCCGGGGACTGGAACCCGCTCCACGCCGACCCCGAGTTCGCCCGGCTCGCCGGCTTCGACCGGCCGATCCTGCACGGGCTGTGCACCTACGGCATGACACTCAAGGCCGTTACCGACACGGTGCTCGGCGGCGATGTGACGCGTATCCGCTCCTACCGCACCCGTTTCGTCGGCGTCGTCTTCCCCGGCGAGACCCTCCGTATCCAGATGTGGACCGGCAAGGACCACGTCCGGGCCGAGGTGCGAGCCGTCGAGCGGGACGACGCCCCGGTCCTCGGCGACACCTTCGTCGAACACTCCTGAACCAACTCCAAGAGGTCCACAGGCCCATGAGGGGAGCCGCAATGCGCGCAGCCGTACTGCACGAGATCGGTCAGGACAAACTGGAAGTCCTCGACGACGTCGAGGCGGTGGGCTTCGGCCCCGGCAAGGTCAGGCTCCGCATCCGGGCCACCGGACTGTGCCACTCCGATGTCTCCGCGATGAGCGGCGTGCTGCCGCAGCCCGCCCCCTTCATCCCGGGCCACGAGGGCGCGGGCGAGGTCGTCGACGTCGGCGACGGCGTCACCGGGCTGAACGCGGGGGACCGGGTGCTGGTCTGCTGGCTGCCCGCATGCGGGGCGTGTCCGTCCTGCAAACGCGGCCAGACCCACCTCTGCCTGGCCGGCTTCATGAACGCGGGAACGCCCAACTTCAAGCGCCCCGGGGGAGATGTCTTCGGCTTCGCGGGCACCGGCACCTTCACCGAGGAGGTCGTCGTCGGCGCGGGCTGCGCGGTACCGATCCCCGACGACGTGCCGTTCGATATCGCCGCGCTGATCGGCTGCGGGGTGACCACCGGGCTGGGCGCGGCCATCAACACCGCACAGGTGGAGGCCGGTTCGTCGGTCGCCGTCATCGGCTGCGGCGGAGTGGGCATCTCCACGATCCAGGGCGCCAGGGTGCAGGGCGCCGCCCAGATCGTGGCCGTGGACCCGGTCGCATCGCGGCGCGAGGCGGCACTGCGGTTCGGCGCGACCGAGGCGGTGTCCCCGGACGAATTCGCTGACGCCAAGCAGCGGATCACCGCAGGCGAGGGCTTCGACTACGTCTTCGAGGTCGTCGGCAAGTCGGCCACCGCCCGCACGGCGTACGAGAACACCCGGCGCGGCGGCACCCTCTGCATCGTCGGCGCGGGCGCGATGGACGACAACTTTCAGGTCAACATGTTCGAGCTGTTCTTCGACGAGAAGCGGATCCTGCCCTCCATGTACGGCGGAGGCGATGTGCTCCGGTCGTACGAACGGGCCATCGCGCTCTGGCGGGCCGGCCGGATCGACCTCGAATCGATGATCACCCACCGGGTGCGGCTCGACGGCATCAACGACGCCCTCGACCAGATGAGGACCGGCGAGTCGCTGCGCACCTGCATCGAACTCTGACCCTCACCCTGCTCCCACCTCGCTCCCACCCTGCTCCCACCTGAGAGGACTCCGAGATTCCGATGTCACTTCCCCTGGAAGGCATGTCCGCGATCGTCACGGGCGCGGGCCGCGGCCTCGGACGCGCCGAAGCACTGGAACTGGCGCGGCTCGGCGCGTCCGTCGTCGTCAACGACTACGGGCAGCCGGGCCGCGACGGCTCCGGCGAGGCATCCGCGGCCCCCGCCGAGGAGGTCGCCGAGGAGATCCGGGCCGCGGGCGGCCGGGCGGTCGCGCACCTCGGCGACGTCTCCGACCACGAGCAGGCCCGCGCCCTGGTGGAGCTGGCCGTCGGCACATACGGAAAGCTCGACATCCTGGTCAACAACGCGGGCATCCTGCGCGACCGGATGGTCTTCTCGATGACCGAGGACGAGTGGGACTCCGTCATCAGAGTCCACCTCAAGGGCCACTTCAACACCACACACTTCGCCGCATCCCACTGGCGCGCCCGCTCCAAGGAGTCCGGCGGCCCGGTCTACGGCCGGATCGTCAACACCTCGTCGGAGGCGTTCCTGGCCGGTTCGGCCGGCCAGCCGAACTACGCGGCGGCCAAGGGCGGCATCGTCGGCCTCACCACCTCCACGGCCCTGGCCCTGGCCAAGTACGGCGTCACCGCCAACGCCATCTGCCCGCGGGCCCGCACCCGGATGACCGAGGACGTCTTCGCGGGCTTCCAGGAACCGACGGACGGCCGGCTCGACGCGCTCGCCCCCGAGCATGTCTCTCCGCTGGTCGGCTATCTGGCCTCCCCGGCGGCCGCCAAGGTCAACGGGCAACTGCTCGTCGTGCACGGCGGGATGGTCGCGATCGTCGAACGCCCCAGGGTGGCGGCGAAGTTCGACTCGTCGAAGGAGACGTTCTCCTTCGACGAGCTGGACGAGCTGATCTCCCCGTACTACGAGGACCGCCCGACGGGCGAGACCTTCGCCGCCGCGGAGGTGCTCGGTCTCAAGCGGGGCTGACCGCAACGGAAACGGGTGGGGCCCCGCCCCCCCAACCCCGGCGCGGCCCACCCCACCCCCCC